>NZ_JARAVL010000008.1:0-299634 GCF_033792725.1 Streptomyces sp. PA03-5A | reverse complement strand
GCTACGAACGCCGCGCCGACCTCCACCAGGGCCTCCTGGAACTCGCCTGCAGCATCATCTGCCTCCGACGACTCCGACCTTCATTCTGAAACGATCAGTAAGCGGGGCCGCCGCCCGCCAGTTCCCGCAAGCGGGCGGCACCCGCCGCCCCGCCGCGGGATCATCTGGCCATGGACATGCAGGGGGTTGGCGCCATCGCGGCCGCCGCGGTCGCGGCCGCCACCGTCCCGATCACGCTCCTCGTCGGCCGATGGCAGGTGCGCGCAGCCATCCGAGCAGGACAGGACACCTACCGAGCCGCCGTCGACGCAGCGCAACAGCAAGGCACGGCAGCCCATTCACAATGGCGGCGCGAGGTGCGTCGCGAGGCATACGCCTCCTTGCTATTGGCAGGCCAAGGCGTGATCGAACTCGGCGGTCATTTCCTCGGTGGGAAATGGATTCCAGACCCGACTGTCGAGATCACATCAGAGCGTGAACTTCTAATGCAGATGCACCCTGTGATCCACGCGATCAACATCGTCCAACTTGAGGGACCCGACTCGGCAGCCGAGGCAGCAAAACGCTACGGGACGGCGCTGGAGGCGTTCACAGACGCAGCCGCGCAGAGGAGCCACTATGAGCGCGCCGTACGGTTCATGCATGAGAAATTGCAGATTGAGGCGGATGCCAATACCCAGGACGGGCCGGCGCTGAAATCCTTCATACAACTTACCGACTTGAGGGGGGCAATCAGGGAAGCCACTCCTGAGCAACGCTCAGATTGGGTCCGGCCCGCGCCAGACAACCCATTGCGCGAGCCACTAGAAGAACTACGCCTGACAATGCGGGAACTCGGCGATGAGGGTTCCATCCATTGGTCCCGCCTCGTAATCAGCGTGACCAATGAGCCGGATTTTTTGGACGTGCTCAATGAGGGCGATGTCGCTTACAAGGAGTTCCTCCGCGTGGCGCGTCTTGTGCTGGACTGACCTTCCCGCTACGCGTCACCGGCGCCTAGCACAGTCGGGCAAAGCCTTCCATTTCGCTCGCCGGGCGGGGCCGTCCTCGCGACACTGGGGGCATGAAGCTACCTCGCGTGAACTGCCCCACGTGTGGCCGGCCTATCGCGGCCGGGCCCGTCGCGGGAGCGCTGGGGAAGGGTCGCTTGTGGCGGCACGACGAGCCCGGGATGCGGGCGGAGTACCAGGGCGCCCTGGTGTCCTGCGCCGACTCCCTCGCCGTGGTCGACCTGCCGACCGGCGCCCATCAGTTGGAGTTGGGCGCCGACGCGACCGGGCAGGTGCCGGCGGACGTCGCTGCCCTGCTGTTCTGACCGCCGGGTTAGCGGCCCTGTTCCAGGGCCCGGTGCATGAAGTTGTTGGCCCGGCTGCCAGGGTGCCGGACGAGCTTGGCGTACACCGTGCGCCCGCCGACCTCGAATTTCAGGGCCTTCGCCCGTCGCGGACGGATCAGGTGGGGCCTCGTCCCGTCCAACACGAAGCGCACCGCGGGGTGATCACAGGTGACGACCCCTTGCAGGCCGCGCGGCCCCTCCTCGATGTGCCAGTCCACGTAGTCGCCCATGCCGCCCGGGGCCTCGCGCTCCGCGATGCTGGCAACCCGGCGGGTGCGCTGGCTCAGCTTGCGCTCGGCGATCCCGCCACGGGCCCGCAGGAGCCGCGCGAGGCGGCCCTGATCGATCCGTACCTCCACACCCATGCTCGCCTCCCTACGGGCGCAGCAGGACGTACGCGGCGCCCTGCTGCTCCCTCTCCACTTCCACGGCCCGGACCTCGTCCGGCGTGATCTCGGCATAGTCGTACGCCCGCACCTCCAGGTCGCCGTGCTCCTCGGCGAGCCGGCGGAGCTGGTCGACCAGGTCGAGGAGGGTCACGACTCCCCCTCGGCCGGGCACTTGCAGCCCGACAGGGCCACGGTGACGCGCTGCTCGATCCCTACGCAACCGCCTTCCGGGCCGACGGTACGGGAGGGGCCGAGGACGTACTTCCGGCCGCGCCGGCGGGTGGGGTCCGTGCCGGGCAGGCAGCACAGCAGGGCGTTGTAGACGCTCACCTGGTCCACGTGGAGGATGCGCGCCGTCGCGGCCAGGTCCTCGCACGTGGGCGGGCACCCGCCCTCGTCCGGGCCGGGGGCGCACCGCAGGAGGGTGATGACCAGGTCCACGGCGGTGATCGGGGGCGGGGTGCAGCCGCGGATGCCGCGGACGTCGCGGTCCTCGGTGGGGAAGGTGGTCGACGGGTAGATGCGGGCGACGTTGACGGTGAGCTGTCCGCCGGCGCCCTGCTCCTGGCCGCACGGGTCGTCGCAGCTGTCCCAGGCGGCGGCGCCCGGGACCACGCACGCCCGGCACGGGCAGCCGGGCTGCCCGTCGATCTCGGCGGCCGTGGCCTCCAGGGCGGCGCACACGCAGGCGAGGACGGACTCCGCGAGGTCGTGGACCGCGAGCGGGCTCAGGGCCATGTCGTCGTCCTTGGGCGCTTGTAGTCCGGTGAGTAGACCCGGGATGGGCTGGTCATCCGGTACGGGTTGACCGTGGAGAGCCACAGGTCGACGGTGGGGAGCCCGGTGCGGCCCTCGCTGTAGATGAGGGTGGGGTCGAACTCGATGTCGACGCCCTGGCGCTGGAGCCGGGTGACGTTGCGGTTGGCCTTGCAGCCGCAGGAGCCGGCGCCGCCGCAGCCCTTGAGGAGGTGGCACGTCAGCTCCGACACGGCGGCGATCGCCGCGGCGTCCAGCGGCAGCCCGAGGCGGTAGGTGACGGTGAAGGTGCCCGGCGTGCCCGGAGGTTCGGCAAGGTCCTGGCAGGTGGGCCAGCACTCCCCGTCGGTGCGGACGAGGCGGCCGGCGGCGTCCACGCGGTAGGCCTCCGGGACCAGGACGGTGCCGTCCACGTCGACCTCCGTCACGTCGTAGACAGGGCCGGGGAGGTACACCTCGCACAGCTCACCGCACCCGCAGTCCGAGCGGCAGCCGCATACGGAAGCGTTGCGCCACTGTCCGTCGGTGCCGATGTACGGCACCCACGGGCCGGTGCCCACGCCGGCCTGGAACGAGATGGGGGCGGACTCCAGGCACGCCCGCCGGCAGGGCCGTACGGCCATGGGGCAGGTGGGGCCGAGCCTGCGCCCGGACAGTGCCCACAGGAGTTGTGAGGCCACCAGGGACCAGCGGGCGACGGCCTCCTCCCCGTCCTCACCTTCGGGGACCTCGCAGCACAGGTCTACGGGCCAGGCCTGACAGGGTCCGGTCTGGAGCGGCATCAGCGGGCCCCCAGCCTCTCGTACCGGCACGGCTGGTGGAACGTGCGGCGGATGACCTGCCCCACGACGCCGCTACCGAAGGAGTCCGGCATCGTCGACAGGTACGGGGTGGACGCGGTGAACCGGGGCCCGCGGTGCATGACCTTGACGTCCTCGATCCGCTCTCCCCCGATGCCGGCCAGGTTGCCGTAGAGCGTGCGCTTGTGGACGACGTCCAGGTGCCGGCCCGCGCTCAGGGCCGCCACCATGCCCTCCTTGTCGACCGGCAGCGGGACGTGGAGCTCGTAGGACACCGGGTCCTCGTGGCCCAGGTCGACCAGGAGGTCGCGGGTCTCGCGCAGCCCCCGCAGATATGAGCCGTTGCCGCGCGTGGCGTAGTACGCCTCTACCTCGCGGACCGGGCCGCGGTGCATGACGGGCACCTCCTCGACCGGGGTCATGACGAAGAAGTCGTCATTGCAGAGGAGGAAGGTCTCCGAGACCTCCGGGTGTTCGCACGCGGCGCGCACGGCCCGGGTCGTGTTCTGGTACTTCGTGCCGGCCTGGCGCGTCGGGATGTGCCGGACGCCGCCCACCCACGGCGGCCGGTACCCGACGAGCCACACCGTGCGGTGCGGGAGGTTCGCCGCCCAGCTCCTCAGGGCGTACCTGAGTTGATGGGCGGCGTGGTCCTCCCGCACCGGCACGACCAGGTCGAGCGGTTCCATCAGCTCGCCAGGCAGAGGCCACCCGTGACCGGGGTGTACTCGCACACCGGCTCCGGCGGGGCGATTGACGTCACAAACGTCCTGCGGTGGCAGCTCGCCGAGAGCGGGGTGAGGAGCGGCCCCGGGGTGCCGGCCGCGTCCGCGGCGAGCACGTCGTAGGGGCCGGTGCCCCAGCCGCCGCCGGCGCGGGTGGCGCCGGTGAGCTGGAGCGTGACGGCCTCGGCGCCGATCTCCATGTCGCCGAGGAGGCCATTGGTCACCCACGGCAGGAGGAAGTAGATCCACGCGCCGTCGCCGCCGCCGGCGGTGTCACAGACGTCCTCGCCGAGCACCTCGGCCCAGCCCTCCAGGGCGAAGCCGCTGCGGCACTGGAGCGAGCAGTCGTCGTAGCCGATCGGAGCGCCGTCGTACCCGAACACCACCGGGTTTCCGGTCGTGATCTCGATGAACTCCGGCGAGACGGAGAAGAAGTTGACCTCGACGTCGTAGCCGTTGAAGGTCGGGCAGCCGCGCTTGAATCCACACTGGCGGCCATTCGCCGCCTTGTACGTGACGTCCTCGCCGTCCTCGATGTTCGGGTTCATCGCGATGCTCGCCAGGCAGTCAAAGACGAAGCCGTTGTCCTCGCCACAGACGGGGCGGCCACACTGGTCAAGGCGCGTGACCCGGACCGTGTCGAGGTTGGCGATCAGTGGGCAGGTCATGGGGCCCTCCAACGAGTGTTGGTCAGCCCGGCCCAGAACCAGCGGCGTCCCGATGAGTCTAGCTGTGCGGCCCTCGGTTACGGGGCCGTCGCGTGCGCGTGCGCGGGCGTCCCCCGCCACCTCTGGCCATGATCAGTACGCCGTGCCATCATCTGCCGGTGCTTGGTCATTGGACCGGTTCGGTCTTCTACGCCCTTCTCGCCATCGTCAGTCTCGTGTCGGCCGTCCGTCACTCCCTCCAGCGTCAGTGGACAGCTGTGGTCCGGGACACCTCGGGCATGCTCGGTTTCGCTTGCCTCAGCACCATCGGTGACGGGCCCCACCTTCCCGCCACCTTTGTCGTAGCGATGTTCTTCTGCGCGATCGCACTTGCCGCTGAGCTGCGCATCAAGCTCGATAAGCGCAAGAAGCAGTCAGCGGCGTAGACCTCGCCGACACACCCCCTACGGAGCCGCCGCGTGCGCGTGCACGACCACGCCCGGGGCGTTGACCCCGGCCGCGAGGACGCCGATGCCGAGCAGGGTGACCCCGGCGGCCTGGAGGACGTGAACCGTAGTCGACGCCGCCGAGTTCGCGGTGATGCGGGCGGACCGGAAGCCGGCGGTGCCCTCCATGCCCAGGGTGACGACCGGGGCCACGGCGAACGCCCCAGCCGGCCAGGTGAAGGTGACGTTCCCGTTCGCGTCGGTGGTCCCGGTGGCGCGCTCCACGCGCCCGCCAGGCGGGCTGTAGTAGCCGTGCGTCGTCATGCGACCCGCGCGTATCGGAGCGTCGTGCGGCCGGTCCCGTCGCTGTGAATGGCGGCCACCGTGGAGGCGCCGACGCTATTGGTGCGCTGCGCCTGGAGGCGGATCGTGCGCGGGCCGGTCGTCACGTAGCGGGTGGCGATCACGCCGCCCTGGTTCCCGCCGTCGGTGATCGACGAGGGGGCCGAGACGGTCACGCCGACCTGATAGACCATCGTCTCCGTGTTGGGCACGACCGCCCCGGCGGTGACGTCGAACAGGCGTGCCGTGATCCACGTGTTGACCGGCGTGACCCCGGACAGGTTGCCGCGTACGACGGCGTCCAGGTTGTACGTGCCCGCCGACGGTAGGTCGACCTCCAGCACGGTGTTCGTCCACGTGCCGGACGCCGTCGGCTGCAAGTTCAGGTTCCCCGCGAGGACGGCTAGCCCGGTCTCGGAGGGGCGGGCGTAGGCCGCCCCGGTGCCCGTCACGGCTACACCTCGCGGGTGGACGTCACCAGGAAGTCCTGCCCGGCGATGCCGGTGAACACGAACGCGTCCTGGAGCTGCTCGCCGGTGTCGCCGCCGTTGTCGACGCTCCATGTCAGCGTCGTGCCCTGGGGGACCGCGACGGCCGTCCCGCCACCGATGCTCACCGTCGGGGCCCCGGCGTAGACGAGGAGGGTCACCGAGCGGGCGCCGGCGGCGATGGTGACGGTGCCCGCGCCGGTCTGCCGCTGGATCGTGGAGTCGATCAGCGGGTTCGGCGGGGCAGGGTCCGGCTCGCACGCGCCGATCGTGCCCGTCGGGACGTAGGGCGTGGTGCCGTCGAGCGTGGTGTCGACGGTGCCGACCACTCCGCCCGCCGTGGTGTAGCGGCGGAGGAACTGGCCGACGTCGTCGCACAGCACCTCGTACTCGGCATCGCTGGTCGCGGCTGCGACGGATCCGCTGGTTCCGGACATGGGGACTCCTCGGGGTTAGGCGATCCGCCGGTAGCGGAGGGTGGTGAGGCCGTCGGCGTTGGAGGCGATGGTCGCGTTGGCGGCCGTGCCGTTGGTCAGGGTCCGGGACCCTTGCAGGCGGATCACGGTCGGCTGTGTGACGGTGTATTCGACCTGGATCGGGGCGGTGGCGTTCCCGCGGCTGTTGCCGTTGGCCGCGGAGTCCGGCGGGCTGAGCTGCAGCACCATGACCGTGCTGTCCGGCAACACCACGCCGGCGGTGACGTCGAACAGGCGGGCCCTGATGAACGCCTCGGACGGTGACCCCACCAGGAGGCCGCAGCGGACCGAGGCGTCGAGCTGGTAGGTGCCAGCGCTGGGCAGCGTCACCGACAGCGCGGTGTCGTTCCACGATGCCGACGGAGTAGGCACCAGGTTGAGGATGGTGGCCAGGGTCGCCGAGCCGTGCTCGACGTAGCGCAGGCTCGCGCCGGTTCCGCTCATGCGGGGGTGTCTCCTTCTGGGCCGATCCAGTGGGCCATCAGCCGGGTGCGGCCGTCGGCGTTGCTGACGACCTGGGCGACGCCGAGCTGTCCGATCCGGTAGGCGTGCAGGGCGATCTGGTCTCCTGCGGTGAAGGCGCGCAGGAACGCTCCGGTGCCGGTGCCCTGAGCGCCCGCGGTCGCGCCGGTGGCCTGGCCGCGCGACAGGCCCACGACCATCACCTCCTGGCCGACGATGACGCTGCCGTTCTCGAACAAGGCGGCGACCACAAATTCGCTGGCGACGGCGTTGGCGGGCAGTTGCACGCCCCCACGTACGACGTAATTGACCTCCCAGATCCCCGAGCGCGGGATCACCATCGGGGCGACCTCAGTGATCTCCTCGTAGACCCGGTCGGCGCCGTCGAGGTCGTGGGTCCCTACGCCGGCCCACGGGCCCTGTGCCCATGAGCTGTCGACGTTGACCGTCCAGGTCTGCGGGCAGTCACCGGCCGCGGGCGCATCCACAGTGAGGCCCGGGCCCACCTCGAGCGCCGTCGCGGGGACGAGGAGGCCGGAGGCGGACCGGACGAGGGCGTTGCACGGGTCGTCGCTAACGGCCGTCGTGAGGCGGCCGGAGCAGCCGCAGGACCCGGCCATCAGTCGCGCACCTTGTGGGCATACAGGCCGCTGCGCCCGTTGGCGTCGGACACGATGCCCGCCTGCGTGGGCTGGGTGCCGAGCTGGAGCACCGTCTTTGCCTCCATCCGGAGCGTGGTCGGCACGGCCACGGCCAAGTACGTCTTGATCGTTGAGGTGTCGTTGTCGCCGGTGGTCTGGCCTGCTCCGGCCGTGTTCTGCCGGACCTGCGTCACGAACAGCTCCGTCGAGGGCACGATCGCCCCGGCGGTGACGTTCCAGATCCGCGCCACGATGAACGTCCCCGCGATCCCCGTGAAAGACAGAACGCCACGGGCGACCATCGTCACGTCCCACACCCCGGCCGCCGGGAGCAGCAGCGCCGACGCGGTCACCGGCCCGTACGTGTTGTCCGCGAGGGGGAGCAGGTCGGTCGACGACACGACGTCGGTGACGAACTGGGCGGCCAGCCGTGCCCCGACCCGCCACTGCTCCGGGCAATCCCCCGAGGCCGGCGCCTGCACGTCGATGCTGACGGACCGCTGCGGCCCAGTCGGCGTCAGCGGGGTACTCGGCACGCCGCTCACGACGGTGCGCGGCACCAGGAGCCCAGACGCGGTCCGGCGCAGCCCGTTGCACGCGGCCGGGTCCACGGACGGGACGAGGCTGCCGCCTCCCCCTCCCCCGCAGCAGCCGCCCGCCATCAGTCGGCCACCTTCGTCCAGGCGATCACGGAGCCGCCGGTCGCCCCGGCCGCCATCGTGTTCGGGGTGCCGGTGGCGCCCTGGTAGCTGGACTGGACCCGGACGTCGTCCCCGGCCGCGAGCGTGAACAGCTTCGTCGTCGAGCAGGAGCCGTTCCGGCCCGAGGCCATCGACGCCCCGCCGGACAACGTCCAGTTCAGTTGGACCAGGTGCCGCGTCGTGGTGAGGATTGCCGCACCGTTACGCGTCAGCCGGGTCTGCACGAGCCGGTTGAACGCGTTCTGCGCGGTGACCGTCATGCCGCCGGACACGTCCGCCGTGACCCGGTAGACGCCCGCCTCCGGGGCGATGAACGACATGCCGGGGATGTCCGCCCAGGTGTTGATGGCGAGCGTCGTGAGGTCGAGCGGGGCGCTCGGGGCGACCTCGCCGAACAGCGGGGTCAGCCGCGCCCCGACCGTCCACGCGGCGGGGCAGTCGTCGGCCGCGGGGGCTGCCACGTCCACGTCGACCGACCGGCCGGTGCCGACGGCCGCGCCCGGGGCGACGCCGGCCACCTCCGTCCGGGGGACGAGGAGGCCGGTCGTCGTCATGACCGCCTGATTGCACGGGTCGGCGTCGAGCCGTGGCGCGATCCGGTAGGTGCTGCCGCACTTGCCTGGCACCGCTCAGTCCTCCGGGGTCTCGACGAAGCTGACCAGCGGGGCCGCGTCCAACGCGGCCTGGTACTCATCGGCGGTCAGCTCCGTGTAGCCGTGGTCGAGCAGGACCTGGTCGTCGTCCAGGTTCCCGACCCGGGTCAGCCCGCCCTCGGGGTTGCGGTAGTAGCGCTCTACCGGCGGCGGCTGGGTGTCCGTCACGTCGTCTCCTTCGGTGAGGCGGCCGGTCAGCCGGCGGCGCTGGCCTTGTACGTGTAGTTCGTGACGACGTCCGCACCCGCCGGGGCCGTCACCGACAGCACCGCGAGCGAGGAATCGTCGGTGTCGGCAACGGACCAGGTGAGCGACAGCCCGGCCGGGACGGTGACCGTGCCGGAGGACGTGGTCACCTGGGCGGTACCAGCGAGCACGGTCACCGTCGCGGACTGCACGCCCGGGGCCGTCGCCTTGACGTCGAACGTGCCAGCCACGGTGAGCCGGTTCAGACCGGTGTTCACCGCAGCGTCCGCGCCGGACGCCCCCGCGCAGGAGCCGACGGCGCCGACCGGGGTGTACGGCGTGACACCGTCCAGGACCGTGTCGAGGACGCTGACAGGCGTGCCGTCGCCGGCGTACCGGATGTGCCGCAGGAACGGCCCGGCCGTGTCGCACAGGAGCAGCGGCTCACCGGTCAGGGCCTCGCTCGCCTCGCAGTCGACCGGCGCGACCGGGGTGTACGGCTGCGCCAGGTCGCCGTCCTCGTACGTGCCCAGCAGCTCCGGGGCCGCGCCGTTGCACGGGTCGACCGCCCACAGCTCGGTGTACGAGGTGTCCGCGATGCCGTCGCCGTCGGTGTCGTCGCAGCCGCACCGTTCCACCACCTGCTTGGCGCAGTCGGTGGTGCTGCTGCCTGCCGCGCCCGCGCATGGCGCCACATGCCAGCCGTCCGGGACGGCGTCCTGGCGCTGCCCGTCCTCGTCCAGGTAGTAGATCGAGTCATCGCAGCAGACCATCCGCGTCCAGGAGCGGGTCTCGGGGATGACCTCGTACGTGACCTTGAGGTGCACCATCAGGCCGGAGCCGCCGCCGACGGTCTCCTCCACGTCGAGGTAGAGGAAGTTCCGGCCGGCCTGCGCGCCCGGGATGGTGGCGGGGCCGAAGGTGTACGTCGTCCCGTTGTGCGTGGCCGTCGCCGGCAGGGCCTGCCAGGCACCGTTGTTGAGGCGGAACGCGCGGCCGATCTGGTCGGCGTTGAACACCGTGGCCTGGATCTGGATGGTCGCCGGGTCGGCGTTGTCCGGCAGGTCGAAGAACGCGCGGGGGAACCAGTGCGCGTTGAGGAGCGACGGCCCCTCGTTCGGCTGGGCAGGGCTGGACTGCGCGGAGGCGCCGTTCGGGTGCGGGCTCACCCACCACGCCGGACGGGCGGTGTCGGAGTCCACGACCGACCACGCGCCCGAATACTGGTACTCGTACATGTCGTACCAGGGCGGATTGGCCGCCGTCAGGTCCGTGGTCCACTTCCACACCGGGTCCACCGAGTTGTCGTTCAGGTGGCCCTCGTTGGAGATGAACTCGACTTCCTGCGTCGGGTCCTGCTGGATGCAGACCTGGGCCGGCTGGCAGCAGGACTCCGGCTCGGGCGACGGGATCGGGGCCTGAGGGTCGTAGGTCAGATCACAGAGCTGGACGACCTCGGTGTCCCCGCACGGCTCGACGACCGTGCCGCCGCTGCCGGTCGGGGTGCACTGTCCGGCCTCGCCGGTGAGCGTGTAGGGCTGCCCGTCGAGGGTGGTGTCCGCGACGGCGGTGACCGCGCCGGTCTCGCAGTCGACGGTGACGGTGCGGAGGAACTGCGTGTCGCATCCGGTCTGGTCGTACGCCGTGGTGGCGGTGAACGCGGAGAGCTGCCAGGCGGTGCGGCGCGGCGGCGGGCAGGTGGCGCCGCTGTCGTCGTAGGCGTCGAACGCGACCAGGACGACGATGTTCCCGGCGGCGAGATCGGCGGCGGGGACGTCGGCCTCGGCGGTGAGCGTTCCGGACCACCCGGCGGGCGTGTCGAGTGGGGCGAGCGCCAGGGCTACCCGGTTCGTGTCGCCGGGGCCGTTGTAGAGGCCGAGGAAGCCACTGTTCCGGCACCCGTTATCGGGGCCGAGCTGGGTGACGTCGACCTGCACCGTCACGTGCGCGGTGCCCGCGTCACAGACCGGCCGCGGCGCCTGGATGACCGCCGCGGCGGTGCGTACGGTTCCGCCAGTGCCCGGCTGCGGACCCGCCGCGTCCGGGAAGACGAGCGTGCCGCCGTCCCAAAGGGTTTGAGCCCCGGGCATGGCCACGCCCGTGGTGTACGGGTAGTACGGCCCCCCGGGGGTGTCGGTGACGGTCGGCGCAGGGTCGCCGTCGGTGGGCAGGTCACACAGCAGGAGCGAGCTGGAGTTCCGGCACGGCTCGGCGGCCGGGGAGCAGACGCCGACGGTGCCCGCCACGGTGTACGGCGTGGTCCCGTCGAGGGCGAAGTCCGCGACGGTGGGCGTAGCGATACCGGGGGTATAGGTGAGGCGGCGCAGGAACGGCGTGCTCGTGCCGTCGTCGGCGACGTCGCACAGGGTCAGGGTGCTGTCGGTGTCGCAGCACTCCTCCTCGTCGCCGCCGGCCGCCGCGCACTGGCCGACGTCGCCGGTGACGGTGTACGGGTCGCCGTCCAGGGTGGTGTCGCTGGTGGCGACGACCGCGCCGGTCTCGCAGTCCGTGACGATCGTGCGGAGGAACTGGATGCTCTCGTTGCTCGCGCAGTCCGTGAGCTGGACCGTGGCGGAGAACTGGTCGGCGGTCCACTGCTTGGCGGTGCCGTGGAAGGTCTCCAGGGGGAGGCCGACGAACAGGTTGCCGCTGGTGAGGTCGGCGGCCGTGACCGGAGCGGACACGGTGAGCGTCTTCGTCCAGCCGGGCGGCGCGTAGGTGAGGGCGTCGTCGAAGTCCAGGAGCGTCGTCCCCCGGAAAAGCCGCAGCGCACCATCCCACGCTTGCCCGGTACCGGGCCCGTTCTGCGTGACGCGGACGGAGACGGTGAGGGTGCCGCCGGACGTCTCGCACCCGGCCGGGGCGACGGCGGTGATCCGGCCCGTGGCCTGCGCGTGTTCCTGGTTCGGGCCCGTCCCAGCCGGATAGACCAGCGAGCCACCAGACCACAGCGCGGTGTACGGGCCGGGGAGGTTGGTGAACTGGGTCTGTCCGACGTCGGCGGACGTGGCGTCCGTGATCGCCGCGGTGACTGGCCCGCTCCCACCGGCGGGCTGGTCGCACAGGAGGACCGTGGTGCCGTTGGTGCAGTCCTCGCCGTCGTCGCCGGGCGGGCAGACGCCGACAAGCCCGACCGGCGCGTACGGCGTGACCCCGTCCAGGCCGGTGTCCAGGACGGTGGGGGTATCCGCGCCGGGCAGGTAGACCAAGTGCCGCAGGAACGGCACCGGCTCGGCCCCGTCGACGAGGTCGCAGAGCGGGATGACCGCGACGTCCGGCGAGGGCTCCGGCTGCTCCTCGGGGCACACGTCCAGGTGGGTGCCGCCGGGCAGGGCGACGGGGCCCCAGGTGATCGGGTCGACGTAGTTGACCGACAGCCGGTCACCGGTCTCGGTGTCGTACCGGACTTCGGCGAGGATGCGCTGGATGATCCCGCCGCTGGCGTTGTCGACAACGCACATCGGCAGCAACTCGACGTCCACGCCGGGCTCTTCGACCGACGCCGGGCAGACGCCGACCGTCCCTGTCGGGGTGTAGGGCGTGGCCCCGTCCAGGGCGGTGTCCGCGCTCGACGTCAGGGCGCCGTCACAGTCGTAGGTGAGGGTCCGCAGGAACGGCGTCACGGTCCCGCCTGCGGCCGTGTCGCACAAGGTCAGGGCCTCGGTGCGGGCGCAGATCTGGGGGACGATCGTGCCGCCGCCTGTGGCCGCGCACTGCCCGACCTCGCCGGTGACGGTGTACGGGGCGCCGGCGAGGTCCGTGTCTGTGACCGCGGTGACGGCGCCGGTCGTGCAGTCCGTGGTGACCGTGCGGAGGAACTGCGTCCCGCAGCCGTCGACGTCGTACGCGTACGCCGCGGTGAAGTTCCGCGCTTCCCACTGCTTGCCGTCCGGGGGCGGGCAGGTGGCGGTCTGGAAGGTCTCGACGTCCAGCCAGATCGCCACGTCCCCGGCCGCCAGGGCGGCGGCGGGCACGTCCGCCTCCACGGTGAGGGTCTGCGGCACCCCGACCGGGGTGTTGATCAGGCCGGTACCGGCCGCGAGGACCGAGCCGTCCGTGTGGAACAGGCGGAACCGCCCGGCACCGGAGCAGCCGACGCCGGGGCCGAGGTTCTCGACGTCGACGGACAGGCTCAGGTGCGCGGTGCCTGCGTTGCAGGCCGGGGCGTCCGCCTGGAGGGTTGCCGCCACGTACCGGTGGACCTGGGTGATCGTGCCGGGGTTCGTGGACACGTCGGCGGCGAACGTGATGGTGCCGCCGGACCACAGCGCCGCGCCTCCGCCCGGGCGGGCGATGAAGTCCCCGTTCGGGATGTCGGCGATGAACTGCTGTGCCGTGTCCGTGGCGGCCGGCTCGCCGTCGGGGTCGACGTCGTCCGGCAGGTCGCACAGGAGGAGGGTGCTGGCATTGCTGCACGTGCCGCTGCCGCCGTCGTCTGCGCAGCCGCACGGGCACGTGACGATCACGGCCGTGTCCGGGACGGTCTGTCCCGTCTCGATGTCGACGAGGGTCGTGGTGCCGTCGCAGCCCTGGACGACCTGCGCCCGCGCGCTGACCCCGGCGGTAGCCAGCGTGAGGCGGGCGTCGAGGGCGCCCCACGCCACGGTGGGGATGTTGTTGTCGTACTCCAGGGTCAGCGTGTGGGAGCCCGCCGGGAGCGCGACGGTGAACGTCCGGACCGGCGCCCACGCGTACCAGTAGGTGATGGGGTCGTTGATGTCGGGCGAACCCGGCACGGCCGAGTAGTCCGTGAGGAGGGCGCCATCCAGCCAGATGCGGTGCGGGGCATCGTCGGCGCGGGCCGAGACGCTGATCTCCGTCACGATGGCCGAGGTCGTGAACGTCTTGCGGAGGTAGTGCCAGCCGGCGACCGATCCTGACAGGCTGGTGATCAGCCCGGGGCGCTGCTGGCCGGTGATCGGGCCGAAGCCGGCGTTGTACGGGGTCGGTCCCGCGGGCCCCCAGGTGAGGGCGTTCGGGTCGGCGACCGGCGGGGTGCCGGCCTGCGATGCCTGCTCCCATGTCCCGTCAGCGGTGGTGCCGATGTCGAGGGTGCCGGAGGTCACGGCGGGCACGTAGCAGACCTCTCCGAGGGTGAGCGGCACGCACTGCTCGTCGGGGCCGGCCGGACTGCAGACGCCGACCGTGCCCGTCACGGTGTACGGGGCGCCGTCGAGGCCGTAGTCCGTGTGGCCGGTGACCGCGCCCGATGCGGGGTCGCGCCGGAAGTCCCGCACGAACGGCACCGAGGAGCCGTCGGGCTGGACATCGCACAGGACCGTCAGGTCCTGGTCGGCGGCGTTCGCGGCGGCGCCGCCCGGGCAGGCCGTCAGGTCGCCTTGCAGGGTGTAGGTGTTGCCGGTGGCGGGGTCGACCAGGCGCACCGAGGCGAGGGAGCCGTCCGGGTTGTACTCGTACTCGACGAGGACCAGGCCGAGGACGTCGCCGGTGCCCGGGTCGACGTCGCACAGCAGCCCGGCGAGCTCGAACGCGCGGGAGTCCCCGCAGGCCTGCGCGCCGACGGGCGGGGCGCCCGCGCTGTACGTGCCGGTGGTGAGGTTGAGCCAGCCGTCCTGGGTGGTGGCGCCGTCGCAGTCCCGGGTGATGAGGACGGCGATCGGGGTGCCGTCGGCGAGGCACAGGCCGAGGGTCGCCGCCGGGGTCGTGGGGCTCGCGCAGTCGCTGGTGCCCGGGTCAGCGGTTCCGGCGCAGACCCCTGCGGTGCCGATGACGACGTGCGGGGTCTGCCCGTCGAGGGCGACGTCCTCGTACGTCGCCGTCCCGTTGAGGAAGCTGTACCGGCGCAGGAACGGGCCGGTGTCGTCGCATAGCGTCACCGTCTCCGACTCGGGGCACCCGTAGGTGCAGTCGACCGGCGCGGTCGGCACGTACGGCACCGACGGGTCGTCCTGGTAGGTGAGGACGAGCTCGGCGGAGCCGTCTTCGTGGATGCACCACAGCTCGCTGTACGTGGCGTCGGCCTGGCCGTCGCCGTCGGTGTCGTCGCACCGCTGGCGGCACACGGTGTCGATGCACTCGCCGGCGCAGGGCACGGGCGAGATCGGCACGTAGGGCGTGGACGGGTCGCCCTGGTACGTGAGCAGCAGTTCGGCTGTGCCGTCGGCGCGGACGCACCACAGCTCGCTGTACTCGGTGTCGGCCTGGCCGTCGCCGTCGGTGTCGTCGCACAGGTCGCGCGGCACGATGTCGGCGCACCCGGACTCGCACGGACCGGCATCAGCGGGCGGCGGCCCAGCGGTGAACAGGCCGGTGGCGGCGTCGATCCAGCCGACGGCCTCAGGATCGGGCGCGGCCTCGCCGCACTCGACGCAGCCGGACCGGACGACGAGGAGAACCGTCGAGCCGTCCGCACGGCACAGCGCCGCCGAGGCGATCGACGGCGCGCAGCAGGTGGTGACCTCTACCGGGGTGACGTCCCCGCCAGGGGCACAGGGGACCGGCTCAACGGGCATGGGTTACGCCTCCGGGTGTGCCTGGCGCTGGTGGAGGTCCCGCCCGCGCTTCGTGGAGAAGTCGCGCGGGCAGCCGCCACACGCGAACCTGCCGTCCGAGTTGGGCCCTTCGTCCGTGCCTGCGTCGCTTCGATCGCTGTCGTCGGCCGGGGCGTCCTCCAGCGGCGCGAAGTCCGGCGGCGGCAGCGGCACCGCGTCCGGCGGGTACGCCGAGTCCGGGACAGGCGGCAGCGGTTCCCCGGGGATCCCCTCCCTCTCCGGGACCGCTGCCGCCTGCGGCTCATCAGGTGACACGTACGGCCGTCCGTCGACGACAGCGCCGATCAGCAGCTCCTCCGCGATGTCGGGGAAGAGGCGGGCCGGGACGGCGAACGTGTGCGGGCCGACGGTGCCGACCTTCGGGCGCTGCGCCACGGCCCAGCGGGCGAAGCCGACACGGCGGTCCCTGGTCGGCTGAATGTGGATGAGGTTCCTGCTGCTCACGGGCAAGTCACCACCGAGATGGCGCACACGACGCAGGTCGTGGCGACGACATAGGTCCGCTCGACCAGAACGCGCCGGTCGTTGTTGCGGATGTTGACGGACTGGCCGGGCTGGTCGGGCACGGTCACGGTCGGGCCCCGGCGGACAACGACCGGACCGGTGATGTACAGCCAGGCGGTGCCCGGGTCGGCCGGGATGTTGCCGGGGCCGGTGTTCATCGCCGAGTACCCGGCGCCGATGATCGTGCAGTTTCCGGCAAGGGTCCGCAGGGAGCCGCTGGCGGGGTCCTCGCGGACGAGGTTGCAGCAGCCCAGCAGGGCGGCCGCGCCGGCCGGGACGTGGAGGGTGCCGACGCCGCCGTACGACTCGGCGAGGCAGCCCTCAAGGGCGGCGACGCCCTGCGCGATATTCACCGGACCCTCGGCCGGGGTGAGGTCGACGGCTGTCGTCGCGAGGTGCTGCGTCCAGAACCCGGCCTCTACGGCCTGCTGCTCGCCGAGCTCCAGCGACGCCTCGGCGTGGGCGCGGGCCTCGGCGTAGGTCCAGCCCATCGTGGAGCACTCCGACCCGGCGTACACCGTGATGGGCTCGGCGTGCTCCAGCTCGGGGCGGCAGAACGTCTTCTGTGCCGGGGCGCCCGGGGACTCGTCATCGTTGATGCACGGGTCTTGCCACACCTGGACGGGGCAGCAGCCCAGCGCGAGCCACTCGACACCCAGCAGCTCGTGGACGTCGTCGACGTCGCGGACGTCCGTGCACGTGTTGAGGATGCCGTGCGGGAGCGCGGTGCCGGGGATGGCCTCGACGTACCTTCGCAGACCTGCGGCCACTGCTCGCCTCCGTGTTCATAGGGGTGTGCCGGGCCCGCGCCTCGGACGGGCCCGGCACGACTGGGGCGGGCAGGGATCAGACTGCGGGGCAGGTCAGGAGCTGCTGGCCGCCGGTGGTGCCCGAGGGGCAGACCGGGACGGTGACGTACCGCGTGTCGACGGAGCGGTCGATGAGCGCGATGCACTCCTCCGCGAACAGCGCGGTGTAGTCGTTCGTGGAGAACTTCGTGCTGTCGTGGATGACGCCGAGGTTGACCTCTTCGCCGCGGCCCAGCTGGAGCTGGCCGGCCGGGTAGATCAGGAACGAGACCTCGTCCGGCCAGGCCGTGGCGGGGGTGGCGCCGCCGATGTCGGTCGGCACGGCCGGGGTCAGGTTGCGGGCCCACTGGATGCGGACGCCGAGCGGGCTGAACACGTCCTGCACGTCGGCGTTGGAGACCTCGTCGATGCTGACGCCGTTACGGCGGGCGATGTCGGCGAGGAACAGGTTCCGCGACCACCACGGGAAGACGACTTCCAGCGAGATCGAGTCACAGAAGCTGTGGCGCTCGATCATGTCGGCGGCCTGCAGCGCAACCGCGGCGAAGATCGCCGACACGGCGCCGAAGGTGGCGGGGATGGCGACCGGCGTGGCGAGGGCGATGGCCTGCGTCCACAGCTCGGAGCGGATGCGGATCTCGTGGGCCACCATCGTGTTGCGGAGGTACCAGGAGACCAGCTCCGGGAAGTGGCGCTGCGTCAGGATGCCCGCCTCCAGGCAGACACCGACCGCGTCACAGCGGACCTCGACCGGGTCCGGGCACGGCACCTTGAAGCAGGGCTTGGTGGCGCCGGAGATGTCGTCGGCCTCGGTGTGGACCCAGGTCAGCGCGCCCACGTCCAGCGACGGGGTCTTGTAGTAGCGCAGGCCACCCCGGGCGAGCTGCACCTCGGGCAGGTCCCACAGCATGTCCGGGCAGGACACGTCGGTGATCTCGTACAGCGTCTCCGACGGGGCGCACCAGCCGCCGGACGCGACAAGGTTGCTCTGCGGCAGGCGCCGCTGGTCGGCCGCGCGCATCGCAACCTCGGTGCCCTCCGGGGCCGACGAGGAGTCGGTGACGATCAGCTCCTGCGGGTACGGGTGCCGGTAGGAGATGACCTGCCCGACGCCGCCGCCCGCCGTCTTGAGGGCGTTCGCGCGGGAGATGATCCCGGCGGTGATCTGGCCGAACTCCAGAGCCGAGCCCGGGGTGTAGCCGGGGACGTCGACCGCCGCGGTGATGGACGTGGTCGGGGCCGGGGGCTCCGGCAGGACACGGGGCTGACGCTGCCGGACGTGCGACAGGTTCAGGGAGCGGCGCGCCATCGACGCGGTCTGCGCCTGCGGGACCGGCTCCGGCTCCACGGGCGCCGGAGGCTCCACGGCGGCGGCGGTGGCCGGCTCGACCACCGGCTCCGGCTCAACCTCGGTCTCCGCGCCGCCCTCGTCGCCGCGGACCTGCGCGGCCAGGGCCTCGATCTCCGCGGCGGCCTCTTCGGCGGCCGTGACCCGGGCGGCCTGCTCGGTGCGGATGGCTTCGACACCGGCCGCCAGCTCGCGCATGCGGACCAGGCCATCGGGGGTGACGTTGTCGGCGGCGGACAGCTGCGCGAAAGCGCCGCGGGCCCCATCGAGGGCCGCTGCCAGCGCATCGTCGTCGAGGGAAGTGATGTCCTCGGGAAGCTCGAACTCCGGCATGGGACGGATCTCCAGTGATCGATCACGATCCGTCCGGCCCATAACCAGCGACGCTGTCCGCCTAGCATAGCCAGACCGTCATGCGAACGATGCGGGAAGCCGAGCTAGGCCAGTGGCCCCGCGGGACTCACCCGGTCGGCCACTCAGTGTGCGCAGCTCGACACGGAGAGCGACTCTTTCTTTGGGCTCGCGGCTGTTGATGACCGCTCCTCTCTGCCAGTAGCGGCGGCTGCCGCCCGCTGCGGGCCCCTTCCTGGAGGTGACGTATTGTCTCGAATAGCCATACCTCGGGCGTTTTGGGCGGGGGCCGTGAGCGTGGCCCTGGCGTCCAGTGCTCTGACAGGTGCCGCGTACGCCGATGGTGGCGAGGCTGCCGCCGTGAAGCCTGACGCTCAAGTCGGGCTCGCTGACCCGTGCTTCCTCTTCCCGTACTTCCCCGGTTACTGCCCCAGCCGCCCGGGCCATGGTCACCCGGGCCGCCCCGGCATTCCCGGACCTCCCGGCCCGCCCGGGCCTCCCGGCCCTGCTGGTCCTGCTGGCCCTGCTGGACCCGCCGGGCCGCAGGGACTTCCGGGCGAGACCGGCCAGCAGGGACCTGCCGGACCCGCCGGACCTGCCGGACCTGCCGGACCTGCCGGACCCCAGGGCCTGCCCGGTGTCGCCCCGGCTCACGGCCTGATGGACTTCCAGAGCGACGGTCAATTCATGCCGCCCGCCGATGTCACCACGGTCTTCGTGCAGGCATGGGGCGCCGGCGGGGGCGGTGGAGGAGGCGATTTCGCCCGCACCGGAGGCGGTGGCGGCGCCGGGGGCTTCGCCTGGTGCGTCCTCACCGTCCAGCCGGGCACACCGGTCGCGGTAGACGTCGGCACAGGAGGAGCGGGCGGGCCCGCAAGCGGCTTCCCCGGCACACCCAGCACGGTGGACAACGGTCTCAGCGAGGTCGTAACCACCGGTGGCGGCGCGCTCGGGGGAATTACAGCCGGTGGCGCCGGCGGCACAGCCTCCTGCCCCGGCCAGGGCACGGTCCGCCAAGGCAACAACGGCGCAAACGGCACGCTGATTGGTCCGATCGGTGCGCCGGGTGGTCAGGGAGGCCGTCCTGCGGTGGACGGCATCATCCAGCCGGCGCCCCAGGGTGCGGGCATCGGCGGATCAGGTGGCGCACGCACCGCCGGCCCCATCACCACCGGCGAGAACGGCGGCCCCGGATACGTCGTCATCTGGTGGTAGCCCCGCGTGGCCCGGCGCACCATCCGGTGCGCCGGGCACGGGCGGGTCAGGTGCCTGCGGCCTCCGTGGCCTTCGTGTCGGCCGGTGTCTTGCCCTTCTCGCGGACCTCGCTGTCCGGGTACCGCTTGGAGACGGCCTCAGCCGTTGGCTTCGAGGCGGACGTGAAGACGACCTTGCCGTTCTGGGCGACGACCTCGAACTGCTGCTTCTTGGACTGGCACGAGCACGGCATCAGTGGGCTCCCTGGGGTGCGGTGGGCTCTGCGGGCTGGGGGGCGATGGAGGCGGCGAGCGCGGCGGCTTCGGCGCGGCGCTCCTCGTCGCGGCGCTGGATGGCGGCCGTGAGGGCGTCGAGGAGACTGGGGTCGGCGAGGAGGGCCGCCACGGTGGAGGCGTGATCCACAGGCGTTTCCACAGCGGGGGATACCGTGTCCGGACCGCGTCCGGACACTGCGTCCGGGTGTCCGGACACGGTGTCCTCGCTGGTCAGCAGCGCGGCAGCGGACGCGGCGAGGGCCAGGTTGGCGCGCTCAGCCACGGCGGTGGCGACGAGCGGGGACGAGTGTCCGGGCACCGGTACGGACAGCACGGCGCGGAGCTGCCAGCGCCCGGCCGCGCCCTTCGTCATGTGGTAGCTGGGCTGGCACGCGGAGAACACCTGCCGGTCCCACTCGGACAGCCACGGCGCGGCGGCACCGGAGAACCACATGCCGCGCTCGTTCATGCCGACGGTGACGATCCCGGCGACGGTGCGGGTGTCGTCGAACTGGCAGGCAGCGGACTCGCACTCGGCTCCGTCGCGGTGGTGGCCGACGTTCATCGTGAAGGCCCCGGCGCGGACCTGCTTGCCGTTGTCGAGCTTGAAGCGGGCCCGCAGGAAGTGCGACAGGTCGATGCGGCCCAGGGACTCGATGGTCAGGTTCCGGCCGGGGAACCCGGCGTGGGGTTCGCCGGCCTGCGCGACCCAGCCGTAGATCCGGCCGCCCGCGTAGTGGACGCCTCCGGAGCCCGGGGGCAGTTCCTCGGCGGTGGGCTCCCGGAACCAGGCGGCGGGCATCGGGTCCGTGTCGCGCATCGCCGTCCACGCCGACACCTCCAGCTCCGTCAGGTCCTCGCCGGCGGACGCGGTGACGTGCTGGCCCTCGGGGATGGTGGAGGAACCCACGTACTGGCCGGGGGCGAGGCGGACGATGCGGCCTGCCTCAGCGGCGCGGACGAGGTGACCACGGGCGACGTCCATGCTCATGCCGAGGGCCTGGCAGACCTGGCGGGCGCCGACCGGCACCGGCGACGACCGTACGTACGTGACGACGCGCTGGTGCGGGTCCTGGTCGGCGGCGACGATGACCGGCGCGGCCGAGGCCTCCTGCTCCTCGGGCGGGTCGAGGACGATGCGGGCCCGGTCGTAGGCGGGCATGGAGACGAGGGTGGCACCCCGGACGCGGGCCCGGGTGATGCGCAGCAGGAAGTCCCCGGACGACTCGGAGTGCACGACGACCCCGCCCTCCGGGTCGTCGGCGTCTCCGGCGGCCGCGGTCAGCATGTCTCCGAAGGCGAGGCGGGCCGCTGCGGCGGAGACCCGCCCGCCGGGGCCGGTGATGAGCTGCACGGCCCGGCCGGTACGGGCCAGCGAGGTTCCGGCCGCGGTCCAGTCGGCGACGGTGCGTGCCGACAGCATCCAGCCGCCGTCTTCGAGGCGGATGACCGACGCCGACGGCAGAGCCGCAGCGAAGATGATCATGCCGTCTTCGTCGGTGGTCAGCGTGCGGTCGACGAACTCCACGTCGACGTCGTCGAGGTCGACGGATACCCCGAGCGGGGCGCCCTGGTCGAGGAGCGTGCACGCGTCGGCCCCGGCCGGGCGGTCGGCGTAAAGAACGCCCGCCGCGGTGATGCGGTCGCCGTCGCGGCCCATCGTGTCGATGGCGCCGGCGAGCTCGGCGCCCTGGTGGCCCATCAGCATCTCGTCGGCGTACTGGAGCGGGAACGGGCCGCTCTCCCAGTACAGGGAGCCTGCGGCGAAGATCCGGCCGTCGCCGGTCTCCTGGTTCTCGAAGGCGATCGCGGTGTCGTCGGGGGTGGACCAGGAGCGGGCGGACGGTGCCGCCGCCGCGGTGGTCTCTTCCATGGGGGCCTCCTCCTCGTCGGGGCCGAGCGGGATGTCCGTGTGGTCACCGGAGAAGGCGACCCTGATGCGGTCGAAGGTGATCGAGCCGAGGCGTTCCACGAGCGCGGCCAGCAGCCCGAAGTCATCGCTGTACTGGGCGCACACGTGCGGCTGCCATGGGGAGTGCTGCACGGGGATCTCGGGGCCGCGTGCGTCGTCCAGGGCCACGCCTGCAGCCGCGCGGGCCTCGCCGAGCGTGGGGGCCCCGCTGGGGCGGTCGCGGTCATCGCCGACGGACCACACCCATGACGGTTCGTCGCTTCCGGCGTTCCAGTGGGCTGCGCCGAACGCGCGGGCGTGGACGGGCCCGCCGAGGTCGGCGGCGGCATACCGGACCTGTTCGGTCAGGTCGGTGCGGGACTCGTCGCTCCAGTCGGCGCCCTGGCCGAGGAAGTACAGCGTCAGGTGCAGTTCCTCGGCGGCCTCTCCGCCGTCGAGGGCCAGGCGCTGCGCGTCCTCTTCGGACGGGATGAGGGCGATCATCGCGCCGTTCAGGTGGGAGCCGTCAGCGGCGGCCTGCAGAGCGGGGCTGGGGGCGGTCGTCACGGGCGGCTCCTGCGATTCGAAGACGCGGGCCCGTGGGCTCGCTTGAGAATCAAATGCGGCACTTCGGATTTCCGGGTACAAAGCGAGGACGCAGCGGCAGTTCACGACCTCCGACGCAGGAGCCGTGGGGTCGTGCGGCGAGTCCATCTCGATCCCGGACACCGTGAACGTCTCGTCGACGAGGCGGATCTGCCCGTTGACGTCCTCGTGGGACTCACGGACCCGGCTGTCCCGGCGGGTGATCCACTGCTTCACGATGGGCCGGTCCGGGCCGGTGACCTCCCGCGCCGCCGCGAGGGTCGCCGTGTTCCAGGCGCGTCCGGCTTCGGTGCGGGCGATGCGCTCCTCGCGGGCGTCGCCGAGCTGGGCGCCCTCGCGGGCGAACGCGACCCGCAGCCGGGCCCGGAGCTGGTCGATGGTCTCCCCTGCCTCCACGCCTTCGGACAGCTCGCGGGTAGCGACGTCGGACAGCCGCTCCCCGACCGCGCGCAGCAGGTGCTCTGTGGTCTCCACGTACGCCCGGAACGGGCCGGGCAGGGTGTCGTCGTCGTACCGGCCCGGCAGGTCCTCCCAGGTGTCGGGGAGTTCGGCATCCACGGACTCGGCGGCCTGGTGGGCGGCGTCCTCCGCGACGCCCAGGAGGCGGCGCACGATGCGCGGCATGCGGGAGGTGAACATGCGGCGGATCCGGGACACGGAGAACCGGGCGGCCACGATCTCGTCGGCGTCGGCCAGCTCGCGGGCGAACTCGGCGGCGACCTCGCCGAGGACCTCGGAGACCGTGTGGGCCACCTGCTCCTCGGCCGCGTCGAGAGCAGCGTCGAGGTCAGCCACGGCGCTGCACCTCCGGGCTCGGGCCGACGGCCTTGTCCGGCACGCCCGGCTCGCCCTCCAGCGCGTTCTCCCGGATGCGCCAGGCGTGCAGCTCCTCCCAGACCTCCCGGCCCGGGCAGCGGGAGCACCAGCCGTGCGCGCGGTGGGAGGCGCGGCTGTGCCCGGGTGGCGCCACGTGTGGTGTCTCGTCAGCCACGGGGCAGCTCCAGCCGTGGGTGGGGCAGGGCGTAGCACGCCGTGCAGTACGCCCAGCCCCCGGCGGGTCGCGATCCGTCCGGGAGCACGACCGACACCGTGACGATGGTGAGGAAGTCCCCGCCGCACTCGGGGCACCGCTGGTTGATGTCCGCGACGGCGGTGGGGGCGTACGACGGCTGGTTCTCGCTAGGCGGCTCCGCCACGGCGGGGCACCTCCTGTTCGCTGGGGTCCTCGCAGATCTCGCACCACGACCAGGTGCCGACCGTCGACACCCCTTCGGCCGCGAGCAGCAGGAGTTGGCCGTCGAGGCGCGTCCACGCCTTGCAGCGGTAGCACCAGGCCGTCACGACGTTGCCGGGGACGACCGTGAGGAGCGGGGCGGGGGCGGGCATCATGCGGCCGCCAGGCACGAGGTGAGAACACCGGGGACCACGCCGTAGTCGTGCTCTACCCCGGCGGCGATCAGCTCGCGGGCGTAGTCGTCGAGGGACGCGGTCAGGCACTCGGGGTCGAGGCCGTACCGGCCGGCGATCTCCGGTACCCGGGTCCATGCCCCATCGAGGAGCCGCCACTTCTCCACGCCGTCGGCGTCGACCGGCAGGGCGGTGTGGAGGGCTGCGGCCTGGATCTCGCGCGCCTTGGACCGCTCGGAGCGGGGGCAGGCCGGGGTGCGCTTCAGCTTCTCCCCCGCGGCGGACAGCGCGGCCCAGATCAGGCCGTCCGCTGCGGCGTACAGGGCCGTGTGGTCGGGGCGCGCGGCGGAGGCGGGGAGGTCTTCGGCGGGCTGGTTCGGCTGGGTGTCGGGCTCGCTGGTGGTCTCGTCGACCGGCAGCTCCGGGTCGGCTGGCTCCTGCGGCTCCTCCTCGTCGGCCTGCTTCTTGTCGCGCTTGGCCTGCTCCTCGTCGGAGGGCGCGTCGGCGTCGTCGAAGCCGGTCTCTCGGCGCAGCGCCTCGTCGGAGATGACTCCCCGGTCGTAGACCTGCAGCGCGGTCTCGGACCGGTTCGCGCGTACGCGCAGGGGGCTGCTGTCGTACCAGACCAGCCACCGGTGCCAGTCGTCGACGCCTTCGGCTTCCAGCAGGGGGCGGAGCCACTGCTGTGTCAGGGCGTAGGACATGGTGGCGAGCTTCGGTTCGATGCCGAGCCGGATCGCCTCCTCCGTCAGCGCCCACGCCGACCAGTGGTTGACGTCGCCCAGGCCCAGCAGGATCTCGGCGGGGATCTCCAGGCCGATCGCGAAGCGCCTGACGGCCTCCTCGCGGAGCTTCAGCGCGAGGTCGTCGAAGTCCGACTCGAACGTCAGCAGCTTGAAGTCCGAGATCGACTCGGCGGGGACCTCCAGCACGATCGGCACGGTGGCGGCCGCGCTCTCCGGCTCCTTGATGGCGGTCTCGGCGACCGTCATCAGGATCTCGATCAGGTCGTCCTCGGCGTCGCCCTGGGTGGGGGCGGTCGGGAAGCGGGTGCCCTTGGGGACGAGGAGGAGCCCGCGGCCAGTGAGCCGGGAGCGGGCGATGGCCTTCACGGCGGCGTTCAGCAGCTGGAGTTCTTCCAGCAGATCCAGGCTGGAGCGGACCGGGGAGTCGGCTTCGATGGCCCGCTCCGGGTCGGACTCCCACACGCGGATCGCCAGCGGGGCGTCCGAGTCGAGGCTCTCCGGGTCGCCTTCGGGGATGGCGACCTCTTCGCCGTCGATGTCGGCGATGAGCTTCCCGGACTGCTGGCGGACCTCACGGACCGACAGGACCCGCCAGTCGTGGCCGTCTTCGGGGCTGTCGGGGCTGAGGACGTCCGCGTTGGGCCGGACCACCACCCAGCCTTCGCCGGCCACGGTGAGGTGCCGCCCGAACGCGCCGAGCATCTTGGCCTGGCCGTCGGGTCCGCCGGCGATCTGGGACACGATCTCAGTCGCGGCGTGCCCGTCGGGGGTGCGCTCGATGGTGCCGTCGTCGGCGCGGCGGGCCGCGTACAGGAGGGCGCCGGACATGGCGCTGCCGATCCAGTTCGCGGCGAACCGGACCTCGGGTACGGCGTGGTACATCTGCCAGGCCCGGATCTGCCAGGACTGGTCCGGGGTGAAGTTCTTCCCGCGGATCTTGCGGGCGGTGTAGCGGGCTGCGGCCGCGGTGAGGTTCCCGGTCATGACCCCACCCGGCCCATGGTGTCGTCGACGCGGTTCATGAGGACGGCGGCGCCTGCGACGGCCAGCCACTCGATGCCGTGGACGAGGAGCGGCGCGTCATGGAACCGGCCGGTGACGAGGAGGTACGTGGCTAGGAGCGCGCCCGCGACCCACCAGCCGGTGCAGTACACGCAGCTGATCAGGGTGATGACGAACGTGCGGGGCTTGGAGTCGGGCCGGTCCAGGTGCCAGGCGAACACCTTGTCGCGGGCCGGGTCGAGGATGGAGTCATGGACGAGCAGCTGGGTTCCGCGGTAGCCCGCGAACCCCAGCAGGGCGAGTTCAAAGCCACTGATCAAGGTCGCCCCTCTGGTGAAGATCCGCCGGATGTCGGCGGACATCATAGGGTGCATCCCGATTCAGGCGTTGTGATCAGAAACCGCAGGTCAGGCCCACTATTTCCGATCACTCCGGATTGAGGGTGCTACGGGGCGGGTTGTGTAGGCTGCCCGTCACGGGGGCCGACGGCAGTCTCGGCCGGCTGCGGGGAACGTGTGCACTCCGCGAAGCCGTCGGCCCTCCTCCCCGCTGGGCGTCAACTCTTGGCATCGCTCCCACAGCCCTCCACCGCGCGCACCGGGGGATTCACCTTGAGGGCGCCGTATGCCTTCGAGGGCACTGGATGCAGTTCTTCACCCTCACTGAGCTTCCCTGCCTTCCGCACCCACCGCTCTCCGTCACGATCAACGAAGGCGATGCCGACGGCCTCGAGCTCGACGTCGCCGACCTTCTTCAGCCCACCCGGCGCCATGTAGCGGCGTTTGTTGAGCGGCGCCGCAAAGATCAGGGACGTCTCAGTCCCGTATGGGCCTACGTAGAACAAGTTCTGCCTGTCCACGTCCGTAGTGGTACAGGGAGGCAGACTGTTCAGCATCACGTTGAACACGGCATATTGACGCTCTTCGTTCTTGTCGACGCCAACGAAGGCACGGAAGATGATCTTCACGTCCGCGACGGGGTCGGGTGACCTGTTCATCAAGTGCAACGAACTAACACCCTCACTGGAATGGTCCACCCAATACGAGACATGCCCCGCTTGATCGCGGGTGCGTTGCTGGGCTTGCTCACGCGACTGCTCCAGCTGATCCGCCGACACACGGGCACTCCAGATCGCGCCAATGCCGGTCGTCACCAGCCCCCCAAGGCTGGCCACGATGGTGACGACCGCACCTGCGGTGAGGAGGTTCAGCCCGCCGAGCCGGCTGCCGGCCTCGGGCTCCTCGGCTCGTTCCCGGGCACGTACGCGACTCGCGCCGGGGCGCTGCCTGGCCAGGCGCAGCCGGGCCCGTCTCGCTGTTCCGCTGTCTCGCACGCGTCCCCTCCCTGGCATCCCTGCACACAGAGACGCACAGCGCGGGCAGATGACTCCCGCGGGGGCGTGCAAGTACGGATCGGGCCCCCGTCAACCGCATGACGGGGGCCCGGCCATGGCAGCGAGGGCTCCAACGGGGAGAGGAAAGCCCTCGGCCACTTCGTTCACAGCATGACGGCGTCGCGGTGGCGAGGCACCTCGGGGCGGTCCGGGCGGGTGACCTCGGCGCGGCGCCGGCCTGTCGAACTTCCCCACCGGCAAGGTCATGGTCATGACCTCGTACCTGGACGTCGACCTGATGCCGGAGCCGCACCCGGGGGTGGTCGACGTGACGCTGCGCGGCACGGACGAGATGGTGGAGTGCGTGCGGGACTGGATCGCGGAGCGCGCGGTCGACGGCGTCGGCTTCGTGGTGGAGGAGATCGACGGGACGGTGCGGTGTCGTATGCAGGTCGTCACACCTGAGGGTTGCTCGGCGCCTGCCGGGCTGTGACGCCTGGAGGGTGCCGGGGATGGCCGAGGGCCCCGCACCTGATCGGTGCGGGGCCCTCGGTTTGGGCTGGTCAGTGGCGTGTCTGCCACCACAGAACGATCAGGCCGACGGCGGTGGTGCCGACCTTGGTCGAGGCGCCCTCCAGGACGCTCCGGACGTAGGCGTTCTGACCCGCCCGTTTGATGAAGTGCAGCAGGCTGCGCTTAACTGGGCCTTGCATGGTGGTCCTTTCTCGCGATCGGGCACGTGCACGCAGGGAGCCCACTCGGCCCGAGGCGTCCAAACCAAGGCCGGGGTGTGGCTCCCTTTGCGCTTCTCCGTGAGGTTACCCGGGGACGGGGCCCCGGGCCGAATCGTGCCGACCCGGCCCGGGGCCCCCAACTGGCTGACCGTGGGCTTGGCTTGGGGCTGTCGTCGCAAACCTGCTACTCAGAGCCGCCCTGCTCTCCCCGTGACACGGCCGGCCCCGGCAGGCGAAGAGAGGGCGCACCTCGTCCCGAACCGCCCGCGCCGGCAAAGAGATCAGGCTTTTGCACGGAGTGTGACCGGCGAACATTCCGTTGGCAGGGCTGCGTATCGGGAACGTAGCGGTGCTCGGAGCTTGCCCTTCGGCACAATGAACGACGGTCTGATCGTCTGGTCGTGCCGCTTCGACAAAGGCGTTGCGGTCGGAGGCGAAGTTGTCACAGCTTGGCACGTCCGTCACCCACCAATCCTCCGCCCGTACGCCGAGGCCGCGGCGCCCGGCTGCCGCCCGAACTGGGCCGCCTGAGGCGCCGTCGCCATCAGGCGCTTCGGCGGCCCTTACTTTCGTGGTAGCTGAAGCGCTTCCTGCATGCGGGCTTGCAGAAGCGTGCCCGGACTCCGGTCGACTCGAAGTCGGTGCCGCATTCGGCGCACGTGACCGTGCTCGGCTGTCTCCGCACCCACTCCTCCTTCCGGTACCGGGACCGGGTCTCGGAATCGGCGGCGGTGGCGCCGACCGGGGTGGCCTTGTGGAGCCGCAGGTGGTCCGCTTCGGTCATGGGCTCCAGGTTGCCGAGGTCGTTGTTCGCCCGGTCTCCGTCCTTGTGGTGGATGTGGATGCCTTCGGGGATGGGGCCGTGGGCGTGGGCCCAGACGGCGCGGTGCAGCAGTCGCTCGCCGCGGCCTGGTCCGGTCCGAGTGCCGGACTGCCAATAGCCGTCCTTGCCTTCGAAGTACCGGTACCCGTTGAACTCGGTCGACCGCTGCACCGGCCCGTACGGGACCGCCTCCAGGTTGGCGAGGGTGACGTTCTGCCGGTTACCGTCCCGGAACCTCAGGCGGTGGCGTGCCGGGACGGGGCCGTGCGCGGCCTCCCAGATGGCTCGGTGCAGCACCCACGGCTTGCCCTTCCAAGCGGGGTTCGGTGACCGCTTGTAGTTGCCGTCGTAGGGGCTGAGGTAGTACGGAATGCCGCCGAACTCGATGCACGGATACTTGGGTCGCGGTGCCATATTGGGATGCTATCTAGACATTCCACATCATTCTTCCTGTTCAGGCGTTACTTGCCGATGTGTCGGCCGTAAGCGGACGCCGCTTCCGAACGCCTGCCGAACTGGGCCGGCTGCGGGGCCGTCGGGAGCGGGGCGTGGACGATCGCGCCCTGGTTGACCTCGGGGATCAGGCCGTACACCAGGACACAGGACGCGTCGATCCGGCCCGGGCTATCGGGGTCCGTCGGCTGCCAGGAACTCCACTCCCCCTCCAGGTCGACGAACGCGCCGCGCAGCCGGACCCTGTCCTCCACCATCTGCTGGGCGATCGGCTCGGCGCGAAGCAGCTTGCCTTGCTTGGCGTGCACGGGGTCGATCAGCGGCATCAGCTGCTTCTTCGGGATGCGGCCCTCTGTCTGCAGGGCCTCCCACGCCGTACCGATGGCGAGGGTGCACATGTCGCGGCCGAAGTTCCATTCGACGTAGATCACCGAGGCGTTCGTCTGGTGGGCGAGGAGGCAGGCCCGGCGGGACCACTCGGCGGACGACATCGCTGCCGACACGTCGTGCGTGATCCACACGCGCTTGTCCTCGCCGAGGAACCCGCCGATGACACCGGCGACGTCGCGGCCGCCACCGGACGGGTCGATGGAGACGGCGATCTTCTGCGGCTCGATCACGGTGATGCCGTCGCGGATGGTCCGCAGCAGGTCCCGGGAGACCAGGGCGCCCTCGGAGGGCTGCGGGTCGCCCTGCGACAGGGCGTGCCAGTCACGGACGCTGGAACCGGCCTTGTCGGCCGCCCACCACGCCATCAGTCGCTTCCGGTTCCGGGTGGGGATCTTCGGGTGTGTCAGCGGGTCACCGTCACGCCGGCCGAGCGGATCCGGGCCGAACTTGCTGGGGTTGGCGATGGCCGGGAGGTGGACGACCTTCCACTTGCCGCCGTCCTCGAGGCGGCCGTCCTCCGCGAGCCGGCGTCCGGCGAAGTCGTCCGGGTGCCATCGCGTCTGGATCGCGACCACAGCGTGACGGTCGGGCTGGAGTCGCTTCAGCGCGGCCGACGACCACCAGTCGTGGACGCGTTCGCGCATCTTCTTCGACTCGGCCTCGGCGCGGTCCTTGTGCGGGTCGTCGACGACTAGCAGGTTGACGTCGAAGCCGGTCAGCGAGCCGCCGAGCGGCACCGAGCGGACGCCACCGCCCTGGTTCGTGTCGTAGTCCTGCGCGGCCTCCGAGCCGGCCAGCAGCGACAGCCCGTACTCGCCGCCGTACTCGTTGATGTACTGCCGGATCGCCTTACCCCGGCGCAGCGCCAGGTCATCCGAGTACGAGGCGACGGCCACACGGTCCTCGCCGTGGAGCAGCAGCCACCAGAACGGGAACCACTCCGCCACAGTGGTCGACTTCCCGACCTGCGCCGGGGTGTAGATCAGCAGCCGGTCGTACTCGCCGCGCTCCAGCCCAACGAGCGCGTTGCTGATGACCTTCAGGTGCGGGCGCATCCGGTACCCGGCGTCGAGTCCCCGCGCGAGCGTCGCGGGGTCCTTCAGCAGGTCCTGGGCCGCGGCCGCCTTGGCAGCATGGAGCCGCTGGAACACCGCGCCGTCGTCAAGGTGGACCAGCTCGCCGGATGCGTGCAGGGTGGTCACTCGTCACCGCTGCGCTCGTCCGGCGCGGGCTCGCCCTCCTCGGCGCCCTCGTCCTGGTCCTCGTCGTCGAGCGGGTACGTCTCCTCACCGTCGTCCTCGTCGTCGGTGCCGTCCATCGCGCGGGCACGCCGGGCGACGGTGGCCGCCAGCTCGGCGAGGCGTACGCGCCGCTGCTCCGGCGGCAGGGAAGCGAACTCCTGGACCTGGACGGCGAGCGGGTCGCCGCCGGGCCCGGTGACCGCGATCGTCTCGGTCGGGTCGCCGAACAGGTTCCGCCGCAGCCGCATGGTCGTCTCGACGAACTTGGTGAACTCGCCGATCGTCATGCTGGCGGCCTGCTGCTGCACATGGGGCAGGGCCTGGCCGACCATGCCGGTCATGATCCGCAGGATCTTCGCGTCGTCGCGGGCGGCCTTGCGGCGCTCTTCTTCGATCTCGGCGGTGTACTGGCGCTGCTGGTGGGCGTCCCAGGCGCTGGCCCTGTCCTGCCAGCGGTACTGGGCTGCGAGGGCTCGTACATGGCTGTACGAAAGTGCAAGGCCGTCTGACGCTTTTGCAAGGGTCCGTGTGAGGCCGAGGTCGCGGAAGGCGAGGAAGCGTTGGTGGCGCTTGGCGGACTCTCCGGGCTGTCGTTCCCAGGGGTCGATGGCGGGGTCGAGGGTGATGCGTTCAGTCATGGTGGTCACGGTCCTGACGTGCAGGGTTGCTGAGGGTTGTCCCCACGCCTTCCTGTGCCGGGAGGGTGTTGGTCGTGATCGGTTCCGGGGCGTTGGGAAGGCGTGGGGGCTGGGTCAGGCGTTGGCGGGTTCGTGCTCGGCGCGCTCTGCTGCTTCTTCTGCTGCCTGTGCGACTTCACGACGGGCGATGTCGGTGAGGAGCGCGACCATGGTGGTGAAGTTGCGGACCTCCTTGCAGCGGCCGAAGGCGTAGACGGCGGAGGCGAACTCTTCGAACTGGTCGACCGAGGCGACGCCGACCACGTCGGTGCCGGAGGCGATGGCAGTGATGGCGGCCTTGAAGTCCTCCATCTGGTGGGGCAGGAACATGAGGGTGCAGGCGCGCCAGTCGAATTCGCCGTGCGGGATGGCCAGCTTGGTGTCGTCGGGTTCGACGGTGGGGAGCTGGGACTCGTCGAGGCCGGTGGCGATCAGGTCGTCCACGTTGTCGATCATCGCGACGAGGGTTGCGAGGACGTCCTTGTCGGGGTTGCCGTGGAGCTCGTTGTGGGCGATCTGCTTGGCGATGACCTCGGAGCGGCGCATGCGGCGGGCGTCGACGATGACGGGGATGCGGGGCAGGCCGGCGGCGCGTGCGGCGCGGGAGCGGTGGTGGCCGGAGATGACCTCGATGGGGCCGGTCAGTCCGGGCTGGTGGCCGTAGGGCAGGGATTCGAGGGCGCCGCGCTTGCGGATGTTGCCGGTGAGCCGCTCGAAGTGCCGGGGCTGCATGACCTGCGCGTTGATGTCCTGCTCTCGCAGGGAGGTGACGTCGACCCACTTGATGTACAGGTCTTCGCCGATCTGCATGACGTCCTGCGGCGGGTTCTCCGTGCCCCACTCCAGGCGGCCGTCGGTGACGCGGCCCCCGCCCGGCTCCTCGATGGGGGCCGCGTCGGCGGGCGCGTCCTGGTTCTCGGGCGCGGGGGTCGCGGGCGCATCCGGCGCTGCGGGGTCCGGGACCGCGGCGGCCGGGGCCTGGTCCTCGGCGGCCGGGGTGGTCACTTCTTCGCCTTGCTGCGGCTTGCGCGCCATGACTTCTCCTTCTCCAGGAACTTCGTGAGGGTGGTGGGGATGCTGTCGTCGCCCCATCCGGCGCTGTACGACAGCTTGTAGCCGTCCGGGTGCTTGTCGCGGGCGTCGAGCGTCATCAGCCCGCGCAGGCCCTTCGCCTCGGGGTGGCGGGTGTACTCGACGGTGACCAGGCCGTGCGATGCGGCCAGCAGGACCTCCGAGGCGCCGGTGAACACGTGCCGGGCGGTGTCGCGGCGCAGCGCGAGCATCGTCGCCAGGCGCGTCAGCCGCAGCTCGTGGTGCGGGGCGCCGAACGCGAACCGCATCAGCAGGTGGTTCGTGTACTTCGTGGCCCCCGGGTACGGGCGGGTCATCGTCTCGGCGCCGTAGCCGAGGACGCCGGCCACGTAGCCGTCGACGATGACGAGCATGTTGTACGAGCCCGGGGCCGCCGCGAGGCGGTGCATCCACAGGTCCCGGTAATAGTCGACCTCGGTTCCGCGTGCCCCGACTACGTCCACGCGGGACTGGTCGGTGACCTGGAGATCCGGGGGGATGATCGGTAGGGAGGTAGGGCCGGTCGACCGGGCCATGCCCAGGGCGACCTTGGGCCCGCCGGTCAGCTTGAAGATCTCCTCCGGCCGGTTGCTGATCACGTAGGCGCGGGCGACCTCGCCCAGGGGGTGCGCGAACACCGGCGTCGGGTGGGCGGCGATGCCGCTGCGCTCCTCCTGGAGGAACATCAGCAGCGCGGCCTTGCCCTCCATGTGGTCGGCGAGCCGCTTCATGTCGACCTCGGGGTCGAAAATCGCATAACTGGGCTCTTGCCACTCGACGCGGCCGCCGGTGTCAAAGAACTTCTCGAAGCCGCTGTTGTGCATCAGGTAGCCCTCGCCGATGTACGTGCGGGAGCTGGTGCTGATCGACTGCACGGGTGTGGGTCCGACGGGGTCCACAGAGACGATCCGAACGTGGTCGGCGCGGATCGTGCGCTTCTCCAGGCCGGACGTCTGCAGCTTCTCCAGCAGTCGTCCAGGGCGCAGCGTGCCCAGGACGCGGCAGATCTCGGAGAAGCCTCCCGCCACCTCGAACTTCTTGAGGTCCTTCTTGCTGAGCGGGCCCCGCGGGCTGGAGATGTGTGTCATCGGCTTGAACCCGGCCGCAAGCATCCGAGCTTCGATCAGGTCGGCGATCGGACCGACTGCCTGTGTGATGGCCAGCTTGTTGGCGCTGCCGATGTGCAGGCTTCCCTCACCGTCGAACATGCCGGCCAGCCAGCCCGCTTCGTACGAGCGCTGCGGCTCCCAGGTGTCCAGGGCGCGGAAGACGTAGCGAGCTTCGGGGACGGCACCGCGCCGGGGCTTCTTGAGCAGGTCGGCCGCTTCTACCCACTGACGCTTTGCGCCCGGCCCGCTGGAAACGAGCCATGGGTGGTCGGTGGTGCAGACGACCGAGTCGCCGTTCTCCAGGGTGACCCGCACGCAGTCCTTCACGGCGGGTTCGGAGTAGGTGATCTCTGCGAACTCCCAACGGCGGTGGTTACCGGCACCGTCGCGGTTGCCGTGGTGCTCGTTGAAGGCAAGGATGCGGTCGCCTGCCTTCAGCTCCCCGCAGGGAACCCACTGGAGGTCAGCAGTCAGGATGCGCTCGGAGCGCTCCAGGCATTTGTACGTCGGCGGCGCCGCGATGATGATCGCGTGAGGGTCATTCTCGGCGAGGGCGATATGGTCCCACATGCACATCGGCTTGAAGGCGACCCCGCGCAGGCGTTCGGCGAGCGACGTGAGCGAGTCGACGAGCCGCTTCTTGTGGTCGGCCTCGCGCTCGACGAGGTCGGTGACGAGGTTGTTCCAGTAATCAGCGGAGCCTTTGGCCTGCATGCGCGCTAGCCAGTGGACGTACAGCATGTGCGCGGCCTGCTCGACGATCGGCGCGTCGGGCAGCTCGACGGGCTCGCCGTCGAGGGTCATGCCGAGGTCGGTCAGGTCACCGCCCGACACGCATGTCCCGACGATTCCTGTGTAGAGCGTCACATCGCTCGTCTCCATGGCGGAGGGCGGAATGCCAGCGTTGGCGGCGACGAGCGCGGCGGCAAAGGACCCCACCCCCACCTCGACGTAGCGGGTGTATTTGTCGCGGGGGAGCTTGTTGAAGACCTGCCGGTAGAAGGCGCGGTCTGGGGCTGAGGAGTTCCCGGCGAAGAGGACGCCGGGCTGGGCGAATCCAGCTGCGGGCATGGCGGTCCCTGGGGACGTGGTGCGCGATCGCCCGGCCCACAACCAGCGGCGTAGGGGGAAAGGGTAACGGCAGGTCCAGTGGGGGTCCTGGGCTGCGCCCGGAAGCAGAACACCCCCCGCCGAGGCGGGGGGTGTCATGTGGACCGCGGGGGAGGATTCGAACCTCCAGCCTTCGGCTACGCGAACCGGTGCTCCATCCGTTGAGCTACCCGCGGGCGAGGAGCGCGGTGGAAGGGTAGCAGTTGCCCGGATATGCCCGGGATCGTCGCGGTGGGGTTGTCTGGGGGTCATGTTCGTTCTCCTAGGGGGTGAGTGGCCCGGGGCCGTGGAGCTGTGTGGCTCCCCGGCCCCGGTGGCGGTCGGTCAGAACAGCGTCGGCTCGTCCGGCTTGGCTGCCGGGGCGGCCTTGGGCCGGGCTGCGCCGGCGGGCTCGGGGTCGGGGAGTTCGGGGATGTCCCATCCCCAGCGTTCATCCGCCCACTGGGCGAACCAACGCCTGTGGCATCCGTCCGGCCCGTCCTTGCCGTTGACGTCCTCGAAGCACATCAGGACGGCCGGGGTGTCCGGGTGCCCTTCGGCGATCTCTTGGAGGGCGGCCACGATCTCGTCCTCGTGAGCCCGGAGCCGGTCGCGGTAGACGCGCTTCTCGATGGGGATGTTGTTGATCCCCTTGAGGGGGCCTTTCATCAGCTCCCAGGGGGCGAGGACGTCCACGCGGAGGTAGGGATGACGGAAGAAGCGCGGTCGCCCCACGGTCACCCCAACAGGCAGGTATGGGCTGCCGGGCTTCCAGTTTTGGTACCGGCTCGTTGCGAGCTGGAGCGGCTGGGGGACGTCGATTCGTTCGGTCGGGGGCTCGGGGGTGTCCATGTCGATCACGGCTGGTTCTCCTTGGGTGGTGGTGGGTTCGGGTGGGCCCCCCGTGGGCCGCGGCTGTCGGGCCGGGCCCCGGGGGGAGTCTGTGGGGTCATGCCGCCGGGGCCTCGGCCTCGGCGTCGGGGGCGACGCGGAGGGCGCTGGCCTGCACCGAGGCCATCGCGGCGGCCTGGCGGATGTTGTTGGATGCCTTGGCGGCCACGGTCTTGAGGTGGTCGATGCGCATCCGGTTGCCGGGGATCCCGCCGTGCGCTCCGGCGAGGAGGAGCGCCAGCTCGGCCGGGTCCATCGCGGCGATCTCGGTGAGGATCTCGCCAGCGTCGGACAGCTTGTGGATCTTCTTGACGAGCTCTGGCGGTCGGTGGTGATGCGCTCGCGCTCGTCGACCGGGAGGTCGAGGTGGGCGAACATGCCCTCTTGGCTGCCGCTGTCGCCGGTCTCGTGGACCTCTTCGGCGAGGACGAACATGCTGCCCTGGGTGGCCTGCCGCTGCTCTTCGTTCCTGCACATCTGGCAGAACGCTTCGGCGTCCCGGATGGTGTTGAAGAGGCCGCGGGCCCAGCGGGCGAGGAACGCGTTCTGGTTGTCGCCGGACAGCTGGGAGACGTACCAGGCGAGGCCGACCGGGATGTGGTTCTTGAGCAGGGCCTCTTGCATGGCGGGGGTGAGCTTGAGGAGGGACAGGCGCAGGTCCACGTGGTTCCAGGACTTCCCGGCCCGCTTGGCGACCTCCTCCGGGGTGTAGCCGTGTTCGGCGATCAGCTCCTGGAAGGCCTGCGCTTCTTCGAGGGGGGTCATGTCGGCGCGGCCGACGTTCTCGGCTACCTGGCGGGCGAACGTCTCGCCGGGGTCGGTGAGGTCGCGGAGGACCATGGCGTGCATCTCGGTGAGGCCGGCCATCTGGGCGGCCCGCCACCGGCGCTCGCCCATGACAATCACGTAGAAGCCCTGGTTGAGGTGGCGGACGGTGATCGCCTGGAGCTGGCCGAGCTCCTTCATGGAGTCGCAGAGTTCCTGCAGCTTCTCGGGGTCGAAGTTCTTGCGGGGCTGGCCCGGGTCGGGGCTGATGCGGTCGATGGGGATGGTGCGCTGGCTCACCCGCCCGCCGACGGGCGCCGTCTCGGCCGGGGCCGGGGCCGGGGCTTCGGGCTTCTTCGCCGGGGCCGCCTTCTTCGCGGGCGCCGCCTTCTTCGGGGCCTGGGCCTTCTTCGCGGTGTTCGGGGCCTTGGGCGCGGGCGCCTTCTTCGCGGTCTCGGGGGCCTCGGTGGTGGCGGTGGCGGTCATGGGCTTGCCTCCCGGTTTGTGGTGGTTGGTTGAGCTACATTCATCCTTGCCCAAACCCACTTGGATACCATCGGAATCCAAGTGGAATTGGTCAAGGAATCGTCAGGAGAACTGCAGGTCAGGCGGCCTGTCGGCCCGTCATGCCAGCGCCGGGAACAGCTCGGCCTGGACCGGCTCCGGGGCCGGTGCGGGCCGGGCCTGGTCGCGGTGGGCGAGGTGGTCGGCCACGCTCCACCCGGTCCACTCCCACTCGGGGAGCAGAGTGCGCCGTCCGGCGCCCACGTACTGACGAAACGTCATGACCCCGGCGGCGACGGCCGCAGCGCGGATCGGGGAGCCGTCGGGCCGCAGGCGTTCGGGGCGGACGCGGTGGACCGTGCCGTCCAGGTGCAGCCACACCTCGCAGGCCGTGGCGTCGAGGGCGGTCAGCATCGCCAGCTGGTGGATGTCGCCCCATCCGGCGTGGAGTCCACCCGGGCTGACCCATACCCACGTGCCCGGGGCGACGTCGCCGGGTCCGGCCGGTGTGTGCGCGTAGGGCGGGCACTGCTGGCGGCGCCGGCGGGGCTTGTCCGGGTAGAAGTGCGACGGCGGGTAGTGCGGGGCGCGGCCCCGGGCGGCGTCGGCGGCCCGGGCGGCGACGCCTTCGGCGGGGGTGTGACAGCGGGGCCCGGGGTGCCAATGCCGGGGGCCGCGCCGTTCCCACCAGGTGCGGGTGCCGCAGGTGCACGTGCCGGGTGTCAGGTGCTCGGCCGCGGTCTCGCACGGCCAGGGGGCGCCGCACTGGCGGCACTGCCACTCGGGCTCGGTGACGTGGGGCAGGTGGGCGTCGGGCATGCGGATCGGGCGGGGCTGCCAGGGCTCGGCCATCATCGGGCTCCTCTCGCGGGGTGGTGTGGTGGACTGGGGCGGGGGCCGGGGAGCGCTGCCTGCTCCCCGGCCCTCGCGGTCCCGCTACTGGAGGACTTGGGCGCCGCGTTCGAGCAGAGCGAGGGCGTCGCCGAGGTTGCTCGCGCCGCACACGAACCCGCCGGGCAGGTCGAGCGCGCCGTGCTCGGCGGGGACGATGGCGGTGCGTCGGCCCGCTTCCCGCGCGGCGCGGACGGCGGCGGGCACGTCGCCGCTGGGCCGGACCGTGCCGTCGAGGCCGAGTTCGCCGACGATGGCCACGTACTCCAGCGCTGCCGCCGGGACGTAGCCGGCCGCGGCGAGCGCCGCGCAGGCGACGGCCAGGTCACCGGCCGCGTTCTGTCCTGCCCAGCCCGTACGGACCGTCAGGGCGCCGACCGGCCACTGGATTCCGGAGTTCGCGATGGCCGCCCCGATCCGGTCGCGGGTCTCGCGCGCTGGTGCCCCTGCTGCGTCGGTGATGACGAGCTCGGCCGGGCCGGGCTCGAAGGTGCCGTGCACCTCGTGCAGGGTGCCGCCGACGAGCGTCGCGGCGCGGGCCTCGCCTGCCTGCGTTGCGGCCTCCACCGTCCCGGCGGGGCCGAGGCAGTCGGTGTTGCTGTCGTCGGTGAGCCCGTAGTCGGCGAGGCCGGACCGCTGGCCGAGTTCGGCGAGGAGGGTGGTGACGGCCTCGCGGGCGGTAGCGGCCCACACGGTTTCGATGGCGCCGAGCGCGTCGGCCGCGTCGACCCCCAGCTCTTCCAGGATGCGGGTCCGCTTGTCCGGGTCGGTGGGGGCGGGGGCGACGTCCCACAGGGTGTAGCCGGTCCCCCGGTTCACACCGGCGACGATGTACTCGCGGCGCTCCCGGGCGTCCGGGGCGCCGGGGAGTTCGAGGTCGTACACGTCGTCGTAGGCGTCGGGGTTCGTCCACCCGGCGTCCTCGAGCGCCGTCTCGTGGGCGCCCAGTTCGAGGATGTCCCGCATGACGTCGGCGATGTCCTCGGCGATGGCGTCGGGGAGTCCGGCGCCCGCGCTGGCCGGCTGGTACCAGAGGGCGGAGCGGTCGGCGTCCCGGATGGTGCGCAGCTCGCCGTCGGTGGTGTCGACGCTGATCGTGGCGGCCGCCGGGAAGTGGGGGCGGATGAGGGTGGCGGCGAAGGCTGCGGCGGCGGCCACGGCCGCGCGGCGTCCGTTCTTGGCGTCGGCGTACGCGTTGTTGAAGGCGTCGGCTGCGGCTGTGCGGGCGGGGGTCGTCGTGGTGTTCGTCATCGGTGCCCTCTTGTGGGGTGGTGGGGGCCCGCACCGGTCGGTGCGAGCTCGGCGGCTCCTGGGCGGGCGGCACGCGGTGGGCTCGGGGCCCGTCGTGCAGCCTGCTCAGGGGACGGCCCACGCGGGGCCGTCCGGCCGGTCAGTAGCCGCACTCGCACGCCTCGCAGTACGCCTGGTTGCAGCGGTCGCAGTGGAAGTCGAGGTCCCGACCGCAGTCCTCGCAGGTGCCGTAGTCGATGGGCGCGGGGCCGGCCGGAAGGACGGGCGCGGGGACGGGGGTAGTGGGGAGGGGCGCGCCGATGACCAGCTCGGTGACGATGACCGCGGTGGTGGTGGTGATCCGGATGCTCATGGCGCTCTCCCTTGGGGGTGGCGGTTGTGGTGTTGTGTTCTACATTCATCATTCTCCAAACCCACTTGGACACCCTCGATATCCAAGGGAATTTGGTAAAGGAATCGGCATGAGACCCCAGGTCAGGAGACTGATGCGTGGCAGTGACCTCGACGCGAATCGCTGCCGAACCGGGCCACCGGCTCCAGCAAGATGCATCCCTCCACCCGAGGGCGCAGGGTGGAAGTAGGGGCGGAGCCAATCGATTAGGGAGTAGGCATGTCGCTCAACCCTGGGCCCTACCTGAAAGCCCATGGGATTCCAGGTGCCGCCGCCACCGTGGCGGTGCTCTGTGGTGCCACATTGATGGCAACACCTGCATCAGCGGCGTCACATGCGACCTGGAAGGTCGGCGATTGCCGGCTGAGTCGGGCCGATGGATACCCGGTGGTACGTGCCAGCGTTTGGGTACGGAACCGCGACCGCAAGGACACCCATACCTACGAGCTGGACGTTGTCTTCGGCAAGAAGGGAGCTCCGATCGCCCGATACACTGCGTACGTGGGCGAGGTACGGCCTCTGGAAACTGGCAAAAGCCGGATAGTTGACCAGAATCCGAGCGCGGGCGTGAAGAAGGTCAAGAGCGGGACGGTTCCTTGCCGGGTGGTCAGAATCGTGGACTACTACACCGGTGAGACAGTTCGTCCATAGAGCAAAGGGGCCGGCAAACCTCCCGGCCCCTCAGCATGGCGTGAGCTATCCGCCCGCGCAGTGCAGCGCAGTGCTGGGTAACGCGGGCGGCCACGGCCGCGACGACGGCCCGGGTGTCGGCGCGCAGGTCGGTGTTCTGCGAGCGGTAGATCACTTCGTGGCCGTCGCCGCTGTATCCGCCGTCGGGGTAGAAGCACGCCAGCCAGCCGTGGTGGTCGCCGACCGGGTACGCGACTTCGTTCTCGCGCGGGCCGCCGTCGGCGCCGTTGATCCAGATCTCGGCGTCTCCTCCGAGGTCCATGGCGAGCCATCCGCCGCTGCTGTCGCCGTCGCGTCGCGCTGCGAAGCCGGCGATCCGCAGCTCCCTGTACAGGTAGCTCGCGGCCGTCCCGGGACGGTGGTCGCCGTACCGGGCCATGTCGGTGGCGAGCAGCAGCTGCTTCACGTCGTTGGTGAGGGCAGTGTCGGTGAGGTCGATGAACGCGCCGCCGTTGAGGCTGTGGTCCCATTCGGCTCCGGCGTACGAGGCGGGGTCGTCGAGCCACATCGGCGCGCCCTCGGAGGTCAGTGCGCTGAGGTCCGGCACGTTCCACGCCCAGGTGCCGGTCCCGCTGGGGAAGCGGTCGTAGGGGACCGTCACGGAGAACACGGCCCGGCCGTCGGGGTCGTCGAGGACTGCGGCCGCGGACCATGGCGTCGACGGCGGCCGGGCTGAACCGCATCGTGTAGTCGTCCAGCTCTCCGGTGATCTGCAGGCCGGTGCCGTCGGCGCGGCGGAGGCGGACCCGCATCCACGCGTCGTCCTCGTACACGGTGTTGAAGCCGGCCACGAAGATCCCTGCGGCCTGGGTGGTGGCGGGCATGCCGATGAGGCGCATAGCTGTCTCCTTCGAGAGGGAGGGGAAGGTGGGGCCGGGGCGGGCGGGTTAGGAACGCCCGCCCCGGCGGGGTGGCAGGTCAGGCGGCGGTGCCGAACCGGTCCTGCGGGGTGTGGCGGTCGATCTCTTCGCCGGTGATGCACTCGACGAGGGCGCAGAGGATGAACTCGGCGGCGGGCGGGGTGACCGCGTTGCCGTACTGGCGGACGCGGTCCCGTCGTGTGCATCGTGCGGAGCGGCTCGTCGACTGTCGTGCAGTACTCGCCGTCCGCGCCTTGCTGCCGTTGTTCCGCATGACCATGGCGGGCGTGATGAGTCCGTGGTGGTTGCCGGATGCGGTGACGGTGCACAGCGGGTCGGCGACCGATCGGGCGGTGCTGGCGCCGCCCCGGATCTCGGCCACGAAGGGCAGTCAGGCAAGCCCGGCTTCGGCCCGCGGGGTCTGGGTGCCCATGGGCAGGTACGCGCTCTTGCCGATCTTTCCGTCGCGGCCGTCGCGCGGGACGATCAGGGGCGGTACGGCGAGGGCGTCGTTCTCGCGGGTCGTGCGGGTCAGCATCGGCCCGGCTGGAAGCGTCGTCCCGCCATGTGCCGCCGGTGGGCACGACCATCGGCTGAGCGAACCTCTCCAAGCCCGCTTCGATGCGGCGGATCGTCTTCTCCGCGAGCGGGGTGTCACGGTCGCCGATGCGGGTCCCGGCGATGCTCCAGTCGATGGCGACGGCCGCGGGAAGCGTCTCGGGCTCCACGATCTGGTTGCGGCACCTGACCATGCATCGGATCCCAGGGCCGCCGTCGGATACCCTCTGCCGCTGGCATCACGTGGCAGCAGCTACCAATGGAACTGGGCTTCGGCTCGGGACAGACCTGCTGGCGGCGCCTGGGACGGTGGCGCGAGGCCGGCGCCTTCGAGGCCCTGCATCGAATACTCCTGGCCGAGCTGAACGCGGCCGGGCAGATCGACTGGTCGCGCGCTTGCGTGGACGCCTCCCACGTGAAGGCGAAAAAGGTGCCCCTATGGCTTTCGTCAAGCTGCCGCGTTGAGCGGGGGCTCGTAGAGGGTGCCGTCGCGGAGCATGGCGAAGAGCACGTCGATGCGTCGTCTGGCGAGGGCGACCAGGGCTGCGACGTGGTGCTTGCCCTCGCGGCGCTTCCTGTCGTAGTAGGCGCGTGATTCTGGTTGCGAGAGCGAGGCGAAGGCGGCGAGGTAGAAGGCGCGTTTGAGCTGTTTGTTGCCCCGCCGGGCGGGATGTTCGCCACGGATGGACGAGCCGGAGCTGCGGGTGACCGGTGCCAGGCCAGCCTATGCGGCCAGGTGTCCGGCTGTGGCGAAGGTGCTGCCGTCACCGACGTCGATGAGGATGCGGGCCGCGGTCCTGACCCCGATGCCGGGCATAGAGATCAGGACCTCGGAGAGAGGGTGGGCCTCCAGGAGTTCCTCGATGCGGGTAGCGAGGAGTTTTCGCTGGTCCAGGACGGAGCCGAGGGTGGAGACGAGGCTGGGGATGATCAGCGTGGCGGCGTCGGTGCCGGGGACGACCACGGTCTGCTCGTCCAGTGCGGCAAAGATGTCCTCGACCAGGCGCTCAGCCATCCGTGGCGCTTTCGGCCGCAGCAGTGTGACCAGTCGCCGCCGGCCTGCCTTCCTGATCTGCGCCGGGGAACCGAAGCGTTCAAGCAGCGCAAGCACGGCGGGATGGTCCAGACGCGGGCCGAGGACTTTCTCCAGCGACGGGTGGATCTGCGTGAGCAGCCCCCGCAGGCGGTTCTTGGTCCTGGTCAGCTCGATTGCAAGGTCGTCGTCGAACCCGACGATCATCTCCATTTCGGCGACGGTCGCGTCGGCCAGTTCGATGGCCCGCAGCGTGTGGGGCATCGCGCGGGCCGCATCCGCGATGATGTGCGCGTCGCGGGCGTCGGTCTTGGCTTCTCCCGGGTAGAGGTCGGCGATCCGCCGCATCGTCAGGCCGGGGAGGTAGGCGACGCGGCATCCCGCATCGCGGGCCACGGCCAGGGGCAGTGCGCCTATGGAGGCGGGCTGGTCGACCACCACCAGCACAGTGCCGTGCTTGGCCTGGAGCTTGGTGAACACCTCGCGCAGCTTCGGCTCGGTGTTGGGCAGCCGCTTGTCGAAAACCCGCTTGCCCGCCGGGGTCAGGGCGGTGGCATAGTGCTCGCTCTTGCCGACGTCCAGACCCACGTAGACGTCGATGCTGCCGTCATCGTTCACGGTCTTGCTCCTGTGTTCGCCCTCTTCCCGGCCTACCTGCGGCATCGGCGTGCCGGCATCCACGTTACGAAGAGACTGCCTCGCCCGGTCCGGGATCGGCGCTCGTGCCCCTAATCAGCGGTCTGCCAATGCCTCCGACGCCCGGTGGCACCACCTTTTCGATCATCACCGACTGGGGGCTCAAGTCCTGCCGGTGTCGGAGGCCGGGAGCCTCATTGCGAGGCCAGGAAAAAGGTAACGGGGCGATGCGGCCGGCCCGTCACCGGTCGACCGGGGTAGGACAGGCAGCAAACACCACGTGATCTGCGACGGCAAAGGCACCCCGTTCACGGTCACCACCACCGCGGCCAACGTCAACGACGTCACCCAGACCCTCGCCCTGGTCGACGGCATCCCGCCCGTCGCCGGCCGCCCAGGACACCCCCGCATACGGCCCGACGCGCTCCTCGGAGACAAGGGCTAGGACAGTAACCCGCTCCGCCGGGAACTACGCAACCGCCGGATCCAGCCGGTGATCTCCCGCAAGGGCAGCCCGAACATCCAGGGCCTGGGCAAACTCCGATACGTCGTCGAGCAGACCTTCGCTCTACTGCACCAGTTCAAGCGCCTCGCAGTCCGCTGGGAACGCGCCTCGACCTCCACGACGCCCTGGTCTCCCTGGCCTGCACCCTCACCTGTTGGCGGCGGAGGCGTCGAGACCCCCAGGCAACCGCATGTGCGACAGGACATGCTAGAGATCAGCGGTGACTTTCTACGAAGACTTGAGCCCCTACGCTGAGGAGCCGGAAGACACCCTCTGGGAGGGCGAGGGCACCCGAGTGGTGACCTTCACCCCCGCTACACGCGGATCAACATCGGCTGGCTCGCGGCCGACCACCCCTTCGACGTCGGCTCAACCCCTCCCGGCTTCGAGGAACAACTCGACCGCATCCTGCACGGCCAGTACGTCAACGCCTCCCTGGGGACGCACCCGTGCGACCTGTGCAACATCGCAGACGACGACATGCCTCGTGCACCCCGCGGCAGCAGCGAGATCCGCGTCCCGGCATCACTCACCGAGGTCTTCGCCGCCCCCTTCCTCGTTGGACACTACATACAGGCACACAGCTACCTCCCGCCGAGGCCCTTCGTCGATGCGGTCCTGGCTTGCCACGACACCTGGCGCAACGGACCCCCGGCCCCTGGCTCCCTGACGACGCCCAGCGACTCGACTTCGAAGCGGGCGACTGAGCAAGATCGCGTTACGAGCTCTTAGCCGAGCCCAATGGCCTGTCAGGAACGAGTGCGACAGAGGAAGTGGCGGAGCACGAAGCCGTCGTTCTGCATGATCGACGCGCAAAGTATGAAAACCTCGCCCAGCGTCTCCGGTGCCAACCAGGGCGTGGACACCCGGCGAGAAGATTGGGTGACACCCTGGGCCTGCTGTGCGCGGTCTTGGTCACCCCGGCCAGCATCCAGGGCTCAACCACAGGTCAGGTACTTCGTCGAGCACGCTGCCACGCTCGACGTCGATCTCGAAATCGTCCAACGCCCATCCGAAACCAGGGGATTCCTTGCGGTGCCGAAACGCAGGGGGGGCGAGCGGACGTCGGCTTGCTAATGCGCCACCGCAGTCTGGCCCGCGACTACGAAGCCCGAAGCCATGAGCCACCCCGCCATGACCGACCTCATGGCCCGCCACCTCACCGGCGAAAGCACCATCCCTTGGCGTGGCCCGAAATCAGCAGACCAAGCCCGCATCGCGGGATGAAACAACGGGAGACAGCAACGCTTGAGATGACGGACCCAAGAGTCCGGAAGTTAGGACGCCGCGTCACCACATTCGTCGTGAACTGCAAAAAGAAACAGCCTGAGAGGATAGCTTGACCAAGTTCTGCGGCATCGAGTGGGCCGAGCACCATCATGACGTGGACCTTATCGACGAAGGCGGTAGTTTACTCGCCACGGCACGTATCGCCGACGACGCGGTCGGCTACCAGGAGCTCTTCAACCTCCTATCCGAAAGCCGACTAGAAGCCTTCCAATCCCCCCCCTTCGCCCAGCATTCTCTCTCTTTCTTCACGCCACGATTCAAAGGTGGCCGGCAGTTCCAATTTGGCTCCCAGAGGCGGATGAATTTCGCGACGCACGAGCCTAAGTAGGAACTCCGCCATGCCCATGCGGTATTCCTGCTCCTGGGTAGGATTTCTGGGACGGACGATCACCTGCCAGGTGTCGGGCTTGCCCGTGCACCGCCACAACAAGTCGTCACCGGCCTCGTTTGACGCCCAGGTCAACCTGCCATCAGCGGGCGGCCACTGGACATTGTAAAGCAAGTGGTCCTCGTATGGATAGCCCTCGAATGGCGGTGCACCAATGCCGATCGAGTCGCTGATCGAGCCCACACCGAACACCGAGAGAAAGTCGCGGTAGTCAGTGGGAAACTCCCATCCGGTCTCGGCTTGAAGGGCGTCCCAGTCCACCGCGTCACCCCCGTCCGCGGGTGGTTGCATGACGTGCCGCAGTTCTTCGACAGCCCAATGCATAGTTTCCTCGTTCCGGTCAGATCAGTCGGTTACCGACGTCGGGATGTCCGCGCCCGTGCGCGTGTGAACTACGGTCCCCAGGTTATGCCAGCCCTGCGGCGTGTTCATCATGTTCCGCACTTGGCGCGTCACGGTTCCCACCAGATTACCCTTCTTATCCCAGCTGGTGGCGGCCATCACGTACTCCTGCGGCACGATGCGATCGCCAAGATAGCGCGGACGCACGGTGTACAGGACCGTATTGCCTGCACGTACCTGATCGTGGACCTGTGTCTCAAATTGCACCATGTTGTCCATGGCCCCAAGCCCGCCTCGCTCCGGGAAGGTGTTTGCGTCACGACCACAGGTCGAGAGATTTCTCAGGTCGGTGCCGGAGCCGCCGATTTGGGCGCCGAGTAGATGGCAATTATTGACTGAACTCCTGGCGGTGGCGTGGTGATAGCTAGCGTATCGCCGCGCCCACCCGTAACCGGGAGGGCGAATACTCTTCTCAGTATCCGTTCCGGGATTGTTGTCCAGATACTGATTAGTCAGACAAGCGGTGACGCCCCGAGCGCGATTGCCGTGCGACGGATCGGTGTCCTGGTAGTCAACCCACCCCTTGCCATTAACCGCGCAAGTCGACGGTTCGTCCTCCGGGGGCGGAACGCAGGACCCGCTCAAGATACACACTGCGGCTGTCGTGAGGCCTGCCGCGACGGCAGAAGCGGCATTGCGGACCGAGTTGCTTACATTGACGGGAGAATAGGCTGGCACATCAGCCTGAGCAAGCGAAGAGAGGTAGTCCGCAGAAAAAACAGCCTGAACAATATTATGGATATCATCCGGAGTCGGCTTCCACGGGTCCCAGTCCGCCCTTACCGGCCCTCGAGAAACCTTGGTTCCTGGGCCCTTGGGATTCTGCGGGATTATTCTGATTGCCTGCTGTACAGCTGCCGTTACGGCAGCAGAGGTGCCGGCAGCAACGCCAACTGAGTGGCCTGTCGCACCACTGTGACCGAAGGGCCCGCTTCCATGGGTCATGTTGCAGGAGAATCCGTAGTAGGCGCAGCTCCTGCCGATCGAAGTCGAAGTACTCGCACTGCTCGCAGTCGGAGCAGTCGATTGCGTGAAGTAATTTATGGTGGAGTTGATGGCATAGCCCGCAGCCAGCACCCCACTCACTCCCAAAAGGCCTTTGCCTGCATTCGAGCCGCGTATACCACCAAAACTGCCGCCACGTACACCACCGGCACCGCCTGTGTATATCGGCTGGCCACCGGCGTACAAGACTCCGCCCCCGCCGCTCCCGGTGGCGACTTCTTTGTGTCCGCTCGGGTCGATGCCGTTCATCGGACTGGCGTTTGCGTAGAGGTAGCGGTTGGCCTGGGATGACGGGCTTGGGTCCAGCAGCCAGTCGTCACGGGAGGTGAAGGTGCCGGTGCCGGGTTGGTACCAGCGGGCGGCCATGTTGACGTTGCCGTTGGCTGGGTCGGTCCAGCCGGACTGGTAGCCCACGGAGGGTGTGGTTCCCGCTGCGGATATCTCTTTGCCGAAGGGGTCGTAGGCCGTGGAACCAGTGAGGGTGTCGCCGGTCGGATTGAGGGTGGCCACGAGGTCGGTGTGCTGGTCGGTGATGGCGAGTTGGCCTGAGGTGCCATTGCTGGTGCCGAGGAGGGTGCCGTCGGGGGTTCGGGTGTAGACGCTGGTGCCGTCTCCGACGAGGTTGGTGGAGCCGCCGTCGTAGGTGAAGGTGGCGGCCCCGCTGGCCATGGCGCGGTCGAGGGCGTCGTACCGGTAGGTGGTGGTGCCGTCCAGCATGAGGCGGTCGAAGGAGTCGAAGCCGACCGTGCGGGTGACCCCGTTGGTGGTGACGCCGCTGAGCGTGCCGCGGCCGGTGTACGTGTAGGTGCTGGTGCCGTCTGAGGTGAGGCGGTTGCGGGCGTCGTAGGTGGAGGTGACTCCACCTACCTTGGTGCGGTTGCCGGACTTGTCCCACTCGTATGCGGTCGTGACGCTGCCGCTGGTCCAGGAGGTCATGCGGCCCGCATGGTCGTAGGTGTAGCTGTTTGCGGCCGCTCCGGCTGTGCCGGTGGTGGTCTTGGTGGTGAGCCGGTCCGCTAGGTCGTAGCCGTAGGTGATGGAGGCAGTGGTTCCGCCGGTCGGGGTCGTGATCTTGTCGGTGGCCAGTCGGCCGAATTCGTCGTAGCCGTAGGTGCGGGTGCCGCCGGTGCCGTATTGCTCGGACTTCGTGCGGCCGTTGTCGTCGTAGGTGTAGCCGACGGTGGTTCCCGTCAACGGGTCGGTGGCCGTCTTCAGAGTGTCATCTGCGTAGTAGCCGTAGGCGGTGGTGCCGGCTGCATCCTGACGGGACGTCATTTTCCCGTCGATGTCGTAGGCGTAGGCGGACTGGCCACCGGGACCGGCGGTGGACAGGAGTTGGCCGCGGTCGTTGTACGTGTAGGTGTTGGGGTTGATCGGGTTGGTTGTGCCGACTGTGGTGAGGCGGTCGTCCGTGTCGTATCCCAGAATGCGGTCTGCCGTGGGTTGGGACGAGCCGACGCCTGTCTCCTTGGTCAGCCGGCCCTGTACGTCATAGGTGCGCTGCCGGATGACGTTGTTGGGCTCGGCGAGCGTGACGGCCTGTCCCGCCTTGTCGTATGTGGTGGTCCAGGTGCGGGCCGCCGCCGCCGGGTGGGCCGGGGTGGACGGTTCGATGACGGATTCGGGCAGGTTCCAGCTGTTGTAAGTGTAGATCGACTTGTTCTGGCGGCCGTCGGTCAGGCTGGTGCGGTTGCCGACGGCGTCGTAGCCGAAGCCAGTCACAATGGAATCGGCGTCAGAGTCCGAGACCGGCTCGACCTGCTGGGTCAGCCTGCCCAAGGCGTCGTAGGTGAATTCGGTCGTCGCGCGGGTGGCGTCGGTGACCGAAATCCTATTGCCGTCGTCGTCATACTCCGCGCTGGCGTCGCGAAACCCGGATCCAGAGCCAAAGTCCGTGACCCCGGTGGGCTGGTCGAATTCGTTGTAGCTGATGAATGTGGAGTCGCCCAGCGGACGCGTCAGTCGGACCATATGGCCGACAACGTCGTAGTCCATCCGAGTGGTGCGTGAGAGCGGATCGGTGACCGTGACTGGTTCGCCAGCAGCATTGAAGGTGGCGGTGGTGAAATGACCGGACGGCGGCGCTGAGGCAGTCTGGTTGTCGGCGTCGTCCCACGCGTAACGGCTGGTGAGGTTCTGTGCCGTCGGGTACCGCTCCACTGTGGTGGCAGTGAGTTGTCTGCCGAGTTCGTCGTAGGTGGCCTCGGTGCGCGCACCGGTCGTGGACGTGGCGGACAGTTGCAAGCCGGTGGGCGTCCAGGTGTAGTGGTTCGCCGGGTCCGGGATCACGCCTGGCAGGAGACCGGACGGGTTGGCGATCGGCAGCGACTGGGCGGTGAGGTTGCCGAGTTGGTCGTAGGCGTAAGCCGTAGTGCGTCCGAGAGGATCGCTGGTGAGTACCGCCCGGCCGAGGACGTCGTACTGCGTGGTACTGGTGGCGGTCAGGGAGGTGCTGCTCCCTGGTGGGGTGTACTCGGGGAGCGTGGTGGTGGTGGGCCTGCCGAGCCTGTCGACGGTGGCCCGAGTCGTGTTTCCGTTGGGATCGCGGGTTTCCGTGGCCTCGCCGAAGGTGTTGTAGCCGGTCAGCGTCGCCGGGCGGGTGATCTGGGCAGGGTTCCCGCCTGTTTCGGTTGATACCGGGGGGGCAGTCTGTTCCACCAGACGGCCAAGGGCGTCGTGACGGTAGTTGGTCGTGTAATCCGCTGCAGTCGCGCCCGAAGTATTGCCGCGACCGCTAATGGTCGAGGTGAGCAGGCCGCGCTGATCGTAAGTGTGACGGACGAGGGGCGAGGATCCCAGACCATCACTGACACTCTCTGTGAGGACGTTGCCGGCTGCATCGTAGGTGTAGTCGCTCTCGAACCATGGTTCGAACGCCATCACCGTGAAGCCGGTTGTGGTTCCCTTTTGAGTGACCTGCTCCTTCACACGATCGTCATCGTCGTAGGCGTAGGTGGTGATCCGGTTCAGACCTGCCGGATCGAGCACCGCGCGGGTTGTACGGCCGGTGGCGTCGACGGTGTAGTTGGTCGTGGTCTTGCCGCCGCCGGTGACCTGCTGGATGAGCTGGCCGGCGCCATCGTAGGTGCTGGCTTCTCGAACGACGTCGTGATGGGTGCCGTCGGCCTGGGTCACGGACTTGGCGGTGACAGTGGCTTGCAGGTCGTCGTCGTAGTAGGTGTAGGCGGTTGTCGCGCCCATGGCGTCGGTGACCGAGGCGAGACGGCCTGCCGGATCGTAGGAGCGGGACTCCAGGACCAGATCGCGGATCTGACCTGACGGGTCGCCAGTCCAGTTCTTGAGGGTACTGGTGGCCAATTGCCCGCGGCGGGTGTAGTTGAAAGCGGTGGTGGTGCCCGCCGGATCGGTTTGCGCAGACACCCGTCCCAAGGGGTCGTGCTCGTACGTGGTGGCGGCTTCTTCGGCGTCGGTGACGGAGTCTGTCAGTCCGTGTTCGTCGTAGTGATACGCGGTGGTGCGCGAGGTGTCGCCGCCGGTCGAGTCCTGCGCCGTCTCGCTCAGCAGGTTGCCGTCCGCGTCAAAGAGACGGGTGATGCGTGCAGTGTGGGTGGTGTTGGTGATCTCGTTCTTCACACCGGGGCCAGTCTCGGACACGACCTGCGACATGGCGTTGTAGCCGTAGGTCGAAGTCACCCCGGCGGGTTGGGAGTCCGAAATCTGGGTTTCGGTGAGTCGACGGCCGATCCCGTCGTACGTGAAGGTCGTGACCAGGCTCGACGGCGACGTGACCCTGGCCAGGTCGCCATTCGCGTAGTACTCACTGGTCGTGACGGCTCTGCCCGTCGTGGTCTGAGTCTTGACCAAGCCGATTGGGGTGGAACCCCCACCCACGGCTTGTTCCGTGCCGTCGGTGTAGGTAACACGCCGTGTGCGACCGTCAACCAGGGTGGTGGTGTCGGGCAGGCCGCCGCTCGTGTAAGTCTGCCGAGTCAGATACCGAGCATCGGCCGGCCCGGAAGAGCGCGCGTCCCGTATACCGGTCGGTTTGTCGTTACGCGGGTCCAGTGGATCAGCGGGGTTGAGGTAGTACTCGGTGAACGAGGTCCAGCACGAGTTGCTGTCACGGCATGTCGTCTGGGAGACGACATTGCCGCGAGCGTCATGTCCCGTGATCGTCGCGTGACCGTTGGGGTCGGTCACGGTGTGCAGGAAGCCTCCGGTGTCGTAGGTGTACGTGGTCACCCCACCGTCCGCGTCCGTGTCCGACAGGCGGCGCTCGCCGCGCAGCGCGTCATAGGTGCTGCTGGTAGTGCGGCCGAGTGGGTCGGTCACGGTGACGGTGGAGGCCAGCGCGGAGACGCCGGTCTGGCTACGCGCGCGGTAGTGCTCGGCTACCTGGTCGCCCGTCAGTGGATGCTGGAAGATGCTGACTTCGTCGATGGCACCGTTGAAGTAACTGATGTCGCTGGGGCTGCCGGGCCAGTTCTTCGCGTAGCCGGCACCGATGTAGGTCAGGGAGTTGGCCTGATGGTTCACCGCACCAGTCAGGGTCCCCTGCGGGACGCCGTCCAGGTACAGGGTCTGAGTCGTGCCGGAGGCCGAGATCACGGCGTGGTGCCACTGGTTGTCCGTGACGGTGTCGGTGGACGCGACGGAGGTCCCCGTGACCGTTGAGTTAACGAAGAACTTGCCGTGCAGCTTGTTGTCGGCACCCACGTACAAGACCGGCGTCCAGGAGCCTCCTATGCCGGCTGGATCTTCGATCTGCCGGGACTGGTCCCCGATCATGACGCCCGGCTTCGTGGTCCTGAACCACAGCTCCACCGCTAGATTGGTGGAGGCATGCATGATTGCGCCGGGGAGCTGTGCGTAGCTGTTTCCGTTGAACTGGGCGGCTCCGCCTTCGCCCACTCCGAAGGCGCCGGTGGTGCCGAGGGTGACTCTGGTGTAGGTGCCGTTGCCGTTGTTCGCCTTGACATCGCTGGCGGCTGTGGTGCCGCTGGTTTCGTCCAGGCGCCAGTACGCCCCGGGGGCGTCGCTCTTCACGGATCCCCGATACGCGGGGGCATCTCCGGATATCAGGTCGGTGCGTGCCCGGTAATGGGCGGTAACGGTCGCCCCGTCAAGGGTGTGGTCGTAGACCGCGGGTTCGTCGATCTGCCCGGTGAAGTAGTAGGTTCCAGAGGTAGACGCCCCGTACCAGCTGGGGCTGGCATAGCCGCCACCGACGAACGCGTGGGGCAGTGACTGGTCGATGATGGTTCCGGACAGTGAGCCGACCTTCGTTCCGTCGAGGTAGAGCGACTGAGTGGACGTCGCTCCGGCGAGAACGACGTGGTGCCACTCGTTGTCGGTCACCGTGGTGGTCGACGTGATGGGGGTTGCACCGGCAGCCCCAGACACCCACAGTTCGCCGCGCAGCTTTCCGGCGGCGTCAACGTTTAGAACTGGCCGGTAGGCGGTCGGAGTCTGCCCAAGTTCGGCGTTCTGAAGGGCCATCAGAACCCCGGATTTGGAGGTTCGGAACCAGAGCTCGACCGAAGGTGTGGTGGTGCCTTCAAGAATGTCGTTGGGCAACTCGACGTAGGAGTCCGAGGTTCCATCGAAGGTAGCGGCGGCGTCGTCGCCGTCGGCGAAGGCCCCTGCGCGGCCCAGAGTGACGGCGTCACCATACGAGGCGTCGACGCCCTCGGGGAGTGCAGTGGCGGCGGTGGCGCCGTGCTGTTCGCCCAGGCGCCAGTACCCCTGGGGGTCCGACTTGGTGACCGCGGTGGTGTAGGTGGCCGAGCCGCTGGAGTAGGCCGGGGCAGAGATATGCCAGGTGCCACCGTTCTCGTCGGTGGTCTGGGTGACCCGCCCTGTGGCAGTGTCGTACGCGACCTGCGCGTGGGTCCGCCCGGAGGGCAGTGTCACCGCGGTCATCAGGCCGGTGGCCTGCCGGGCGGCGAAATGCTCGGCGACGGTGGCCGGATCCAGCGGGTAGTGGTAGACGGCGACTTCGTCCATCGACCCGGTGAAGTGCCGTACGCCGGCGGTCTGGCCGTCCCAGCCCGGGCTGGAGTACCCGGCGCCGAGGTAGGTGTAGGTCATGTCCTGGTGGTCGATCGGCCCTGTTCGGGTTCCGATCGCTTCCCCGTCGAGGTACAGGGTCTGCGTTGTCCCGGCCCCGGTGAGGGCGGCGTGGTGCCAGACGCCGTCGGTGACGGAAGTGGTGCTGGTGATCGGGGCCACGGAACCATTCCAGAACTCGCCCCGCAGCTTTCCGGCGCTGTCCACGCCCAGGGCCGGGGTCCAGTGAACCGGCGTGCCGTCCTCCAGAGGCGATTCCTGGAATCCGACCAGCACGCCGGGGCTGGTGGTCTTGAACCACAGTTCCACGGACAGGTACGTCGAAGTGCTGATGGTGTCGTCGGGGAGTTCAACGTAGGAATCGGTGCCGTCGAAGGTGGCGGCGGTGTCGGCCGTGCCGGCCACGGCCGGTTCCGACCCCAGCACGACGTCGCGGTACGTCGCCTGGTTCAGGCCGGTCCGGGAGGGTGCCTCGCTGGTCGCGACCGAGCCTTCTGTTTCGCCCAGCCGCCAGTACGACACCGCGTTGGCGTCCAGGACGGCACTGCGGTAGCGCGATCCGTCGTCGTAGGTGTACCTGGTGCACGCCGTGGTGGAGTCCGGCGGGCACACCGTGGTCAGCCGGTCGCCGTCATAGTGGTAGGTCCAGGTGAGACCGGGGGCGACAGGGCCGACAGCGCTGGTGGTGACCGACTCGACGTGGTTCCCGGACCATGTGAAGGTCAGGGTCCGCCCGGAGGTCTCATCGGTGACGCGCGTCAGCGGTCCGCCATCCTCCTGTTGGTAGCGCAGTGACTGCCGGCGGCCGGCGGCGTCGGTCACCGTGGTGAGACGCCCGGTCTCCATGAAGTGGTAGAGCCATCCCTTGCCGTCGCGCAGGTCCCAGCCCTGCACCGCGTCCTTCAGGGTTCCGGCGTAACCTGCCGGGCCGGTGTAGGAGCCGTCGGCGTTCTCACCGAACCGGGCCTGGGATCCATCACCGAAGGTGACCAGCACGGTGCCGGCGCCGAACTCGTTGTACAACCGCATGTCCCACGGCGTGGACCAGCCGACGCCGAACGCATTACCGGTCCGAGGGTCAAGGGAGTTGTAGGTGCGGCTCACCGCCAGTTCGGGACCGACGACCGCCACCGACGCGTCCGTCGCGGCCGTGATGTAGTTGCCGGACCGGGCGCCGAACTCGCGGCCGGCGTCGGCGCTGCCCAGATGGCTGGTGACTGCGGGTTGCGGTACTTGCGTGGTGAACAGGGCCGGCCCAGGCCGTGCCGAGGTCGCGTTGCCGTCGTAGACATAGGCATACCAGGCGTAGGTCTTGCCCCATGACAGCCAGCCTTCAGGCACCGCCCATTGTTTGGCGGTGCTCCTTGTGCCGGTGCGGCAGTTCTTGCGGGTGTCCTTGCCCTGCACTTCGCAGACCTCGAAGCTGTACTGCAGCGTGCTGAATGGGTACCGGTCGGTGTCCTTGCCTGTCGCCCAGAGCGTGGGAGTCAGTGAATCCTCCACTACGCCGCTGACCGGTGACTCACCGGTTAGCTGGGGAGGAATGTTCACCGACGAGAACTGCATCGCCAGGCCCGGCACGCCCGAGTCAGTGAACAGGGAACTGCCTTCGGCCATGGTCCAGGCGAGTGTGTACGTGGCGGGGGTCAGCTTGGCTATGCGTGCGTCGATGGTCACGGCTTCGCCTGGCGAAACATCCTGCGGCATGTCGGTGGTGAGGACGTTGGAGGAGGAGGTGATCTCCGTGCCAGCCGCGTTGTACAGGCGGTAACGCAACTTATAGGCGCCAGCCTTGGGCCAGGTCGCCTGTCCCCGGTTGGTGACGGTCACCTTCATCTTGCCCTCGGCGGTGGAGGTGACAGGCGTGACCCAGTCGCCTAGCTTGTAGGTGGACCCGTAAGAGGTCCATGTCACGTCCAGACTGGGCTTGTTGCTGTTGTCGTCGGAGCCGAACTCCTTCCATCCCCGGGAGTCCGAGGTGGAGGCCTTCACCGCCAGGCCGTAGTTCTTCACCCGTCCATGAGTCCAGTCATCCACGAGCTTTCGGCCCGCAGAGCCTAGCTTGATGGTTTCCCAGGCCCGATCGCAGGACCAGGTCTCGGTCCCCTCAGGCCGCCAGCCGTGCGCGAAGCTCTTCGAGCCCAGTGACGACCCGGTTGACGGCCCCGGATACTTCTCCGTGGTGGACTCCGACCAGTTCTGGGTGATCGGGTACACCGACACGGGACGGGCCGTGCAGGAGTATGACCAGGTGTTGTACAGGGCCAGATTGGCGCTGAGGACGTAGGCGTTCTTCAGCGTGGTCTCCAGACCGGAGAAGCGCAGGAAGGCAGCCGCCTTGTGACCGCCGGCATCGTAGGTACCTACCTTGAGCACCGTGTCACTGGAGAAGTCCTGGTTGTACGGCGACTCCACGTACGTGCCGGAGGTGGCGGTCACCTTCTGCACCGACGGATCAACCCTCACCGGATACATCCGATCCGGGTCCTGCAACCACTGCTTGTCCAGAGAAACCTTCAGCGCGGGGCCACCGTCGATCGTCACCAGGCTGTACTGAACCCCAGAAGACACCGCGCCCTCGTTGGAGTTCGGGCTGACACGGGAATCCTCCATCCACCCGGCGGGGATTCGCGCATACGTCCCACCCGTGACGTCGACTAGCGCGACGGCGCCAGAGTCCTCCACGCGAGCCGTCAGACCCCGCAAGGTCAGAGGGAAAACCCACTCCGTCGGCGCGTCACGGTCCTTGAGTACCAGCATCTCTTTGATCGAGGTGCTGCCCGCCTCGAACTGCACATCCGCTGACGGCCGTACATCGGCATAGGTGATGGTGTCTCCGTCGACGGCGCCGGCAACATGAGCGGCGTTCTCGAGGGAAAACGCAACCGAACGGTCCCCATCCACACCCAAGGCGGCCAAGGGCCTGTCATCCCCAAAGCTGCCCAGCGTGACCGATGCTTCGCCAGAGACTGTCGTCCAGCCCGCGGCAGGATCCGCAGCAACTGAGCGACCCAACCGGCCGCCGCCACCAGCCCGGATCAAGGTGGTATCGATTGCCTGCCAGCTGCCATCCGTACGACGGAAATTGACCGGCTCGTTGTAGTACCGCGTGGTGAACGTGCCGTCGGCGTTCCGGTACACCCGCTGACGTGTGCCTCGGCTGCCGACCAGTTCCTTGCTCGCCTCACGGTCGAAACCCGTCACGCCTGCCGAGTCGGGTACCGGAACGCGCTCCACGGCAGATGCCTTCGGCCGCCGGGCAGTCGCTACAGGATCCTGCTGTGGCTGCGCTTCCTCGACGGCGAGTTCCCCCCGCCCCTTGAGTGGGCCGAGCCTCCCCCCCTTGGACCAAGCGTCCGTGGCGTCCCCTGGTGTCCGGTGGGACAACCCGTCCGCGCTGCCGTGGCGCTGACTTGGGCGGATACCCCCATCGACAGCGCCGTGGGGCCACACCGAGGCTGCCGCAGCACCCTCTGCAGTACTCAGCACCGCCATCGCCACGGCAACAACGACAGCAACTGAACGCCGAGCGCGCACGAAGCCCCCCTCGTAAAAGACCATCCAGGTGAAGAAAGATCCTTCGGGCACTCATAGGTTTTTCACAAGACCTTGCCTACGAGTCGGCCAGCGATGAGAGATTGCTCACAATCAAACATGACCGATCAAACTCCATATGGGTGGGCATCTCAGACGTCGCGTCAGGACAAGACGAAGGGTTGGGGGGTCCCGTCTGTGGTGGTAGGCGGCCGAACCCGAGGGGGTTCCAGGGTGGCCGGACTGAACCGCATCGTGTAGTCGTCGAGCTTTCCGGTGATCTCCGGGCCGGTGCCGTCGGCGCGGCGGAGGCGGGCCCGCATCCACTTGTTGTCCTCGTACACGGTGTTGAAGCTGGCCACGCGGATTCCAGCGGCCTGGGTGAGGGCGGGCATGCCGATGAGGCGCATCGCTGTCTCCTTCGGGAGGGAGGGGAGGTGGGGGCCGGGGGCGGGGTCGCCCGTCCCCGGCGGCTGGGCGGGTCAGGCGGCGGTGCCGAACCGGTCCTGCGGGGCGTGGCGGTCGATGTCTTCGCCGGTGATGCACTCGACGAGCGCGCAGAGGATGACCTCGGCGACGTTGGGGGTGACGGCGTTGCCGTACTGGCGGACGCGCTCGCGCTTGGTGCCGAGGACCACGTAGTCGTCGGCGAAGCTCATGGCCCTGCCGATCTCGTGGGGCTCCAGCATCCGGAACAGGACGTCGTCCACGTTGATCTCGCCCTTGACGAGGGCGAAGCGGTCGCGGGTGGACAGGGCGCCGATCGGCTCGCGGACGGTGCGGGCGCGGCCGGTGCCGTAGTACGGGACGAGCAGGTGCTGCCAGGTGACGAGCGACTGGTGCCCGGTGGTGGTCAGGGTGCGCAGTGGCTCGTCCGCGCTGGTTCAGTGCTCGCCGCCGTCGCCCTTCGACCCGTTGTTGCGCATGACCATGGCGGGCGTGACGAGGCCGTGGTGGTTGCCGGAGGCGGTGACGGTGCACAGGGGGTCGGCGACCGATCGGGCGTCGCTGGCGCCGCCCCGGATCTCCGCGATGAAGGGCAGCCAGGCCAGTCCGGCCTCGGCTCGGGTGGTCTGGGTGCGCAGTGGGTCGTAGATCGGGCTGGCGTTCTTGCCGGGGCGGCCGTCGCAGGGGACGAGGATCGGGGGGACGGCGAGGGCGTCGTTCTCGCGGGTCGTGCGGGTCGGCATCGGGTCGAAGAGCGGGGTCGCGTCGTTCCGCCAGGTCCCGCCGGCTGGCACGACCATCGGCTCTGCGAACTTCCGGAGCCCCGCTGAGATGCGGGCTATCGTCTTGTCGGCGAGCAGGGTCTTGCGGTCGCCGATGCGCTGGCCGGGGAGCGTCCAGTCGATCGCGGCGGCCGCGGGGAGCACGTCCGGCTCCACGATCTGGTTGCGGCACTTCACCTGCGGGCACCGGTACACGTACTGCTGGCGGTACCGGCCCATGTCGTCGCCGGGCCGCTTGAAGACCTGGACCGTCCGGGGCGTGATCGACCGGCGGGAGATTGTGTCCAGCGGCTCCCTGATCGGGGTGCTGTACCTGCTGCTCAATGAGGCCACAAAGGGGTAGAACTGCGGTGCGTTGGCGTCTTGTCGGGTGGCCTCGATCCGCAGCCAAGCAGGCGCGCCGTGAAAGTGCGTGTGTGTGGCACCCCGGTATGGGGTGCCACACACATCACGCGATCAGGGCTGTTCGACTCGCAGGGCCACGTCGCTCTTGAGTGTTTGCTCGTAGCTGCGACCGTCCTGGCGGTAGGTAAACCTGGTGTCGCGCAGGTTGCCCTTGATAGGTCCGGTGATCTTCATGCGGACCACGTAGTAGATGTCGGTGTCGCCTTTCGCCCTGACTTTGACGGCCTTGTGAAAGTGGTTCTTGAGACGTTCGAAGTGCGGGTCCTCCGAATCGCCTTCGATCCCGAGCATCACGATGCCGTCGGTGTCGTTGGCGCTGTACGCACCGTATTGCAGGATCTTGATGCCCTTGGGGACTCGTAGCACTGTCGCCCCGGTGAGTTCGAGGTCCTTGTCAGAGACGTTGGTGGGTGGCGGTAGCGCCGCCCACCACACCTGCCCGACCTTGGCGTGGTCGTTACCGACCGTCCCCTGTGAGTAGGTGCCGCCGTCCAGGGCGTGGCCTTGTGCAGGACTGCTTTCTGTTCCAGAGCAGCCTGCCAGAGTGATGGTGGACGCGAGAGCCAGTGCCGCGGCAGTGCGGAGGCGTCTAGTAGGAGTAGAAGACGCCAGGCTTGCTCGAGAGCGGACCATTCTTGCCCCAGATGATGTGCGAACCGGTCTTGTTGCCGGCGGTGATGCGCTGCTTGTGCTCGCGATCGTACGAGGTGGCTGCGCTGAGAGAGATACCGAAGGCGGCCACGGCCTTGGTCCACTTGGTGCTCTTGCCGGAGGAGAGCTGGAAGTACGAGCCGCCGGGGACCTTCCCGTAGTACTGCCTCGGCGAGGCCTGGAATGCGGTGGGACCGTCCTTGCTTCGCACGTCCTGCCCGTACTTCCCCGTGGAGCCGCCAGCAGGAACCTTGTACTTGCCGGCCACGATCTGCCGGTAGGAAGACCGAGCGACGCCTGAGCAGTAGTAGGTCTTCTTGATCTTCTTGTACTCGATCGGGACCCGCCACTGCTTGGCGAAGTACGGGCCCTTGTTACTGTAACCGGTCGATATCCCGGTGGATCCACCGACCGAGACGGTGCCAGTGATCTTCCAGGTGTCGTTATGCGAAGTGGCGACGTCGACTGTGCTGGAGAGCTTCTGGTCGTAGTCGAAGTTCGCCTTGGCATCCCAGTATGCGTGGGCCTCGCCGACGGTGGTGTAGGCGACCGTCTTCGACAGCGTCTGGGTCAGCCATTCACAGGAGCCGGAGTTGAGCGGAGTGACCGCCTGACCACTGGTGTCAACACCGTTCACGACGTAAGGGTTGAAGCCTGCCGGGGGCGCGGCAGAGCGGTCGCTCTGCCACGTCGGCGTGGTCCCCTGATCGATGGGTTCGACGGAGTACTGTTCCGCGGTGGCAGCGAAGGTGGTGCTGACCTGCTCCGGGGTGGGATCGGTGCCGGCGTTGTTGGGGTCGGTGTCACTGAGCAGGGGCGACAGTGCCGTGGTGTGCGGCGCTTCATTGCTTGCCGACAGGGCAAAGCCGGTGGGTTGCGTCGATCCTGGTACCTCAGGAGCTGCGACGAGGTTGTCGGCACCGAACATGTTCACGCCGGAAGTGGTGACGCCAGCGGTGGTCGCGGTCAGGTTGAGCGCACCGTCGTTGGCGTCTGCAGCTGCCTGTATGGCTGCGGGAAGCGGGTTAGGCAGGGTCAGCTTCCATGTGCCGTCGGCCGCTGTGTGGACCTTGCCCAGGTCGGGGAGGTCGGTTGCGGTACCGTCGTCCGCCACAAGGTCGGCGGCTTCGACCGTCACCTCCAGCCCGGCAGCGGGCTGACCGTTTCCCAAAGTGAACTTTCCTTGGACAAGGCTGGGGTTCGTTGGCGTCGAGTCCGGCGGGGAGTCGGTACCGACGTCCGTGAGACCACTTTCGTCAGGCTGGGCGCCGAAGTAGGGGCGGGTGTCCGGTGTCGCCGCGAGACAGGAGGCGGTGTCCGTGAACACCGAACGGGCGTAGAGGCCTTGCCGTACGTCGTCGTTGGCGAGGGTGAGTGCAGTGCCGCCGGCTCCGGTGTAGCCCTTGACGATGCCGCTGTAGTCGATGCCGGTGGTGGCGGTGTAGACCGTGCCGGGGCCCGGGCTCCAGGCGGATGTCACCTTCGTGTCCGTGGCCAAGACCGTCTCGGTGGCCACGTCGAGCTTCGGAATAACCCCGAGCCAGGACAGGGTCCAGGACCGGATTGTTCCGTCGGTCAGGCCGTAGATCTTGTTGCCGGCCGACCAGACCTCGTCAGACTTGTTGATCGCTATCACTGCGGCGTTCGTCGCTGAGATCGTGGCCATGTCGAGCATGACGCCCTGACCGTCAGGGGCGTCACTAGAGCTCGGCTGGTGGACGGCGAGAGTACCGGCATCATCGATCGTGAAAATCTTGCTGCCTACGGACCACACGTGATCGTAACTAGCCCAGGGTTGAGCCGAGTTGGACTTAAAGGTCTTGACGTAAGTCATCAAAGAGCCGCCAGAGGCCGTGTTGTCCTTGTAGGACTTCAACTGCCCAGTCTTGCGGTCGATTTGATAGAGAATTCCGCTCCCGCCAGAGAACACCGAGGCCAGGTCCGGAATGGGTGCGACGTAGCCAGTGTCAAAGAGGGGGCCAGCGGCGCCACCGCCACTGGGGTCCCAGTCGATATACTTGCGTAGCGTCGTCGCGCCCGGAATCCCGAAAGGAAGTCCCGGTTTCGCTTCGACGACGTAGGTGGCCACGCTGGACTGGCAGTCCGCGGCAGCTGCGATGCTGGTCGGAGCCACTGTAGCAGGAGCGGCAACAGCTCCGGTGGCGAGGAGCGCCGTACCGAGCGTGGCATGCAGCAGTCGGCTACCCGATCTTCTTTGGGCTCGCTTTGTCAAGTGTTTCCCCTGAATGCAATACCCGCACCAACGGGGGTGGCGGGCAAGATATTTGGTCGTTGCCGATCAAAGCACACACGCCTTCTTTTCACCATGACCACAAGTGGAGGGCATCGTCCGGTTCACCTCGGCTCGTGCCCGCATTGCCTCGCTCGATGAATTTTTGAAGGCTTCTGCACTTGAGCTAGATATGAGCTTCAGGTCACCTTGTGAGGCGTGGAATCCACGCCCGTTCTCCGGTCGAGATCTAACCGTTATTAAATGACGAGGAGTCACGGAGGGGGTGTTTCCACCGGCCCGTCGTGTTGAACGGGCTCGCGCGGTCGAAGCGCGACGAGACAGAGCAGCGGGTCACGTCGAGGAGGAACGTGCGTGGGTGCTGGCCTGGCGCGAGGAACTCCTTGCCCACGCCTGGTGCGGGCTGGCCTGAGCGGCTGCTTGGGGGGCCTTCGGTGACCGCGGCGATGTCGAGTTGACTGCCGGGCATTGACGGCGCCCCTGATCCGTCGGATGCGGCCTCTAGGCGTACACCTCGCGCATCTTCGCCTCGAAGGCGATCACCGGGGCCTGGCGCGCACTGGTGGCCAGACGGGCCTGGAACTCGCGTACGTGGCCCGCGATGCGCGGGGAGTCCACATTGGTGGCCAGGTCCAGTGCCATGCTGGCGGTGGAACAGGCACGGTCGAGGGCCCCGTTGTGCAGTTGGGTGGTGGCGAGCCAGAAGGCGTGGAAGGCCCGGCCGCGCTGCTGCTGGCGGTTCTCGCGGCGCAGGCCTTCGGCGATGAGCGGTTCGGCTTGGCGGTGCTCGTCGAGCTGTGCGCGGGCGATGCCGGTGTCCACGATCAGCTTGGTCTCGTCGAAGTAGCGCAGCCACTGCGGCGCGTTGGCGGTGTCGGCCCGTTCGAACTCGGTGTGGGACCGGGCGAGGGCGCGGTGGCAGTCGTCGGTAGCGCGCAGCGTGGCGTGGGCGAATGCTTCCCGCATGTGGAGCATGGCCATCACGAGCTCCGGGGCCTCGGTGGTGCGGGCGGTGTCCTGCGCGGCGCGTGCGAGCGCAGCGGCTTCGCCGGCGTCGCCTTCGTAGGTGGCCTGCAGGCTCATGCACGACAGGACGTTGGCGGCGAACTGCCGGTTGCCGAGGTTCTGCGCGAGGTGCAGGGCCTGGGTGAAGTAGGTGCGGGCGGTGCTGTATTGGCGGGCGTCGAAGTAGGCCCAGCCCGCCATGCGTGCGAGCTCGGCACCCAGGCCGTCTGCCACGTACCGCGCGTAGTCCGCGCGCAGGGGGGCCGGGGTGGGTGCCTGCCAGCGGGCGACCGCGGGTGCGACGGTCTCGGCCGTGGCCATGTGGCGGGCGTCGAAGCCGGCCAGGTACTCGTCCAGCTCGGCCTTGCCCGCGGCTTGCAGTGCGGTGAGGGTCGCTGGGTTCGGGTTCGCACGGTAGGCCGCCTCTGCGGCCTGGCGGGCGGTGGTGGCGGGGGTCTGGGTGCGGGTCATGGCGCGCTCTCTTCTTTCGTCGTGGGTTGAGGGGGGGAGGCCGGCGGGCCCGGGTGGGCCCGCCGGGGTGGGTCAGAGGACCCGGGTTGCGGCCATGGCCGCCTCGACGATTCCGATCGTCTGGGCCGGGGTGGCCGTGATGCCGACGAATTCGACGCCGCCCCATCCGTCCCGGTGGGTGACCGTCGCCGGGCCGCTGCCGGTGGGAAGCTGGACCGTCCAGGTGTAGGAGCCGTGCCGGACTTCGGTGACCGGGCCGAGGTTGGTGACCTTCCATGAGGTGGCGCGGGCGGCCTCGGCGAACACCGCGTCGGTGGTGGCGGTGGTGATGGTGGCGGTCATGGCGGGCTCCCTGGGGGTTGGTGGTTTGGGGTGCGTTGTTCTACTTTCATCCTTCCTGACCCACCGTTAGCCAACCTCGTTTGGCTAAAAAGTTTCGGGGAATTTCAGGCCGCTGACCTGGGATGATGCCCCACGCGGCCGCCTCGCGTGGGGCGTTCGCTCAGCTCGCGGCGGGCCGCGCGTACCTCTCGGTCGCGGCGAGGAAGTCGCGGATGCCCTCCTGGACCATGAGGCCGTCCGCGACGCCCACCAGGTTGCCGGCGGGCCCTAGGGTGCCGTCCACGAGCCGGTCGGTCAGCGCCGACCGCACCTCGGCCAGCGTCTCGAAGAGATCCACGTTCGCGGCCGCGGCGAGGAGCCTGCGCCACGGCAGGGCGTTGGCGGTGACGCGCATCAGGCGCGTGATCTCGTCGGCGCCGATGACGCGGTCTTCGCTCATCAGGACCGAGGCGATCCGGGCCCGCTCGAACTGCTCGGCCCGCAGCGCCCGGTGAGCGAGGTCGAGGAGGCCGCGCTTGCGGGGGTCGGCCTCGACGTCCGGCTCGGGCGCCTCGTCCACGAAGGCCTGCCCGCTCGGGTTGATCACGAGCGGCTGTCCCTGCGCCAGCGAGTACGAGAAGTCTCGCGTGGTCCAGCCGTGGTTCTCCAGGGCCCACATGGTCTGGACCCAGACCTCGTTGGTGCCGTCGGGTCCGTGGACGCGCAGGTTCTTGCGGGGGCCGAACTCGCGGACGGTGACGCCACCGGCTGCGATGAGGCGGAGCGCTTCGAGCTGGAGGGTGTTCGGGCGGATCACGTCGGTTCTCCTTGGGGGTTGGCTCCTGGTGGGAGGGAGGGGCCGCCCGCCCGGTGCGGGCGGCCCGGGCGGTCAGGCAGTGGCGGGGGCGCCGGCCTCGATGTCCATGCCGTCGGTCACGTTGATGAAGCGGCGGAGGCCCATGTCCTCGTGGTGGCGGGCCGCGTTGGTGACCTGGCCGGTGCTCATCGAGAAGCCGTAGTGGAGCAGGGCCTCCAGCGCCTCGGCCCGCTGCTTGGCAAGGCCGTCACGAACGCCGTGCCGCTCGATGCGCACCATCAGCTCCCGCCACGGCTTGGCCTGGCCGTCGGCGGCCAGTACGGCGTCCATGAGGCCGTCGACCGGGGAGTCGAGGATCGTGAGTGCGTCGGTCAGGGCCGTGCGGGCGGACTCGGCCTTGGCGAAGGCGCCGTTGGCGCGGGCGGTGAGCTTGGTGAGGGCGGTGGTGGCGTCCATGGCGGGCTCCCTGGGGGTTGGTTGTTTGTGGTGAATTGTTCTACTTTCATCCTTCCTGATCCACCGTTAGCCAACCTCGTTTGGCTAAAAGATTTCGAGGAATTTCCCACCCCTGACCTGCGGCGATGCACCCGGAGGGTGCGGCCCGCCGGCCGGGCTCGTGGGTACCCACTACGGTCGGGGCGTGGACAGCACACCCCAACTCCCCAAGCCGTTCCGCGCGCTGGCCGACCTGGCGGCCGGGCCGGTCACCATCGACCATGCCAAGGCCCTGACGGACGCCCTCCTGGCGATCCCCGACCTGCAGCGCTGGCTCCGGGCCCAGCGGCAGCAGACGGTGCGGTCCCTCCTGGACGAGGGCCGCACCCGCGACGAGATCGCCCCCCACCTCCAGGTCACCCCGCAGCGGGTCGCCGACATCGCGGCCGGCCACCGAAGCACGTCGGCGCCGCGCCAGAGCTGACGGCCTCACGGGCGGACGCCCCACCCGGTCCGGGTGGGGCGCCGTCGCCTCTCAGTCCAACTGCGTTTGGCTAAGAAAGGCCGAGGGATTTCCAGCCGTTGAGCAGACCGGTCACCCCCCGGCGCGGCGGGGTGAGGTCAGGCGAACCGGGCGGCCGGGCGGGTCAGGCCCGTGACGAACGCTCCGGTGACCTCGCGGAGGTGGTTGCGGGCCCGGACCATCCGGGCCTCTTTCGGGTCGTCGCCGGCGGCCGCGGTCATGCCGCAGGTGCAGTAGGTCAGGCCGCGGTCCGGGTGAGGGGTTCGCGGCCGGTGGTGGTAGGCGAGCAGGCCGAGGCGGGCGGCGAGGGTGAGGCGGACCCGGCCGCCGGGGGCGTCGGTGACCATGCCGAGCTTGTGGAGGGTGAGGCCGGTGACGGCCTCGATGCCGTCCTCGCCGATGATGACGACTCGCCTGCTGCGGGGGCTCTCCCAGCGGGACCGGGAGTGGGCGTCGATGGTCTCCAGGTCGTGGCGGACGGTGCCGCCTCGGAGGACCGAGGTCAGCAGCTCGGTCGGGGTGAGGCGGATCGAGCGCTCCACGGTGTCGACCTGGCCGTCGCCGGGGCCGAACTGGAGGCGGGTCCAGGAGATGAGGGCGCCGCCGTCGCGCCGGGCTTCGATGTGGAGGCCGCGGCGGTGGCTGCGGGCGAGCAGGGTCAGTGCGTGCGCCTCGCTGGCGGTTCCGGTGGTGGTGCCGCCCGCGTGGGTGATCGTCTCGTGGAACATCGGGTCCTCCTCGTTGGTCTGGTGGCTGGTCAGGCGGTGGGCTGGAAGCGGTCGGTGGCGACGTCTTCGGTGAGCCGGTCGAACTTGCGGTGGAGGGCGAGGAGCGCGGTGGCGACGAAGCGGACGCTGCTGTCGGTGTCGCTGTCGAACGCGTCGTGCAGGACGGTCGTGATGCGCGCCTGCAGGTCCTGCGCCTGCCGGGCGAGGGCCGGGGTGGTGGGGTTGAGGTGGGGCAGCTCGGGCATGCGGCCGGTGATCGTGGCGGTGATGTACTCCAGCGCAGTGGCGGGGAGGTCGCCGGTACCTTCGGCGATCTCTCCGGCCTCGTGCAGGGCGGCCGCCGCGGCGTCGGGCATGTCGGTGGCAGGCGGGGCCGCCTCGAGGACCGTCGCCGCGGTGTCGAGGAGTGCGGCGATCTCGCGGGGCTCGGGACGACTGGCGCGGAGGGCGTTGCGGTCACGGAGGGCTTCGGCGAAGGAGCGGGCGAGGCGGGCGGCCCGCTGCTGGGGGGTGTAGGTGGCGGTCACGGTCGGTCCTTCCGGTGAGGTGGGAGGGCCGGGCGGTCGCCCGGCCCCGAGGGGTCAGGCGACCGCTGCGATGCGGACCGCGATCGCGTGGTAGCAGGCGTACGGGCGGGTCTTGAGGCCGGCCGGGCAGTTGCACTGGCCGGTGGCCGCCGTGCGGTAGGTCTTGGAGCCGTCGGCGGAGACGACTTCGAAGACCCGCTTGGCGCGGAGGGGGAGGACGCCGCCCTGCTCCAGCAGCTCGACGGCCTTGGCGACCAGGTGCGGCTTGTAGGGGGCGACGACCTCGGAGCGGCTGGCCTTGCGGATGCGGGTGCGGCACTTCGGGCCGTACCCGTCGGGGCTCGGGCAGCGGAGGAGGCGGTTGCACCGGCGGCACCGGGTGGGCTCGGTGGTGGTGTTTTGGGTGCCGTCCATGGCTGCCGCCCTTCGCTGACCTGGTGCTTTGTGGTTTGGTGTGACACCTCATTCATTGACCAAATGCCTTTGGATACCCTCGTTACCCAAAGGGGCTTGGTCAAGTGATCGTCAAGCGGGTCGGGGTCGGAAGGAGCCGGACAGCAGGACGCCCCGCCTGCGGCAAGTGCAGGCGGGGCGCCGTCCAGGGGGACGTCAGTCCGCGGGGCGCTGGGCGAAGACGCAGATCCCGCTCCCCGTCGGGCGGGTGACGGTCCATCCGGCCATCGTCAGCTTGTCCGCGAGGATAGCCAGCGACGGGCCGTCCCAGCCGTCATCGGCGGACACGGCGCGCCCGGCCTCGATCCAGTAAGCGGCGACCCGGCCGAGGCCGCGGGGTTCGAGGAGGTAGCCGCGCAGCTCGGGGTCCGCCTGGTGAGGCTCCGTCACCTCGGTGTCGTCGGCCACGACCGCCGGGCGCAGGGGGCGCAGGGCCTCGCGGGCGGCGTCGATGTCCGGGTGTCCGGCGTGCCGGGGGGCGACGCCCTCGCCGGTCGCCGGCCGCCCGGGGACGACGGCCTCGACGACGGGGCGGGCCTTGATCTGCCGGAGGTCGGGGGCGTGGATGTCGCGCTCCACGGTGACGACGTCCCAGGCGGCGTCTCCGAGGGGCAGGGCCACCTTCCACGGCGAGCGGTAGGTCTTGGCGCGGTCGGCGTCGGTGACGCCGTGGACTTCGGCCCACCAGTCGCACTGGCCGGTCTCGCGGGCCCCGGTGACGCCGGTGTCGTTCACGGTGAGGCGGGCGCCGAAGGCGTGGAGGACGTCGCCCTTGAGGACGTCGGTCCGGGGGATGGAGAGGGTGAGGCGTTCGGTGCCGCTCTTGGCGATGACCTCGGCGTACAGGGGGTCGGCCTGCTCCAGGTACCGCAGGGCCTCGGTCAGCTCGCGCAGCGCCTCGGCCCATACCGGGTCGTTCGGGTCGGGGTTGGTGCGGACGCGGACGGCGTACAGGGTGGCGACCCGGCGGGCCTCGGGGATGCGGGAGGTGTCGACCCGCTGCACCTTGGCCGGGTCGACGGTGCTGCCGCCGTCGACGATGACCGCGGTCGGCTGGCCCTTCGCCCGGTACATGCCCTTCACGGTGCGGGCGGCGCCGTCGGGGCAGATGACGCGGTCGCCTGCGGCGAACTCCGGGGCGGTGGTGGCCAGGAGCGGGCCGGACAGCTTGCACCGGCGCGGGGCGACGTCCGGCCGGTGCTCGGCCGCCGCCTTCTCGGCCTCGGCGAGCGTGACGTACGTGCCGATCAGGCTGGACTTGAGCGGGCACTTGCAGTTGATGTGGACCGTGGCGAGGGGGCCGGTGTTCCGGAAAGCGCGGACGGCGACCCGGATGACGTCGCCGGCGGCCGGGGCTTCGTCGGCCTCGGCGGGCTCGTCGACCAGGTCGGTGATGCCGGGGTGGACGGGGCAGCCGAGTTCGCGGGCGATCTTGGCGGCCCGGGCCGCGGCCTCCACGTACTTGCCGTCCCGGTAGTCGCCGACGGGAATGGTGAGGGCGTGGAACTCGCCGTGCTCCTCCGTGATCGAGTGCGGCCAGGCCTCCACGAGGAAGCCGACCACCTGCTCCTCTTCGACGACCAGCACGTCACCGTCGTTGATGTCCTCCCGGCACTGGGTGGCGTCGTAGGCCGTCGCGGAGTCCCAGAAGCGGTGGATGCCGCTGGCGCGCTCGGCGTCGACCTGCTCGAAGAGGTCGGCGAGGCCGGCGGCCGCTGCGGTCTGGGGGGTGCTGTTGGGGTCGATCACGGTAACTCCCTTTTGTGGTGAAGTGTTACACATTCATCATTCTCCAAACCATTTTGGATACCCTCGGTTGCCCAAATGAGTTGGGATAATTTCCAGCCGCCCCACCGCGAAAACAGCCGCGCCGCCTTCCTGTCCAAGTCGGCTTGTGCGAGCATGCATGCATGAGCGACGAGTACAGGCCCAGCGACGAACTCCTGGCAGACGTCCGCGCCTGGCAGGACGCGGTGCGCGAGGAAGAGCGGCTGCGTCACGCCCTGCGCAAACGCATCGCCGACGAGCTCAGGGCAACGGGCGTCACCAACAGGACCATCGCCCAGCACCTGCCGATGACCGAGGAGAACGTCCGCCTCATCGCCCGCGAGTACGGCGTCGCCCACCACCGCACGCCCAAGGAACCGCAGGCGGCCACCGGCTGACGCCGCCCCGGACACACCGAGGGCCCGCACCCCAGGGTGCGGGCCCTCCGTCGTGCGCGAGTCAGAACCGGATCAGGCACGCCACGACGAGCACGACCGCCAGGACCACGGCAGCGATGCGCTGCTCGCGCGGCAGGTCGAGGAGGCTCATCCGCTGCGGCGCGATGACCTGTTCGCCGTCCGGGATGTGCCAGCCGTGGAACAGATCGCGGTGGCTGCTACGGTGCTGGTTCAACTCGTGACAACCTTGGGCCGCCATCGACGTCGTGATGTGCGGACCGGCAGCGGTACATAGCACTCCCGTCGGCCGCCCCCACGCCCCATCGGCACTTTGGATGTGCGATCACGGACGTCACCCGGTCACGGTGTCATCGCCAGCCGAAGCCGACGAACCCGGCCGAGGCTCACTGACCTTGGCTGATCATGTCGTGGGTGGTATGCCGTATTCATGGGGGCAGGACAAGGTGCCGGTGATTTTCATCGGGCAAGGGAGCAAAGGCGTCTGACGCAGGCCAGTTATTTGAACAGGGCGGCCGGCCGGATGCGGAGATCGCACGTCTGCTGGGAGTCAGCGCGCAGGCGGTGCACAACTGGCACCATGCCTGGAGCGAGGGCGGCGCGGATGCCCTGCTGGGGCGGGGGATCGCCGGCGCGCAGTGCGCTCTGGACGAAGTTCAGCGGCAGGCTCTGCGGGAACTGCTGCGGGCCGGGGCCAAGGACTACGGATTCGCCACCGACGGCTGGACGCTGGCGCGGGTCCGCCGCGTGATCATCGAGCGGTTCTCGGTGGTCTACGGCTCGCTGTCCGGGGTGAGCCGGCTTCTGCACCGGATGGGCTTCACTCCTCAAGTGCCCGCCCGTCAAGCCGCCGAGCGTGACGCGGGCGCGATCCAGGAGTGGGTGGAGACCGGGTGGCCGAAGATCGAAAAAGTGCCCCTATGGTCTTCGTCAAGCTGTGACGGGGGTCGGGGGCTCGTAGAAGGTGCCGTCGCGGAGCATTGCGAAGAGCACGTCGATGCGGCGTCTGGCGAGGGCGATCAGGGCGGCGACGTGGTGTTTCCCCTCGCGGCGTTTCCTGTCGTAGTAGGCACGTGACTCCGGTTGCGAGAGCGAGGCGAACGCTGCGAGGTAGAAGGCGCGTTTGAGCTGCTTGTTACCTCGCCTAGCGGGGTGTTCGCTGCGGATGGAGGAGCCGGAGGCGCGCGTGACCGGAGCCAAGCCGGCGTAGGCGGCCAGGTGTCCTGCGGAAGCGAAGGCACTGCCGTCGCCGACGTCGATGAGGATCCGGGCGGCGGTCCTGACCCCGATGCCGGGCATCGAGGTCAGGACCGGGGAAAGAGGGTGGGCCTCCAGCAGTTCCTCGATCCGGGCTGCGAGGAGTCTGCGCTGGTCCAGTACGGAGCCGAGGCTGGAGACGAGATTGGGGATGATCAGTGCGGCGGCGTCGGTGCCGGGGACGATCACGGTCTGTTCGTCGAGCGCGGTGAAGATGTCCTCGACCAGGCGCTCGGCCATCCGCGGGGCCTTCGGCCGCAGCAGTGTGATGAGTCTGCGCCGTCCTGCCTTCCGCAGCTGGGCTGGAGAGCCGAAGCGTTCGAGCAGGGTGAGCACGGCAGGGTGGTCAAGTCGGGGGCCGAGGATCTTCTCGAGCGGCGGATGGATTTGTGTCAGCAGGCCCCGCAGTCGGTTCTTGGTCCGTGTCACCTCGGTGGCCAGGTCATCGTCGAATCCGGTCAGCATCTCCAGCTCGGCCACGGTCTCGTCGGCCGCCTCGATGGCCCGCAGCGTGTGCGGCATCGAACGGGCCGCGTCCGCGATGACATACGCGTCGCGGGCGTCGGTTTTGGCCTCGCCAGGGTAAAGATCGGCGATCCGCCGCATCGTCAGGCCCGGCAGATAGGCGACACGACAGCCCGCGTCACGAGCCACCGCCAGAGGCAGCGCACCAACGGAAGCGGGCTGGTCGACCACCACCAGGACGGTGCCGTGCTTGGCCTGGAGCTTGGCAAAGACCTCACGGAGCTTCGGCTCGGTGTTAGGCAGCCGCTTGTCGAAGGCCTTCTTGCCCTCGGGGGTGAGTGCCGTCGCATGGTGTTCGCCCTTGCCGACGTCCAGACCCAGATAGACGTCGATGCCACCTTCACCAGCCACCACGTGCTTGCTCCCGTATGCGCGTTCTTCCCGGCCTCACCTGCGGCATCAGCGTGCCGGCATCCACGTTACGAAGAGACTGCCTCACCCGGTCCGGGATCGGTGCCCGTGCCCCTAATCAGCGGTCTGCCAATGCCTTCGGTCCCGGTGACACCACTTTTTCGATCCTGATCGACAAGGGGGCTCAGTCATGCCGGGCCCGAAGGCCGGGAGCCTCGTTGCGAGGCCAGGAAGAAGGTAACGGGGGGCCGCCGGAGCCTGGTTCTGCTTCCAGGACGAGGCGGGGACCTCGCTGACCGGCGCCTTCGTCCGCACCTGGGCACCGGCCGGGCAGACTCCGGTGCTGACCATGGTCAAGGGCCGCCAGCCGAAACTGTCCATGACCGCCCTGGCCTGCTACCGCCCCGGCGAGACCCCAGACTGATCTACCGGATCCGCACCGGCTGGTACCGCGACCGCGACCTGATTCCCCTGCTCGACCAGGCCCACCAGACTCTCGGCGCACCCATGGTACTGATCTGGGACAACCTCGCCGGACACCATATCCGCTGGATGCAGCGATCAATCTCGGGCCGGCCGTGGCTGACCGTTCGCTACCTGCCCGCCTACGCTCCCGACCTCCCCTCGAACAAGTCTGGTCCCACCTCAAACGCACCGCCCTGGCCAACCTCGCCGCCCTCACCATCGACGAACTCACCCACGCCGTTCGAACAGGACTCCGCACGATCCAGCACCGTCCCGCCCTGCTGACCGCGTTCCTCGCCCACACCGGACTCGAAATTCGCTCAGCACCAACCTGATCAGCAAAGCTCAGTCAGTTCTGGGAACGATTCAGGGCCCGCACCCAGGTGCGAGCCATGAATCGCGTAACTCAACCTCAGTAAGAGAACCACCTCATCACGACAGCAATCACCAACAAAACCCACGGAGCCCAAGCGCTCAACTTCACAAGCGGCGGATTCGGCGTAGCCGCCACCTGGGCCGAGTCGTTCCGCGCGACCTCACGCCGGAACGACTCCAGCCTGCCCGCGACCACCGCGCGCCTTCCGAATGAAGGCCATTCAGAGAAGGCATCCAAGCGGAGAGCGCTTCCATCCCTGAACTGCATGTTCAGCCTTCCAGGAAGGGACTGAAATCCTTCAATACGACTCCATGGAATAACGTATTCCCCGTTCCGGTTCACCGCAACCAGCACCTCGGGGGTGACTTTCACTCGGGTGCGAAGGTGCACAACCCACACGTAACGCGCCGGAAGAAAAAATGCGGAGGCCATTCCAACCAACTGCCACACGGACTTCTGAGGCATGCCGTGCACGATATACCCCAAATAGACGGCGAGCGCAGTTAGGGCGCTGACCCAGAAGATACGCCTATCAACCCACGAATCCATGCGAAATCATCCCCTCCCAGCCTGTCAGGCGCATCGATAATAACCGATTTTGGCCGAATCCTAAAACCCGACCCTCGACTTGATACCGCTCCAGGCAGCCGACCCAGCTTTCGCCACACCATTTGCTATCGCTCCGGATCGCAAAATGCCGTACCCACCCGCTATGGCTAGACTGCGCATAACAGCGTCTCCTGTATCGCCCTTCGCCCAGGCGTTCACCACAGTGAGGGTTTGCATAGAGGCCCCCACGTACAGGGCGATGGTGGTCACGCTCTCCGCGGCGGCAACGCAAGCAGCAGCCCCAGCGCCGGCGGTCTCGGGTCCTGTCGCAGCGGCGCATCCAGCACCATATATCTGCGCACCAAATGCCACCTCGCCCGCAAGAACGGAAATCTCATCTAGGAGCTGTTCCGTGTCGTCGGACAGGAAGCCGCGCCCCACACCATCCAAGTCGGCCAAGCAGGAACTAGCCGCTTTTCCCGACACGACACATTTATGGAACTCTATTATGTTTTCGGCTTCACCCTCGGGTGCATTGTCGATCCAGGCCGCATAGTCCGCGTCGGTCAACTCGGCGGACCCGCTATAGCCGTAGTAGCTCCTCAACCTGTCGTAGGTGTCGTCGTCCAGCGTCAGTCCCTCCGAGTTGCTGCCGACGTTGCCAGTGCTGTCAGCGGCAGCGGTTCCCGAAGTGCTTCTGCGAGTACGGTGTCCCTGAGCGTTGTAAGTCTCGTGCGTGCCTGCAGGTTTGGGAGAGCCGCGCGTGCCTTCGAGGTCTGATGTTACGTCACCAGGTTGGCAGAAATCGGCGCAGGCAGTGGCGAGGCCGGTTGGGTCGGACATCGTTGCAGGGCTGTTGTTTGCGTAGGTGTAGCCGTTCAAAGACTGAGCGGCGGTGATATCGAGTAGGGGGTCCACGCTGAGGAATCGGCCGGTGGTTGGGTCGTATTCGCGGGCGCCGATGTGGGCGAGGCCAGTGGTGGTGTCTGCCGGGGCGCCGAGGAAGGCCTTGTCGTCGGGCCAGGTGGTGACACTCGTGCCGCGGGAGGCACCGAATGGTGTGCTGTAGCGCTTGGTGATGGCCAGTGTGGTGGCGTCGAGCGCGAGGCTCATGGTGCCGTGGTGGTCGCCGGCGAGGAAGGTGACGGTGTTGCTGGACGGGGTTGCGGTGCGCACTGCGATGGTTTGGCCGGCGGCGGTGTAATAGCGGTTGCCAGTCAGGGTTTTGGTCGTGCCGCCGCTGGTGGTTTTGAGGTGGACTTCGGTGGCGCCCAGGTAGAGGACGGTTTCGCCGTCGGTAGTGGTGGGGCGGCGGATGAAGAGCGTGCCGTTGGCGTCGTAGAGGTAGCTGGTGCCGGTGGCGGGCTTGCTTCCTGCAGCGGGCTCGCTGCTGGCGGCGAGCTTGCCTTCGGGGTTCCAGGTCATGGTTTGGGCGGCCTGGGTGCCGGGGCGTCCGGTGGTGTTGCCGGTCTTGTCGTAGGCGTAGCTGCCGGTAGTGGTGCTTCCGACGGTGGTGGACGACAGGGCGTGGGGTTGGCCGTTGGCGGTGCCGTAGCCGTATTTCGTGGTGGTGTTGCTTGTGGAGGTGTGCACGGTGCTGGTGTCGCGCAGACCGCTGTCCTTGTAGGTGTAGCTGTTCCAGTAGGGGGCGGCGCCGCCGAGGTTGGCGGTGGTGCGGCCGGAGTCGGCGCAGTCGGCGGTGGTGGGGGTCCACGCTTCGGTCACGCGGCGGTAGCCGTCGTAGAGGAAGCACTGGTTGTCGCTCTTGCCGGTGCCGCCGAGCGTGGTGGCGTCGAAGATGGAGCGGACGTTGCCGGCGTCGTCCTGCTTGAAGCGCAGTTCTTGCGGCATGTAGCCGTGGATGTCGTCGGTGACGTATGAGCGGGCCAAGCGGCGAGTGCCGGGTTCGTACTCGTTGTTGAGGTAGGCGTACTTGCCTGGGGTGGAGGCGAGTCCGAGGGTGAGCTGCTTGCGGTCGCCTTGGGGTGAGTAGGTGGCGGCCACCAGGTAGCCGGTGGTCCCCTTCAGGCCCACTTGCTGCCCGGTGGCGTTGTACGTGAAGGACTGCTGTTCGGTGGCCAGTCCCGCCACGGCAGGTTCGCGGTGCTGGCTGATGGTGCCGTCCAGGCGGTAAGCCGTGGTGAATGCCAGGGGGCTGAGTACGCCAGCCTTGACCAGAGGGTCTTCTGCGGGCAGCAGAAGCTGGTTGCCGGTGACGTGGTACATCGAGTCGTACGCGGTCACCCTGTTGGTGTAGGCCTGGCCGGTCAGGCCGCCGACGTAACGGGTGGCGTCGGTGAGCTGGCCCTTCTTGATGCTGTCGTAGGTCCAGGCGGCGGCCAGGGTGGCGTCGGTCTTGGAGCCGGTCCACTGCTTGGTCTTGCGGCCGAGCTCGTCGTACTCGTAGATCAGTTTGCGGGAAGCGTCACCGGCCAGGACCAGCGCGTCGCTGGTGGAGATGACCTGGTCGAGTTCGTTGTAAGCGGTGTCGGTCTTCCCCTTGTCGGGGTCGGTCGCCGTGATCTGCCGGCCGAACAGGTCGTAGGTGTAGGACCAGGCAGACGTGTCCGGTCCGGTGATGGTTTTTGCTTGGCCGCCCGGAGTGTAGGTGAAGCTGGTGGTGGTGTAGTGGGCGTTAGCAACCTGTGGGGCGTCGTATTCCCTGCGTTGGGTGGTCTGTCCCAGGGCGTTGGTGACGACGGCTGCTGCCTGGCCGCCCGTGGGGGCAGTGGTGGTGACGGTGTCGCCGGTGTAGGTGCTGGTGGTGGTCCACAGCGGGGTGGTCCCGGTCTTCGTTGCCACCTGGGTAGCACGGCCAGCGCCGTCGTAGGTGGTGTCGGTCTGGATCGGTGCCTGGCCGGCATCGATCTGGCCCATCGTGCTGGACGGGGCTGAGGTGTTGTCGTAGATGTCGCCCTGTGTGGTCACAGCCAGGCCGCGGGCGTCATAGAGGGTTTGGGCGATCAGCCGTCCGCCGGTCGGGGTCGGCGTCTGGATCTGGCGGAAGCGCAGCGCGGCGTCGAAAAACTCGTAGGTAGTGTTGTAGCCGGTCGCATCACCCTTGAGGGCCGCGGTCGACACCCACGAGACGTCGGACGAGATCACCTTGTAGGTGTAGACGTAGTTGGCTGGCTTGCTGCCCGCACGGGAGCTGTTGGGCAGCCAATTGGCGGTGACGCGGCCGAGGCTGTCGTAGGTTGACTCGGTGACCGAGTTGTTGGGGTCGGTGACCTTCAGCGGCGAGCCCCACGCCGGGTTGATGGTGGTGTTGGTGGCGTAGGTCTTGGCGTCGGAGACCTTGGTGGCGGTCAGCGGTCCCGAAGCCACGGGGTCGTACTCGGTGGTGAGCTTGGTGGCGTCGTTGGTGTCCTTGACCGTGGTGGGCCGGCCCAGGTCGTCGTAGTCGACGGTGCCCATCTTCTGCCAGATGGGGGCGTCAGCAGTGGTGTAGCCCTTGGCCCGGCCGGTCCAGCGTGCCTCACCCTGGGTCGGGGTCTGGTCCTCGGTCCAGGTGGTGGTGTCGTAGGCGGCGGCGGTGTCGGAGATGACGTCGCCGGGGCGTGTGGAGTCAGCGGGCAGGTCCAGTTGGGCGTCGGCAACGCCGCAAGCCTTGGCTACCACTCGGGAGCGTGCGACAGGCGAGTTGATGCCCTTAATGTCGTTGCGGGCGTACCAGGTGCGGGTGCACGTTTCGTCGCCGGTGAGTGAGTCGTCGCCCTTGTCGTCGACGGTGATCGGCATGCCGTATCCGTCATAGGTGGTGACGGTGGTACGGACCCGGTCGTAAGGGGTGACGCCGCTCGAGATGCGGGTGCGGCCGTGCGTGGCGCCAGTGCGCACGTAGTACGACTCGGTGTCGGCGTATGACTTGTGCTGGGTGGCGGTGCGCTGGGACCAGGGGTCGTTGACGCTGCCGGAGACCTCGTTGGCGCCGTCGTAGGTAACGGACTCGCGGGTGAAGCCGGCGTACTGCTCGCTGTCGGTCAGCTCCGCCGCCTTGATGCCGGAGACGGTGACAGATTTCCGCTTGTCGCGGTCCGGTGTCTTACCGTCGCTGCCGAGAACGCGGTCGCCGTTCATGCCGCGCAGGTAGACGGTGACCGTCTTGGACTGGGTGCCGCTTGCAGGTCCGGTGAGGTGGGTGACCTTTTCGAAGCCGCGCCAGATGGACCAGGTGCGTTCCTTCTCCGGGGTCATCGGGTCGTCGTTGTAGTGCCAGGCGCCGCCGCCGGAGTAGCTGTAGGTGTGGGTGACTGATTCCGATCCGCCGGTGGTGTCCCCTGTGGTGACCGAGGAGACGGGGTACTTCTGGAACCAGTCGAGCTGCGGGGTGGGGCCGCCGTTAGGCGACCAATACACGGGGTAGCAGCGTGAGGTGTTCTGGTCGGGTGCGGGACGGATTTCTGTGGCCAGGCAGCCCGGGTCCATGTAGGTCACCTGGGTCTCGGCACCGGTCTCAGACAAGATCTTTTTGATGCGGGGCCGGGACAGCGGCAGGATGTCGTCAGCGTCGCCGTCGACGCGGTTGGCCATCCAGGTGGGGGTGAAGGTGACCGGATCCAGCGCGATGTCCGTGCCTCGCTTGCCGGTGTGGCGGATCTGGTCCAGCCACAGCGCCTGGTCGGAGGCGTCACCCGGCTTCAGGTAGCTCTGCGTGAGAGCCCAAGCGTCTACCGGTGCGTAGTCGGGTGTGGCGAGGGTCTTGTCCCAGAAGTAGGTCGTGACGGCGGTCAGGCGCTTGCGCGTGAAAAAGGTCGGGCCGACGTTACCGGTACACGCGTCCCCCGATGCACAGATCGCATCGAATGGAACATCGGGCCAGTGGTCGCGGGTGCTGTCGGTGAGCTCGCCGCAGCTGGTTTCACAGCGCTCACTGGGAGTGAAGACAACCTTGTCCGAGGCGGCCGGGACAGCGGAGAACAGCTTGCCGGCGCGCTGACCGTAACGGATTTCCTTCAGGTAGCCGCCGCGGGTGTACTTGCTGGAGGTGGTTCCGGCCCTGAGGTAGTAGTTGTCTTCGGCGGCGTACCAGTAGGTCATGGCGTTGTCGTGGGTGTCCACGACGTAGTCCAGGTTCCAGCGCCAGGCTTGTTGCTTGCTGCGGCCGCTGAAGCTGGTATCGCTGCTGTAGCCGGGCTCCCCCTCGTCGTCGCCATAGACCGGGACCGTCCACACCGACTCGGTACGGTCGGAGGCGCCTGCCCCGTCGAGCTTGTTCAAGCCGAAGACGTACTGCGTGCCGTCGCCCGTGGTGACGGTCCAGTATTCGCCATCGTCGTCGCCGTTGTCGGCCCCGGTGGAGTGGGTGACGGTCGAGGCGTCATCGTTCTTCAGCCGCCACTTGTGGCTGGTGTCGTCCTTGACCAGCTCGGTGGCCTTGCCGTTCAGCACCAGGGAGGCGTTCTCGTACTTCCAGCACATGTCGTACTTGCCGTCTTGGCCGTCGTCGTCGCAGGTGCCGTACTTGCGCTCGATGTAGGAGGAGGTGAGGTCGAAGCCCTCACCGATCCACGTGCCCTGGTTGTTCGTGCTTGCAGTACGACCGTCGACGCTACCGGAGTCGTAGGAGATCGTCAGGTCGGGGGCGGGCCCGGCCGCAGCCGGGGGCACACGCAGCGGGTAGGACCAGGTGAAGGAACCGGAGTTCCCGCCGGCTTCCCAGGTGGAGGAAGCCGCCAGTGGGGTCGCCTTGTGGTCGCCAGCGCCGGAGGCGCTGGTGGCGGCGAGCGCCAGCAGCATCGTCTGGCCGGTGGCAGCCGCGGATGTCCCGGTGGAGTCGAAGGCGAGGTCGGCCTGGAGCCGCTCCTGACGACGCTCATTGGTGAAGTGCAGAGGGGTGAGGGTCCGGCAGGCGGCCTTGTCCGGCGTGGTCAGTGCGCAGGCGGGCATCTGAGCGACCTGCAAGCGGCCCGCCCAGTCGCCGCCGTATGCGGAGGAAAAGGCCGAGTAGTCAATGCCCAAGCGTGCGGTTCCGCCGGCGGCAGGAGCCGTCGCAGTCAGCAGCACGCCCTTCAGACCCACCGCCTGGGACGCCTTCTGATCCAACACCTTGACGGTCACCGAAGCCGCACGAACGGCCGGACGTCCCTTACTTCCCGCATGAGGCACGGACAAGGTGACAGGCAGGGAACCAGGAGCGGCTATCTTAACGCCACTGGCAGGCACGGTGAGTTGTGCGGTTCCTGCTTTCGGCCAGGTGACAGTGCGGGCCTGGTCGTCTTGTGCACGGCGGTGGTCAGCATTGAGCGCCTTCTCGTCCTTGGCTCTCCTGGCAGCGGCCTTGGTCTTCGCCTCAGCAGTGAACGGCGTGACCTTGACCGTAGAGGGGGCGCTGAGCTCCGGTCGGCCCAGGGGCTTCGACACAGAGGCGAAAGCGATCGGGGTCAGCAGCCCTGGCAGCATGGCAAACCCGACCACCGCGGCTAGGCGGTTGCCCCACTGGCGACGTACCTTGGCGGCACGCCGATACATCAATGGCCTAAGAACGCTCATGTGTGTCCCACCCCTGTGTGGCCTGCGCGGCCGTTTATTTCAGGTCCCCGCACCGGCTGGGTTCTCCGGTGCACGGTGAAGGCTGTGACTGGTGCGGCTCATACGATCAGGTAGGGGCACGACGCGTAACGTGCCGTGCCCCTACCTAGGGGTCAGGTCGTTCCGGTTTCGCGCGGAGCGATGATCTTCTGGAAGACCTGCTCGGAATCCATCGCGCCGACGAATACCTTGATTTCCTCCAGGGCGCCCGGCAGATACTTGCCTGTTGTGCCACCGCTGGTCCCGCGGCCTGTTGTTATGTCTCCGGAACCTTGCTGGGCGGTGGAGAAGCCAGCGTTCGATCCGAGCGGCTGAGGGGTTTCACCGACGTACAGATGGGTCACGCCGTAGCGTTTGTCGCTCTGAGTGGCATCGACTTCGTTGGCGTCGAAGACGCCCGTAACTTGCACAAAGGTGTCCAGTTCGGCGACGTTGTAGTCTTCGACTTCGCTGGCCTTCGTAAGTTTCCCAGTCGCGTCCACCGCTGCGCGTCCGAAGCACCAATAGATGCCATCCGCCCGTTTCTCCGCCCACAGAGCCCACGACGACTCACCTGCCGTGCCGCCTGCTCGCTGGGCGGCGACGATCGCGGAGTAGCCAGTTGGCTTCGTAGCCCACTTGACACTGTCAAGTTGTGCCCGGGCTGTGATAGTGAACGATGCGGTCTCGTCCAGCACTGGGCCAACGACAGAAGCGGATCCGCTGGTGCCGTCCAAGGTGAGATTGTTGTTGTCGGCGTCGATGACCGCACCCGTGGCGGACAGATTCATATTCGCCCGCGGGTAGGAACTGGTCTGCTTAATCGCAGTCCCGCTGGACACGGTCGCGTCCCAGGCGGCCACCAGCTCGGTTTGCGGAGCGCCGTTCTCCCTGACTGCGGTCTCGTCCCGGATCTCGTCCTCGGTCAAGGCACGCTGCCATACGGCGGTTTCATCCGCGCGTCCCCGGTAGTACTCGCCCCCGACTCCGTCCTTGACCGAGCGACCCCACTGCAGACCACCGCTTGCAGTCCACGGCTGATATGTCGACGACAATCCGGTCAGGTTGACCGGCTGGCCCTGCGGCTGTCCATTGACAAACAGCTGAATGGTGTCGTTTGTGGGGTCGGTGTCAGGGATTCCGTCGTCGCCGTTGGTCTTGAATACGGCGGCCAGGTGCGTCCAGACCCTCAGCGGCGGGTTCTGCTTATCCGCCACAGAGCGCAGATACACCGGTGTGGATAGATCCCGGTCCGTGCGGTTGAACACCCAAGCCTTGTAAGACGATGAGTAGTACAGAGTGAACGCGTTCGCGTGATCGCCAGGCGCCGCCAAAATCACGTGGTTGGAAGCCGCATCCGTAAGGTAGGCCCACGTGGAAACGGTAAACGAATCGTGGCTGTTCACTGGAGGAGCTGCGGTGGCGGCCCATCCCACGGGCACCGTTGTATCCGAGCTGTCGTTCAGGTACAGCGAGTAGTCCGCGTCTCCGCGCCGCGCAAGGGTCGACCAGCCAACTCCACCCGTTGGGTCCTTGAGTGTGGCGTCGTGCCGAGTCCCATCCGTGGCGCTGTCCTTAGCTGTCCCCACCGGCGACCCCGGAGCGGCGTCGTCGAAGTGCCACCGCCCAACAGGACCCTGGGCCGGCGCCACCTTGAACGTCAACTCAGCAGGTGTCCCCCATCGCTGCCGAACGTCCTTGGCTTCAACCGTCAGTACCTGGGTTCCTGACAGCGTCGGAGTGACAGCGACGCCCAGGGCGTTGTGACTGGCATCTGCGGTCACCTCCTGCTTGTCCGCGGCAGTTGTGGTCAGTAGCCGGTACCGGTAGCCGATGATGTCGGTGTCCGCGGCGTTCTGCTTGAAGTCGAACGCCCCGGCTACTCCTGGGCCGCCGTGCCCCTCGCACAGGTTTGCCGTGCACTCGGTGTACGGGGCCTTGGGCAAGATCTGCGGGGCTTTGGGTGCTGTCGCATCGATCTTGAAGTAGCACCATGACGAGTAGGCCGAGAACTGGTCCACGGCCTTCTTGTTGAACGTGGTGTGGGACTGCGTACGAGCCTTGTACCGGTAAAGCGTGTTGTCTGCCCTGGGTGTGGTCCGCATCGACTGCAGGGTGCCGTCGGTCACCCAGCCGGACGAGGGCCGGTAGTCACTCCACGAAGCCACCCACGTTGCGTCTGCCTGCTGTCGTTCCACCGCGAATTCGGCCTGCAGGCTGCCCTTGTCTTCGTCAGAGGCAGGCTGCACCTTCGTCTGGACTCGCGCCCGGACCATGGGATCGGTTCGTGTCACGATCAGGGGATCCGCTGCGGTCCTGCAGTATGCGGTGTCGCCGTCGCCGGGGATCAATCCCACATCGGTCGGCGTACCCGGCTGCGCGATGTAGATTACCGACAGCTCGGCGTTGTCATCGAACCGCTTCCATGCCGACGGATCACCCTCGTCCTTGGCCCGGAGCATCAGTGTCAGGCGGGAAATCTTGCCCTCGGCGAACGACTTCACCGTGGAGGTCAGGTTCTCGTCGGTCTCGTCTGCGTTGTCGTTGAACTCGATCCACTTGTTGGGCTGCTCCGGCGAGCACGCGTCGCCCCGGCCCGCCGATACCAGGCGATCGCCCATCTGATCCAGCTGCGTCGGACCCGGCCAGCGAGTGCCTTCTGAGATGTTGTTGGTCCGCTCGAGATCCACCCAGTGCGCTTCGCAGTCGAACGACCACGTTTCGTAGGCCCGGAAGGTCGCGTCCAGCACGTATTTCCCAGACAGCCGCGCCGGGGAGAACTCGTAGTACATGCGATTGGTGTAGTTCGAACCGCAGTAGTAGGGGCCTACAGCACTGCAGTTGCCGACTCCGTAGTCACCGTCGAACTGCCAGAACCGGTCCCCGTCAGACGATAGGACTGTGCGTTCCGAGGCTTCCAGCTTGAACTCAGGATCAATGTGTACCGGGTACACCGTCGCATCGCCGCGCAGCAGGTCCAAGTCCGGACGGATACTCACGGCACCATCAACCAGTCCCACTGGGAGCACTGCCGTGGCATCACCGTCGCCCGGCTGTGTCTCAGGCTCTTGCTCGCCAGAGACCGGCTGCACGGCAGGCACCGCCGCCTTGGCGCCGGCACGTAGCGTCGAAATTGTCTCCGGGCCGGCCGAATCCCACATCAGCGCAGCCGACCCCTTGAACACGGCGTTGCCGTCGTCGTCGACCGCCCGTACACCGCCACCCGCACCAGGCGTCAGAGCCAGGCCTGTGCCAGAAGCCTGGAACTGGATGTGCTCCAAGGAAGGATTCGCCGCCGCCTGAGCAGACTTGACCACCAGGACCTCACGAGAGCCCTCAACGGTCGCGGTCAACTGCAGGTCAACCCCAGGGAGGACTTCAAAGTAAGTCGCGGTGGAGCCGTCTAGCACCGGGACCGGCAGATCATCAGGCCACTGGAGCCCCAAGGCCTTGTCGCCCTTGGCGATCCGCAGCATTTCGCTTGCCGCACCGCCCCCAGAGAACGACACGTCCACTGCCGCGGCCTTCGGTGCGATCCGGCCGTCCGCGCGCTTTACCAGCGTCGCGTCCGGCTCAACCCAGTTACCGCCAGCGTCCCTCACTCGCTGCGGCACGGTTGCCTGCTCGAGTGTGAACGTCCCGTCGGGGTTCGCAAACGTCTGCGCGTACTCGTCGCGCAAGCTGAGGACCTCGACGCGCTCCCCGGTCTCGGCAGCGATCGCCGCGGCAGAAGTCTGATCTTGCGCCTCGGTCACGGACTGAGTTGCGGGAGCCGCGCGCACCACGGTGGGGAGCAGGCCGACCAGAATCACCGCCGACGCAGCAACGCCCATCACCCGCAGTGCACTACGTCTCTGCGCTCTTCGTCGCAGGAAGACACCACGTCGCGACCCGTCCTGTGGCAAAGCCCCCACCCCCGATTCACATGATCTACACAGCGAAGACATCCAACCTCGATCTCCCCGTAACTGATCAACTCCGGGATGCGACCAAAACCGGCATGACCTGTACCGGACAACATTCGAAAGTGATCTCTAGTACCCCTGCACACCACGACGTCCCACCTACTGCGCCCCTGATACAGCGACTGGCGCTTGCTCGATGCCCACGCGCAGGGCGCATCACCGTGCCGCCGCGTTCGATCGAGACGAACTACCTAACCCAAGCCAGCTCTGTCTGGCCCTCACCTGCGGAAGGACGCACGCCTCGTACCTGTCAAATCGCTTTGTCTGGATATGGTTGGGCGCCCAGTGGCGGCCCGCGACGAACTCCTGGCAGACCTTTGGACCTGGCAGGACTCGGTGATGGAGGAGGAGCGGTTGCGCGCACTGCGCAAGCGTCGCCGACGGGCTCAAGGCGACGGGCGTCCAACAGGACTATCGCCCAGCACCTGCCGATGACCGAGGAGAACGTCCGCCTCATTGCCCGCGAGTACGACGTCCCGCACCACCGCATGCCCAAGAACCCGGAGACTGCCGGCAGCTGAGGTCATCCCACACACACCGAGGGGCCGCACCCCAGGTGCGGGCCCTCGGTGTGAGCGGGTCAGAACCGGATCAGGCACGCCACGACGATCACGACCGCCAGAACCACGGCGGCGATGCGCTGCTCGCGTGGGAGGTCGAGGAGGCTCATCCGCTGCGGGGCGATGACGTGCTCACCGTCCGGGATGTGGCCGCCGTGGAACAGGTCGCGGTGGCTGCTACGGTGCCGGTTCAGCTCGTGGCGGCTGCGGGCCGCCGGCGACGTCGTGCGGCACTGGTCGCACCGGTAGCGGTACATGGCGGTCCTCCTCGTCCTCGTCTGTCCTGCTTATGGTGCTACACCCGGCTGACAGTTGAAGCCCGTTCGCGGTCAGGAATTACGTTCGGTGACCGGCGCCAGGGGCCACGAACAAGGAGAGGTCGTCGCGATGGACGCCGGAGCGTCCCGCCCCTTCACGGGTTCGCATGCTGCGCCTGATCCTGATTCCTTCCGCCTCGAGTCGGCGCCTCAGCTCTTTCCGGCTGTCGATGCCCAGGTGCCTGACCAGAGGCAGCAACGTCGAGAGGTGAACCCCTCGGCAAGCTCTGCCGCCAGCGCTACCGGCTCTAGGTCCTCGTGCCTGCGCTTCCCATCCATGTACGACCGGACGGGGGCCTCACGCCGGAACCACTCGGAGTCCTCAACCCGAAATGGATCGAAGTAGAGGTGAAGCGCCTGCTCCAGCTGCCGGTCACCCCAGAGCGCCAGGACCACGGCACTCGGGCGCAGCGAGAGCGAGCTGATGCGCTTGCCGAGGTTCGTGGTGTATCCGATCTTCACCCGCCTCCCGTGTTCGATGAAGTACACCTGCGGTTCGTGGGCGGTGTTCAGCAGCAGAGGTGCCTTCCGCGCTGCCCTCAGCAAGCGAGCCGAGTGCGGGTCCACCGCGTTCGTCGGCGTTACATCGGCCGTCTCGGCGGCCACGCTCAGTATGTCCGGGACGATGGCGATCGCGACCTGCATCCGATGCGGGGTGCACAGCGGGACGGGCGTCTGGCAGGTCGCGGCCTCGAAGCACGAGACGCCGTCTTCGGCGGCATGCAACGGACGCTACTGTCTTTCACGTCGACTCCTACAAGTCGGCTTAGCCCTGGAGAGTGTTCCTAGGCACTCTCCGGGACACTTTCGTCTAAATCTTGACTTTAAGTCAGATCGACTTCACTAATCAATTAATCCGGATTATGGACGATTACTCCGGACTCGCCGAAGCGCTCCACTCGGAGCCCTCGGGTGGCGTTGTTGGCGTTGGCTGTTGGCTCCTCACCTGCGACAACATCGCCACCAAGAGCCACCCCTTCGAAAGAGGGGCAGGAGGGGAAGTCTTTCCGGTGAATTCCGGGCCCGTTTCCTGCCACCGCACGGACCCCCGGGCGTGAGTGAATACCAGCCTCTTTCAACAGCGCTTTCACGGCCTTGGTAGAGGGCACCTTGAGGTGGTCCCGGAGGGTCGTGAACAGAACCCCGCTACCGCTTCCCACAAGAGCGTGCAGCGCCTTTGCGATGTCCTCTGGCGCGGGCCCAGGCACGGCCTCATCGGGAGCCTTCTCTTCCTCCTCAGCGGGGCCCTCGTCCTCCTCGTCGACGTCGTCGGCGGGCGTCTCCCCGGCGTTCTCCTTGCCGGCATCGTCGCGCTGCTTGTTCGCCCCGGCCTTGCCCTTGCCGCGCTGGCGGCGGCGCTCGGCTTCAGTCGCGGCCCACCGGTCGGCGAGGGCTGCGCCGAGGACCCAAGCAACGGCGAAGCCGAGCAGGGCGCGGAGCGGCCAGAGGGCGACCGCGCGGCACAGGCAGTAGCCGACCAAGAGGGCTCCCCCGAGCCGGTAGACGAGTGAGCCGCCGCTCTTGCCGCGCGTCCCGGTTAGCCAGCCGACGACCAGCTGCAGCAGAACGCCGCTCCCGTTGGGGAAGCGGCTCAGGAGGGCGGCGAGGCCACGGCCCGCCGCGCGGGCGGGGCGGCGGCTCACGTCTATGCCGAGCTGGGCCATCTCGCCGGCAGCGCCGCGCGGGTCGAGGTAGGGGCGGAGGTCGGGCATGGTGAACGCCCGCCCGGGCGCGGCCTCCTCCCCCGCCTCCTGCCCGTCGTCGTCGACCAGCTCGTGCTCCTGGTCCTCGTCGTCGACCGGCTCCTCCCCCGGCGTCTCGTCGTCGCCGGGGTCGGGCACGACGTGGACGGCGCTCATGCCGCGCTCTGCGCGATGAGGTGGATGCGGTCGGCGAGGACGCTCCACGCTCCCCCGGCTCCGGCTGCGACGTACCAGAACGCGATGCCCATGACGCTGATGCCGCGGAGGGTCAGCTTCTTCCACAGGATGATGATGACCATGGTGAGGGCGAGGGCGGGCATCGTCAGGCCGGGCAGGATGCCTTTCGCCAGGCCGACGCCGTCGCCGACGAGGTCGGAGACGAACGAGAACGGCGGCCCGGCTGCCTTGAAGGCGCTGCCCGCCACCATGCTCAGGACGAGGCACGCGCCCCACGGGAGCGGCTTGAGCCGGCCGCCGGGCTGGGTGCCGAGGAGCAGCAGCGCGGACAGGGCGAGGGCGACGCCGACGGTGCCGAGCGATCCGAGGAAGCTGTTCACGGGCTTGTTCCGTTCCGGGAGGGGCGGTCAGGTGGGGTCGCCGTAGAGCAGGACGCCGACGACGAGGGATGCGGCGGGGACGCGCAGGAGGAGGGCGAGGCCGGGCCACCAGCGGCGGGTTCGCCAGTCCACCCAGGCGATCCCAGCGGTGACGGCGTACCAGAACAGGCAGTTCGGGTCGGCCCATGAGCTGCTGGTGGCGACGAGGTAGGCGGTCTCTGCGGTGAAGAACTGGGGCAGGCCGAAGGCGAAGCCCAGCGCGAGCGCGGCGCCGTTGTAGATGGCCCACCGGTGGTGTCCGGACATCGTCCGGACTGACATGAGCAGCGACTTGCGGCGCTTCGGGACGCCGGGGGCGGCGAACGGCGGGCGGCGCTGCGGACGCGCCCGCCGCGGCTCCTCGTCCTCGTCGTCGTCCTCGTCGTCGCCCTCCCCCGCCTTCGTCTTCTTGACGGTCCGGGTCTTCGGGCGGCGGGCGGTCCGCTTCGGCTCGTCCTCGCCGTCCTCTTCCTCTTCCTCCTCGTCCTCCCTGTCCGGACGCCGTGTCCGTGGGCGCCGGACAGGTCGCCTGCGCTTCGGCTCCTCCCCCGGCTCCTCCTCTTCGGGCTCGCCGTCCAGGTCTTCCCTATCGGCCTCCGTCATCGGCTTGGTCTTGCCGAGAACCCAGAGCGGCGGCGGGTGCGGCCACCGGCGGGGCTGCGGCGTGCGCTCCTCGGTCTCCTCCTCCGCGTCGCCGGTCGGCGTGTAGCCGACGCCGAAGTGACGGAGGATCATGCCGATGCGCCGCTCGTCAGCGCCGGGCTCGGTGGTGGTCATCGGGTCACGTCCGTTCGCGGCGGGAGCTTGCGCAGGGCAAGCTCGGTGAGGTGGCGTCGGCTGCTGCGGCCGTGGGGGCGGCCGAGGCGCCGCATGACGTCGCAGGCCCGGTCGGCGGACACGATCCGGACGCCCCGGAACGACAGCTGCTTGTCGGCGACCCGGGCGCCCTGGACGACGACCAGGGGCACCACGGGGACGCCGAGGGCACGGGCGACGGCGGCGGCCTCGTGAGCGAGGGCGTCAAGCCGGCCGGTGACGATCCGGCCGCCGTGCATCAGGTGCTCACCGGCGACGTAGACCGGGAACCGGGCGTCCCAGCGCTTCGTGTCCGGCAGGATCACCGTGCCCGAGGGGCTGATGGCGAGGTGGTCGACGTTGGCGCGGCCGGTTGATCTGGCGGGCGGTGCGCCGCTCCCCTTCGGCGCCCGCGTCGTACCGGCGGGCCAGGCGCTCGGCGCGGGTCCTGATGCCGAGGAGCGTGGCGAGGCGTACGGCCGGGGTGCGGAGCTGGCGGGCGCGGGCGGCGGCCGACGCTCCCGCACCACTTCGGTGCTGGGAGCGCCGGTATACCCACACCACCGCGGCGGCGAGGACGAGGACCGCGACGAGGCTCATCAAGCGCCCCGCCTGCTCTTCTTGGGCGGGTTCTCCTGCCGGTGCCGGGTCCGGACCACGGTGCCGGCGAGCTTGCTGTCGTCCCGGTCAGGGTGGACGGCCCGCACGCGCTCGATCAGGTCCTCGTCGCTGATGCTCTTGTCCTTGGCGAGTTCGGCCCGGATGGTGGCCGCGATGGACCCGCCGACCGGCGCGACAGGCGGCACCGGCGCGGGCGGCTCCTCGGCCGTGTCCGGCCCGGTGTCCTCGTCGTGTCCGGACACTGTCCGCGCAGGCTCCGGTGCCGTGGGCGCGGGCTGTCCGGACGGGTCCGGGTCCGGGCGTCCGGACGTGTCCGCGACGTGTCCGGGCACCTCGACGACCGGCAACGCCTGCGCGGGCGCGCTGAGGATCTCGGCAGCCGTCGACGCCTGCGGCCCGTACACCGCCTCCGCATACCGGCGGTGCCGGTCGATGCGGCGGAGCTGCCCAGCCACGGCGAGGGTCGCAACGGCCTTCTCCCGGCGGCGGTGCATCCAGAACGCCACGCCATCGCTGAGCGGCACCGCGTACGTGCGGAGCACCAGCCACCACAGGCCCTTCGACAGCAGCGGAACGGCGGCCGCCACACAGCCCGCGGCCCACTGCTCCATGACGCCGCCGAACGCGACGATCGAGCCCATCGAAATCAGCAGGGCGACCCACCCGGTATTGCGGGCGGCGCGGGCGCGCGGCGGGTAGAGCCGCTCGACGTGCTCGATGGCGATGCTGGCAAGCCAACTCAGATCAAAGACGAGAGCGGTGCCATAACTGATGGCGACGGGCACAACCCGGTGCAGCAGGCCGCCGATGGCGGCCGTCGTGCCCGCGAGGGCCAGCACCGTCACGCCGACCGCGACGGCGGTTACGCCTCGCACGATGATGTCGTCCCAGTCGCGCGGTGGCACCGGCTCCCACGTGGTGTACAGCACCTTGCGGGTCTCGGGCACGCCATCGATCACCGTGGTTTCAAGGCGGTACCGCTCGGCCTTTCGGTAGCGAACGCCAGGGATGCGCGGCTGGACTGGCGTCGTGTCCTCGGTGGGGCGCTCAGTGCTCATGCAGAGACCTTCCTTGCGGTGCCGGAGGTGCCAATCGGGTAGTTGTCGACGACGTCCAGGACGAGGGCACGCACGCGGTCTGGGAAGTACTCCCGTCCGTGCAAGGGGCGTTCGCCGGCGAGGCGCAGTGTTGCCAGGACGTCACGTTCCAGGCGGGGGGCGATCCCGTCCGGCAGGCCGGTCAGCAGGCGGTGGACTGTCTCGTAGCCTGCGCCAGCGTGACGTGACAGGCGTGAGCGCCCGTCTCCCGTTGTGATGCCGAATTTGAGAGCACCGTCACTGTTGGACACGACGTAGAAGGCGTTCGAGTCCCAGCCGCGGCAGCGGAGGCACACACCCCACCGCGCCACGTTGCTGGGTCGTGGCGCGCACTCATGCCCAGCCGTGCAGAGCACCCGGTGGGGAGCGTGATTACCCAGCCACTCGGGCTCAAGCAAGGTGGCGCCCAGCTCGGCCAGGCGGGCGCGGAACTTCGCCTCAGCGGTTGCTGGATCTAGTCCTACGCACGCCCGACAGATGCCATGCCCTTGCTGGACGTCAGCGGGACGGGGAGTCGACTCATGCCCGTACTGGCAGCGAATCCTGTGCATTTCAAGCGAACCAAGCCACTCCGGCTCCAGAAGGGTTGCCCCGAGTTCTGCGAGCCGCTGGCGGAACGCGCTCTCGGCGCGTGCCTTCTTCGCATCGTTCATACGGATACGGGCGCACTTCTGGCACCCTCGGCCGCGCTTCGCGCCGGCGGGGGTGTAGGTGCACTCGTGTCTGGCTGGGCACAGCGCGCGGTGCGGAGCGTGGGTGCCGAGCCACTGCGGTTCGAGCAGCGTTGCCCCAAGCTCCGTGAGCCACGCATGAAACCGCGCCTCCGCCGACTTGCTGTCGCCCCCGGCGCAGATCCGGCAGATGCCAACCCGCATCGCATTGCCAGGCCGAGGCAGGCATTCATGCCCGCCAGCACAAAGCACCCGGTGGGGCGCCTTGTTGCCGAGCCACTGAGGCTCAAGCAGCGTGGCGCCCAGCTCGGCGAGGCGATCGCGGAAAGCTCGCTCGGCCGCCAAGGAGCGGGCCGAGCGGCGGGCGACCGAAGGCGCGGTGTCGGTCACGGGGTGTCCCTTTCGGACGTCGGGTAACGGCAAGCGGGCCGGGCCCGCAGGAAAGTCGGGCCCGGCCCACGGGACGGGGGGTAGGTCAGCCTCGGCGGCGTCGCCAGCGGCCGACGCGCTCGTGGGCGCGGTCGTTGTCCTCCCAGGCCTGGCCCTCCCGCGCGGCCCGGTCGGCGCCGCCGTTGCGGTGGCCCTCGCGGTTCTTCTTCGAGCTCTTGCTGGGCTTCTCGCCCGGATCGGGCAGGCGCCAGGTCACGACCGGCCACCTCCCGCCAAGGCGACGGCCACGGCCTCGTTCACGTCGGCACGGCTCTGCGCGCGGGCAATGCCCTCGTCGTACTCGGTGCGGCGGGCGGCCCGCTCGTCCGGCGTGCCGTAGTCGGCACGCGCCTGGGCATGCAGGGCGGCAACCCGCTCCTGGGAGGTCGGTCGCGCCATCAGACCGTCACCCCCGCCGACTCGGGCGACCGGCGCGGACGCGGGAAGCGCGGGATCACGCGCTCGTTCGCGTCGTCCCACTGGCCGACGACGAACGGCAGTTCACCGGCCCCGCACTGGGGGCCAGGGAAGGTCAGATCAGTAAGGTGCACTGTGTCAGCTCCTGTGTCAGCAGGTGTCTGGCGTCCCGGCCCGTGTGCAACCACGAACCGGGGTTGAGGCGCCGCCCGGTGTGCAACCACCGGGCGGCGTCGTTTTCAGCAGCCCCGGCCCCCGTGTGCAACCACGCGGGCTGGGGCTTTGTGCTGAGCAACGTGGGTTGCCTTGTTTGAGCGTACGGGAGTCCCATACGCTGATCAAGCGGCAACCCGACAAAAGGAGCGGGATGGCCGATCGATTGACGGATGGCGAGGAGGCGCGGCGGGTGCAGGAGGCGCTGGAAGCCCTCAAGCGGATGGAGGACCCTGCCGCCCGGGCGCGGGCGATCAGTGAAGTCCTCCGCGCGCAGCCCGAGACCACCCGGGAGCTCAAGGCCCTCCGACGTCAGTACGTTCTTGACCAGCGCGCCGAACATGTCCCGTACCGCAGCATCGCCACCCAGCTCGGCGTATCGCTCGCGACGGTCCAGGACATCGAGCGCGGCTATTCCGGCTCCGGCCGGGACCGCCCGCGCAAGAAGAGCACCGAGGAGCCCACGACCGAATGAGGGCGGCCGGGCGGCAGTGGCCTTTGCCGCCCGGCCCCGGGGTTGCCCTCAACCGTGCGCGGGATCGTACAGGATTGCGGCTTTCGTGGTGTTTGCGCTGGTCCGAACGGGGAGCGGCCCCCGCCGGGTGACTGGCGGGGGCCGCTGTGATGAGCTCACGGCCTGACCGTAGGGCCGTGGTGGTCCGGCGGGGTGGGGTGCCGGGCCTGCCTGGTGGATCTAGGTCGAGGGTAGCAGGGAGCGTTCAGTCGAATGCCGAGAGTGACGATCCGGTCGGCTGTCAGTGCCCGGGGTTAGGGTGCGCGGCATGGCCACTCCGACACCCCTGCCCCCGAGGATCGCGAACGGTTCCTGCCGGAAGTGCTTCGAGCCCTGTGTCCGTTACGGCGTGGGTGGCAATCCGTTGTGCGACTCGTGCCTGCAGAAGCAGATGGAGCTGTGGGGGCCGGGTGTCCGGCTGGCGGGGCGCGGGCCTGCGGTGCCGGCTGAGTAGGTCGCCGGGCGAGCGTGGGGCGGCCCCGCCGAGGACTGGGAAGGACGCGCCGGCGGGGCCGCGCCGTGGGCCCGCCCGGCACTCACCACGTAACCGGGCGGGCTGCTGGGGGGCTATGGGCTGTGCTCCACGCGGGCGGGGATCATGAGGTTCCAGCCGATGCCGGAGCAGTGTTCCGGAACTGGCGGGAAGGTGTGGCCCTGCACGTTGGTGCTCGTGATGGTGAAGCGGTGCCCTTCGCCGCACGTGCACTCGTAGATGCCGCTGACCGGGACCTTCTCGCCCGGGCGGTGCATGCGGGTTGTCTCGTCCATCATGTCCTCCTCGCCGATCGGGGCCCGGAGGGGAGGGAGCCCCGATCTACAAGGGTGCCGAGGGGCGGAGGCCCTTCGGGAGCCGCTGTAGGGCAGGTGCACTGCGGCTCTGCGAGGTCGTATTACCGCCCGCGAATCGCCGAAACCCTCGTGTTGGTGTTCCTCAGGTCGCGTCCATCTCCGGCGGCGCGACGATGCGCATGCGGCAGCGGGCGAGGCCGTCGGGCTGGTCGGTGAGCATGCTGCTCCCGTCGCCGGCGGCGCGGGCCTCGATCCAGGCGCGGACGCGTGCGACCTGGTCGACGGGGCCGGTGAGGACGATGTCGAAGGCGTCGCGGTCGGGGGGCGGGAAGAGGTCGTTTTCGACTGGGCTCATGGCCTGTGCACGTGCGGCCGGCGTGGGCCGGTTGCGCCGGGGTCCATGGCCACTCGAATGAGTGAGCGCTGCCGTCCGGGGTTGGTTGCGCCCTCTCCCCCGCCCTACAGTCGAACACGTGAGCGATTGGCGTGATGCGGTGGAGGTGCCGCCCCGGCGACCCGGGGACGGCGCCGAGCCGGTCGCTGTCACCGAGGCGTACCCGGAACACAACCGGCCCAGGGTCCGCCTGCAGATCGCCGGGCATCCGCACCGGGCTATCGCAAGCGAGCGCCGCGAGTACCCGGACGGGCGGGTCGCACTCCACCTGATCCTCTGGCCGGCCCTGCCCGACGGCCGCCGCCGCGCCTGGTTCTACTGGGACGAGGCCGGGATGCGCATGGAGTCCCGCGCGGTGAGCCCGGTCGAGGAGCAGCTCCTCGACGGCGACGTGGTGCGCGTCCACCACGGGGATCTGCCGACGGGCGTGCCCGGGGCGGACGTCGAGGCGTACCCGTCGGACCGGCGGCCGCGGGTGGAGGTGCGGGTCGGCGGCCAGTGGCACCAGGCGACCGTCTTCGTGAAGTTCAAGCACTCCGACGGGCGGGTCACGCTCCTCATGCGGGTGTGCTTCCTCGAGGCCGACGGGTGGCCGGTGCACTACTGGCGGCGCTACTGGTGGTCCCCGGAGGCGATCCGCGTGCCGGGCCGGCCGTCGACAGAGCCGGCCGGGCAGGAGCCGGCGGCCGTGGGGTGGAAGCTCGCGCACGTGCCGGTGGGCGACGGCGGAGGCCGGGGCGTCCTGCACCGGGCCGGCTGCCGGAAGGCCACTGGCGGGACGCTCACCCGGCAGGAGGCGCTGGTGGCGCTGGAGGTGGACGTCGTCTCGCCGTGTGAGGAGTGCCGCCCCGAGGCGGAGCTCCGCGGCTGACGCGACGCCGGATCAGTGACCGGTGAGCAGGATTCCGATCCACACAACGCCGGAGAGGGCGCACCCTGCTCCGAAGACCCGGGCGAAGCCCCGCGTGAGAACGTGGCTGGGGCTCACGACACTCAGGAAGCGCCGGACCGCGTCCCGGTAGGCGGTCGCCAGCAATGCGCCCCCAATGACCATGATCGCAAGCACGGCAATCCCCATGGTTCCCCCTGGTCGCGGACCTGTGCCGCGAGGATAGTGGCGCCACCGCAACGTGGGCGAGGCAGGGCCAGCGCCGGGCGGGCTAGTCCACCGTGCACCGAACTGCCCCGCATCCCACGCTGTCGGTATGCGCGCGATCTGGACCGGCTACGTCAGCTTCGGCCTGGTCAGTCTGCCTGTGCACCTGTACTCGGCGACCGACGAGCACGGCACCGGGTTCCATCAGGTTCATGTGCGCGATGGCTCCAGGATCAGGCATCGGAGGGTCTGTGAGAGCGAGGACGTCGAGGTTCCGCAGTCGGAGATCGCCCGAGGGTGGGAGCGGCCGGACGGCCGCACCGTCGTGCTCCTCGATGAGGACCTTGCCGCTCTCCCCCTCCCGACGAAGCGCACCGTGGACGTCCTCGGCTTCGTCGACGAGCGCGATGTCGACCCGGTCCTCTACTCCAAGCCGTACTGGGTCGGCGCCGCCGGCGAGCAGGGTCAGCGGCCGTACGCGCTCCTGGTGGAGGCCCTGGCCAGGCACGGGACGGTGGCGGTTGCAAAGGTCACCTTGCGCACCCGGGAGCGGCTGGCGGTGCTGCGGCCCCGGCACGGGATGCTCGTGCTCCACACGCTGCTGTGGCCGGAAGAGATCCGGCAGCCTGACGACCTGTCGTCGGCGGCCCCGGTGACGGAGCGGGAGCTGGAGCTTGCCGAGCTGCTGATGGATCAGCTTGCCGGGGTGGAGATCGCCGAGCTGCACGACGAGTACGCGGCGGCGCTGGAGCAGCTGGTGGTCGCGAAGATGACGGGGGCGGGGCTGGAGGAGCCGGAGGAGCCGGTGCCGGCCGTGGACCTGATGGCGGCGCTGGAGGCCAGCATCCGGGAAGCCGGGAGCCGCTGACCGCGCGCCTGCTGCGCGCTCTGCGGGCATGCGATCGAGCGCTGCCTCCTTCGTGCGGTCCGGGGCGATTCCTCCGCGTCTGCCGGGCTGGCGCCGTTAGGTTCTGCGCTCCCAGAACCACCAGAAAGGCACCACCAGATGCGTACCCGGCTTGCCCTCGCCACCGTGGCCCTGGCCGCTGCGGCGGCCCTCACCGCCTGCTCCTCCGGAAGCGGATCGACGTCGGCGACGAACGACTCCACCGCGGCAGCGAAGGCTTCGGCTGCCGCGTCGGCGAAGGCGGAGGCCTCGGGCGCCGTGAGCCACGTGAAGGTCGTGAAGTCCGGGTTCGAGAATCACCAGACCTGGGGCGACAACGCCTACGTGGTCCACTACACGATCACCAACCTGGGCAAGGAGACCGCGGACTACTTCGTGTCCATGGAGTTCCTGGACAAGGACGGTGACGTGCTCGGGTCGACCGGCGTGACGGCGGACAAGCTCGGCGTCGGCAAGGTCAACACCGGGGACTCGGCACCGCTGGACGCGGAGATCGGCAACGGCAAGATCTCCGACATCAAGTCGGTGCGGGTCGCCTCGGTCGAGCGGACGCCGACCGCCGGCTGACCGGCGCCACGCGGCGGCACCCACCTGTGCCGGATGGGAGCCGTCTCGTGTGCTCAGTGATTCGGAACCGGTGGACGCCGCAGAGGGGCGTCGCCATGCTGATACGCATGCCGAGTAGCGAGACACCCGAGGTACCGAACTCCCGCGATGGGGCCGAGAGACGCCGTCCGCTCAACAATCTGCTCAGCGTCCGGCGCGTGGCCGTCATCACGGCATGCGTGCTTTTCGGTTCAGCGCTGGGATTCGCGATCGCTGCCCTCAGGTCGGACGATACGTCCACTCGCCAAACTTTCACGGCGATCGTTTTAGCGCTCATCGCGCCCGCACTCTACGTGCTGGAGCGGGGCTACAGGACTAACAGGTCACTTATCCGCGAAAGTCGCGACCGCGTCCGCGAAGCTGAGCGATCTTTCGAAAATGCCGTACGAAGAGATGCTACCCCCGTTATCGGCGGAGACCTCCACGGAGACCTTCACGTTTGGTATGGCCGACCTGGCAACGGAACGGCCACTGACGTTCCGGTTCCCCGTCCGGACGGTGACTCGGCAGTGCCACCCGTGGAAGGACGCAGAATTGCGCTTGCCGAGCAATGGGAGCTTACGCATGCCCGGCTGGAGCTGTATCACGTTATTGCTCAGGACCAGGCCAAGAAATCCTTCCGGAACGCTCAGATTTCCATGGGACTCGGCTTCGCACTCCTCGTCGGCTTCATCGCTGTGGCCCTGAAAGCGAGCAACGCGACTGGAAGCATCGTGGCAGGCGGTTTGGGAGCCGTCGCCGCAGCTTTGGCTGGGTACGTGAGTAAGACCTTCGTCAAGTCGCAGGAGTCCGCGGCCACGCACCTGCGGTCGTACTTCGATCAGCCCTTGGAGTTCTCCAGGTATCTGGCCGCGGAGCGTCTGATTGTTGATGCTGGCTTGGCTGATGAGCAGCGACGGGAAGTCCTGATGGCGCTGGTTCAGGCCATGGTGGCCTCGCCGGCGGCCCCGGGAGCTCCGGCTGCGGCTAGCGGTCAGCAACAGCCAGCTCAGGCCCCGTAGCCGGGCTCGCCGCGGCGCTCGGCAGCCCCGGCTGACCGGCGGCGCCCCCACCGTGCCGGGTGGGGGCCGCTGTCGTATGACTGCCGACCGGTCAGGAAGCGACATCGGCTACGTCCCCACTGTTGGTGAGGACGGCCCGCCACTGGTTGATCCTGGCGAGAGGGACGTGGCCGGTCTGCTTGCATTTCTGGCCGGGGTGCGTGTCGTTGGTGAAGTGGGCCAGGACCTCGTCGAGGGTGGCGGCGAAGGTGGCAGCGCGCCCTCGGTGGTGGGCGATACGATCGGCGACCGCACGGCCCAGGTCGGCGTCCTCATCGGCCGGGTGGCCGTCGGCGGCGAGGACTTGGCGGACGGCGCCGAGGCCGGCGCGGGCCGTTTCGGCGCGGTCCCACGCCTTGCCCCACGCGCTGATGGCCAGGTGCTGGACGTCGGCGGGCAGGACGGTGCCGAGCCAGCCGACGAGGTCCTCCACGTCGACGCGGTCCAGCTCGGGCACCGCCGTGACCTGCGGGGCTCCGTCGGGGTGGACGACTTCCGGGGCCGGGTCGGGCGACTCGTCCACCTGGTGCCAGCACTCGCTGGGGTAGTGCCCGGTGGAGGACTGGCAGTCGTCGCACTGCTTGCACCAGCCGCGCGAGCTGTGGTCCCAGTGGTCGTGCCCGCACCGGCACTGGTGGTCGCACGCGTCGTCGGCGGGGGTGTCGGCAATCTCGAACGCGGCATCGATCGCGGCCCGTACATCGGCGCGGCGCTCCCCCTGTCCGGACACTGTCCGGCCGGTGTCCGGGGACACGGTGTCCGCGCGTCCGGACGCGGTGTCCGTGCTGGCCGGGGCCGGTGCGACGGGTGCGAGGTCGTTGCGGGCGAGGGGTGTCCGGACACCGTCCGGGGACACCAGGACAGCAACGCCGGACGGTCCGGACGCGCCTGTCCGGACGTCCTGCGCGGCGTCCAGCGTGGCTTTGGCCGCCCGGTACCAACGCACGTCGTCTTCGGGGTCGTACTGCCAGGGGACGCCGACGGGCGCGGCCACGATCGACCAGCCGTAGGCGACGCCGCGCCCGTCGGCGTGAAGTGAGAGGGCCAGGCCGTGGGGGTGGAACACGGCGCGGTTGATCAGCCACAGGATGCCGCTGTCGCAGAGCTGCTTGAAGGCCAGGGCTTGCGTGGGGGTAGTCATGATCCGTCCAGGAGGGCTGCGAGGGCGAAGACGAGGCCGATACCGGCGAGGACGACGAGGGAGCGCCACGAGGCGTGCCACGCGCGCTTCACGGGGCCGCCTCGGACTGCTCGGGGAGTTCGATGCGGGCGGTGACGACCATCCGGGTACCGGGCGGGAAGTCGTCGGCGAGGGCCTGGAAGCCGGTGCCGACGGCGATCCCCTGGGCGCCGATGGTGCCGGGCGGCCCCCAGAACCGGCCGACGAGGACCTGCCTGCCGCCGACCTCGCGGTGCCGCTCGGCGACCTCGACGACGGTCTCGACTTCCAGGCAGGCCGGGGTCATTCGTTGGGATTCCGTGCGGTGGGCGAGGTAGGTCCGGAAGTCCTCGACGGCCTCTCGGTCTCCGGGCGCGAGGCGGGCGGCGGGGTCGTTGCCGCAGCGGGGTCCGGCGGCGTGCTCAGGCATGGGTAAGCCTTTCCGGTTGAGGGCCCGGCCGGGGAGTCGTCCGGCCGGGCGGTTCAGGAGCGTCAGGCGCGGGGCGGGGCGGCCCAGTCGGGCGCCCAGCGGGGCCGTGCTCGCCGGCGGGCGGCGAGGTAGGCCGCCCCGGCGGCGAGCGCGACGACGGCCAGCTGGCGCACGCCGGTCACCGCTCGCCGTCCCGGCGGGGGCGCAGCAGGCCACGCAACCTGTCGGCGAGCGGGTGCGAGGCGCCGGATCCGGCCTCCTCGTCGAGCTGGTCGGCGGTGGCGTGGATCTGGGCGACGGTGCGGGCGTCCGGCGCCGGGTGGTCGGTGTCGTCGCTCCAGCCGAACGGGCTCTCACCGCGGTCGGTGTCGCACTCGATGCGGTCGTACGGGTCGGTCATGGCGCTGTGCTCCAGGTAGGTTGCGGGGTGCGGGCCCGCCGCCCCGGTTAGGACGGGGCGGGGGGCTCGTTTCGTGGTCATCGGAAGTCGGCCCACCGAGGGGCCTGGGGGCAATCGGCGTCGTGCTCCTCGCCCATGGACGACCACCAGGCGTTGCACTCAGTGCGCGCGGTGATCGCGGCCGCTCGGGCGGGACCGGGCGGGATCGGGTCGTACGCCAGCCCGAGGTCCAGCGGCGCGGGCCGCACCTGGGCGCGTCGCTCGATCTCGGCGGCCTCTTCGTCGAACACGCAGCGGATGGCCATCACGGGCAGCAGCGACGCGGCGGCGAACACGATGGCGAACAGCGGGGCGTCGTGCTCCGCGCACATCACGCTGAGCCCGACGAGGACGAGACACGCCAGGGAGTTGAACAGGACGAGGAACCCGCCGGTGCGGCTCATGTGCGGCCCCCCGCCCCGCTCACTCGGTTGACGATGGCGGGGCCGTAGCCGAGCCACGGTGGTTCGCCGGGGCGCTTCGTGCTGCCGTTCATCTCGGCGGCGAGGTCGACGAACTCGCGGAGCCTGTTGCGGCGGTCGTCGGGGCCTCGGACTCCGGCCTGGACGTCGGCAAGGACCGGGCGCAGCGGGTACGCCTGGATCTCGATACGGCCCCGGGTGGACTGCAGGCAGTGGCGGTCGCCGATGTGGAGCCAGTCGGCGGCGTCGAGACCGGCCGCCGTGGCGAGGCCGTCGATGCGGTCGCCCAGGGCGGTGCCGCCGTCGGTCCACGCGTGCCAGACGCGGGCGCCGCCGTCCGGCTTGGTGAAGACGACCCACAGGAACGTCTCGGGCTCGTGCCCGTCGAGGATGCTGTCGACGGCGGCCCGCTCCACGGGCGCCGGGTCGCCGGTCGGGGTGAGCAGCGTTCGGGGTGCGGTGATCACGCGTACTCCTTGGGGTCGTTGGCGGGGCTCACGGGCGGGGCCTCCGGGCGGGGCGCTGGTCGGGTGGGAGGGCGGTCCGGTCGCCGGCGGCGAGGCGCTGCAGGCGGCGGACGGACAGGGTTCGCCAGCCGAGCGCGGTCGCCCGGATCACGGCCTCCCTCAGCAGGTCATCGGGGTCGGTCACTCGAACTCCCTGGGGTCGATGAGGCCGAGCACGATCGCCGACGTGCACGGCCAATCCACGTAGTCGCGCGGCCACGGGCCGGGGGTGCCGGGGACGAGGCGCATGCACCGGGCGCACACGTCGCGCTCGACGCGATCACCGCAGGCGTCGCAGGCCCCGCACATGCCGTGGTCGATCCGCCGGCGCCGATGCCCGAAGTCCTCCCGGGACGGCGGGTAACGGACCAGGTCCTCGGCAAGCACCAGGCGCTTCACGGCTGGGTCTCCGGCAGGTCGCCCCGGTCGATCTCGACCCCGTACTCGGTGCCCGTGATCGGCCCGTACCTGGCGATCAGCTCGCCCAGCGGCTTCGGCGTGGCCCATCCGTCGCCGTCGGCGAGGAACGTCAGCTGCCCGTCGTCGTCGATCCCGTACGGCATCCACCAGTCCTGCCCACTGTCCAGGTGCCAGTGCACGGCGCTGTACGCGACGCCGTCGTGCAGCACCCTCGACTTGTGGCAGGCCGCGTCGTGTCCGGGCGTATCGAAGCACCGGCAGTTGTCGACCACGGCGGCCGAGCCGGCTTGCGCCTCGGCGGCCTCGATGTCCGCGAGGAGGTCGCCCAGCTCCCGGCGCACGGTGTCGGACATGTCGCCGTGCTTCACGATCACGGCCAGCGCGGAGGCCACGCCTCCCAGGGGGTTCGCCGTCGCGCCGCCCCCTCCCGCTCCTCAGGCTGGACCGGCCACGTGTTGCCGTCGCCGTCGTCGTGGTCCTCCCGGTGGTCGGGGTCCGTGTTCACGCAGTGCATCTCCGACCCGATGTCGTTGTGGGCCATCCCGTCGCACCCGGTGGGCTTCTCGGCAAGCACCGGCACGCGCTTCGTCTGCTGCGCCCGGTTCAGCTTCCGCCGGGTCTCCATGCGCAGCCGGATCTGCGCCGGTGTCGGCGCCGTCCACTCGTGGGACTTCGCCGACCGGCCGGTCTGGATGGCGTGCCCGAGCCTCGGCAGCCCGCACCAGCGGCAACCCATCGGCGTCGGCGGGGAGTCGTCGGCCCACCGGATCGCACTGCAGCGCATCCCGGACGGGTGGTGGACGAACGGCAGGGTCTCAAGAGCGCTCATCCGGCGCTCACCTCCAAGGGTTGGGCGTGCTCGCATTCCTGGCACCGGCCCGACTGGTGGGCTCGGTACGTCCGGCCGCAGCCGCAGGTGTGCTGCGGGGCGGTCGGGTCTTCGGGCTGCCACTGGGGCAGCGGCGCATCCGTGACGGGCTGCTCGGGCCCAGTGGGCACCGGCGCCATCAAGGGCGGCTGGATGACTCGCTGACGGCCTCGGGCGCCTCGGCGCTGGCCCGGCATCGGGGTCTCACGGTGATCGACGCAGCGGGGGCTTCCCGGGCGGATGAGCGCCTTCCGGCAGACCTCGCACCGGCCGTACGGCGTGTCGTTCTCGTGGGGCGTCGAAGGCTGATCGGTTTGCTCGTCCGAGCCCCCAACAACCTGAGGTTGAGTACCTACATCAACCACTACTTGGGTAACCCCCTGGGTTACCCCTGGGTTATTCGGGCCGCTGTGGCCCGAACCAATCGGGCCGCTGTGGCCCGAACCCATACGGGCCGCTGTGGCCCGAACTGGTTCAGGCCGCTGTGGCCCGAACTGGTTCAGGCCGCTGTGGCCCGAACTCTCCTCACTGGAGTTCGGGCCGCTGTGGCCTGAACTCTCCTGATCCGGGGACGGCGTGCTCCGGGTCCGCGCGGTGGCCTTGAGGTGATGAGCAGCCGCATCCCAGTCCGGCGCCCACTCGTCGCCTCGCAGGGGGTTCAGGACATAGAGCGTCGGCACTCCACGGCGACGTTCGCCACGGACTACCACCAGGCCGGCCAGGACAGCAGCGTCCAGGTACCGGCGCGCATCCTTCTCCCTGCACCCGGCGGCCTTCGCCAGGTCCTGAATCCGGATCGCCTTGCCGTCCTTGAAGCACAGCTTGCCGGAGCTGTCGGCCACGTGCCGGAGGGCGTAGAGCATCGTCAGGAAGCCGCCCTTGAGGGCAGGCGGCATCACCCGAGTCCACTGCCAGGCGAGCTTGTTGCCGAACTCATGAGGCGCGCAGTGATCGGAAGTGTGGGAGCCAGCTCCCTCTGTACTCACTGGACTCCTCTCTCGGTCATACGGGCCGAAGGGTGGGCACATGCGGTGACCGTGTCGTGACTCGCGATCACCGCATAGCCAACATACACTTGGACAACTGCCTGTTGGCTGATGGACACAAGGGTGTGTCCAAGGAGCTGTGGCCAAGGCGGTGTGGAACGATCAGCGCATGCCAGTGGAGGACCCGTTGACCCGCCTGAGGGAAGCTGCCGCCGCCAAGAACCGCGCCGACCAGGAGGCGCAGGCCATCCGCGACAACGCCGCCGCGGCCTTTGCCGACGCCGTGGTCCGCGCCCTCACCCAGGACGGCATGAAGCCCAAGGAAGTCGCCGACGCCACTGACGTCAGCTACGAGACGATCCGGCGCATCGCCCGCGCCCGGGACATCGAGCGACTCCGCGAGCCGACCGTCACCAGCCGCAAGAAGGCCGGCGAGCCCGGCCAGTCCTGACGTCATCGGCTGGCCGCCTGCCGGGCGAAATCCAGCGCGGTCCAACGGCGGTTGAGCGCTCGCCGCTGTTGGCGGGTGAGCTGGACGTACCGGTCGTACACGGTGCGGACGCGGGCGGCCTCGACTGCCCATGACGGGAACAGGTCCTCGGTGGACGGCTCGACGTCGCCGACGGGCTCGACAACGTACAGGTCCCCCCGGGGGAACAAGGACGCATACCAGCGGGCGTACTCGCGGTCGCTGGTGAGGTAGACGCGGTCGGGGCGTTCGGTGAGCGGGTCGACGATGCCGAGGCCGGGCACGTGAGGCTGCTGGCCGGCTGCCTTCGCTGTGCAGATCGGGCAGCCGTCGACGAAGTTCGGTTCGTGCGGGGTGAGCAGGTCGCCGGGCCTGAGGCCAGGGATGCCGCCATGGAAGTACCTTGCGGGCAGCGGTGAGGCGCTGTTGGTCATGAGGGCTTTCCGGGGCTGTGAGGGCAGGGAGAGGGCCCCCCGGGGAGGCAGGTTCCCGGGGGGCCGGTCTAGGGGTCAGCCGCAGGGACCGAACGTGATGTCCACGTCCAGGTCTCTGCGGTGGCGGGGGGTGCTCGAGGACGTCAGGCCTGACGGCCGGGTGGCCTGCCGGGGCGGGTCGGCCTTCTTCCACGAGCTGGAGCCGCGGGTGGCCTCGGGGGCGACGGCCGCGCCGGCGAGGCCGAGGTTCGTGCAGTCGGCGGGGGGCGGGTCTCCGTCGACGTGGATGCACCCGGCCGCGATGAAGGCGAGGAAGACCGCGAGGAGGACCCAGCCCGGCCAGAACGGGCGGGCGTTCACGCGCGCCCTCCCTCGACCGCCGCGGTGCTCTTCTTGCGGGCCGCGCGGGTACCGCTGCGGGTGCGCATCTGCACGCCCATCTCCAGCAGCACGACCCGCGTCCAGCCGTACGACCGGCCGTAGTGGTCGGCGATCGCTCGGATCGACGACCCGGCCGTGTAGAGCGCGGCCATCTTCCCGGCCATCTCTGACCGCTCGTCACCCTTGATCCGCGTCCGGTAGTTCTTGCTGTACGTCACGCTGGCGTCTTCTCTCGTTCTCGTACGACTCGGCTTGCTCGGCGATCTGTCGGGCGATGGCCTCCTCCGCGCAGACCTTGTGCGCGGGCTTCCTCTTGGAGTCGCGCAGGTTGGTGAGGCCACCGCAGTAGCGGCAGGGCTTTTGGAGGTCCGACCAGTGGTCCCAGGACTTCCAGTTGAGGACGACCCCGGTGACAGGCGGCTTGTGCCGCTGCCCCTGGGGCATGGGTGGTTCCTTCCGTGCGTCATGCGGCGGTCCGGCTGCTGGAGCTGAGGGCACGTCTCTCGTCCGGGTCCAGGCCGCCCCAGATCCCCCAGGGGTCGCCGGTGTCCAAGGCCCGGCCGAGGCAGGGCAGGCGGCACGAGCAGCGGCCGCACAGCCGCTTGGCCTCCAGGACCGCGAGCGGGTCGCTCTCGCGTTCCGCGAACCACATGTCGGGGGCCTCGTGGTTCTGGCATTCGGCGTCGTCGCTCCAATGCGGCGGACGGTCGGTGGTGTCGGGTGCGTAGCGGCTTGGACGAGGCATCAGCGGTGATCTCCTCCCGTGAGCCCGGACATGTCCGGGCCGGCGTCCACGGACATGTCCGGAGACGTGTCCGCGCAGGTCAGAGCACCGCCCTCGGGCACCTCGGGGGCGGTGTCCTCCGTCCTGTCCCCGTGTCCGGGGACAGGAGTCTCGGGTGTCCGGACATCGCGGCGGCGGCCCGTCGGGCGCAGCCGCCACCACATGGCGCCGGCCACGGCAAGGCCCACGGGCGGCCCCCACACGAGGACCGTGCGGGCCACGGAGTCGACTGCGGCCCCGTACGCGAAGACCACGTCAACCCACGACATCGGCCGCCGCCTCCCGCCACCGTGCGACGGTCCGCTCGCTGATGCCGAGCCGTCGGGCAACCTCCTTGTCGCTGACCTCGGCCTGGAACATCAGGCGTGCGGCCACCCGCTGCTCCTTCTCCTGCAGCTCTGGCAGCGGCCAGTCGCCGCTCACGACCCGCTGCACGGCCACGTAGTCGACGTCGCGGTTCCAGGTGTCGCCCTCCATCGCCATCAGCGCCTCGCCGCCGTCAGGGCCCGCAGCCACGTGTCGGAGAGGTGGGCGCCGGCCACACAGCCCGGGTAGTCGCACGTCGACAGGTGCAGCACCGGCCCGTCAGGCTCCCGCCCGTGGTGGATCTCGAAGCCGATCCGGTACGCGGTGCGGTACCGCCTGCCCAGGCCGACCACGGGTGTCCCGCGCGCGCTGAGCGACCCGGTCCAGTGCACGTGGTCGCCGTCAACCGCGACGGTCCGCGCCCCGTACGCCTCCTGCCAGGAGTCGGCCGTCCTTCGCCGCCCGCGCGGGTAGGGCGCCAGGCCGATCTCCCAGCGGATGCGCGACACCCGGTCCTTTCGACAGCGCAGCAGGCGGGCCACCGACGCACACGACACGTCCGGCCCGGTCAGGGCCGCGGCGATCTCCTCGTCCGTCGCCCGCCGCACCACCAGCACCGAATCCAGGGCTTCCGCGATTTCCTCGATCGTGATGCCGCCCGCGCCGGTCACCGGCCAGCCCCCTGCCCTGGGTTGGGGTTGGCCTTCCAGCAGGCGCGGCACCGGCCGCCGCGGTTGTGGCTGAGCTGCGCGTCACACTGGGAGCACTTACTCCGGTTGTTGCGCCGGTTCCGGGGCCGCGCCTTCCAGTACGCGCGGCTGCACACGAACGAGCAGAACACCTGTGTCGCTGTCTTCCGCCGGAACGGCTCGGCGCACCCCTTGCAGTCGACCGGCTCGGACAGGTCTCGGCCCGCTGCCTCGTTGGAGCAGAGTTTCGAGCAGTGCTTCTGGGCGGCTGGCCGGTCAGTGTTGAAAGGCTTCCCGCAGTGAGCACATAGGCGGTCGTTGTCTGTTCCCCGCGCCAGCGTGGAGTGGTGGCGAGCGACCACGACGATGGTGCGCGGGTTATCGGCGTCGCACTCCGCGATGCCGTAGGCGGCGGTTACCTGCGAGTCGTCGACCCATGCGATGCCGTTTGCCGAGTCGCAAATGTGCTTGAGCATGTTGTCGACATCGATGCGCTGCCGGTTGGGCCGAAAGAACACACAGCCCAGGGCAACGTTCCCTGTCCAGGGGCCTTCTCCCTTGAACAGGCGGCGGAAGTGCCACCCGGTGCGCTTTTCGGCGTCGGTGTCCGCGTCTGTCTTGTAGGTCTTTCCACCACGGCCGAACCGCGGGCGGCTCTTACTGGCCGGCTCGCCGGGGATGACGAAGATCTTCGCATCAGCCGTACCTGGCGAGAGGGCAGCCATGAGGCGTAGAGCACGCTCGTTGTCCAGTTCGCGGCCGCCCTCGGGAAGGAGCGAGGATCCGCCGTAGCAACGGCGCGGAAACTCTGTCGGTTCTTCTGATGAGGGGGCGGCCCCCGCCGCAGGGGCGGGGGCATCTTCGAACAGCACCAGGTCGTCGGCGTTCACTCGGCACCACCGGCCGGACCGGCCCACGACGCGAGCGCCGGAGCCACGCGGATCTCCAGGAGCACGATGTGGTCGGCGTCCTCCACCGCACAGTTCGCGGCCGCGTCCAGGAACTTGCCGAGCAGGTCGCCCGGCTGGAGGCCGCTCGCGCCCACCAGCTGGTCAACGGGGACGGTCACGGGCTCGTCCGTCTTCCACGCGGTCACCACGACCTGCGCGGTGCGCGCCCGCTCGTCGACGTCCATGACGACGACCGGGCCCCGCTTCCACTCCCCCAGCCGGCGGCCCGACAGGTACACGTGCCCGAGGTCGGTGACCTGCAGCCTCAGGTCCACGAACCTGACGAGCCACCGCTTCGTGACTTCCTGCAGCGGCCCGAGCGGGCCGTCCAGCACCTCACCGTCGGCGAGGCCGCGCAGCAGCTCCTCCGCCTCCTCGGACAGGCCCTTCCCCATGGCCAGCCGGGTCAGGGCGATCTTCGCCGCGTGCCAGGCCGCGGTGCCCGTCGTCGACTCCGCCGAGCACGGGCAGCCATCGACGGTCGGCCGGTGCTCGGCTGGCGTCGACCCGGCACAGGCCGACACCGTCGTCCGGCCCCGCGCGCACAGGGCGGCGGTGCAGCAGGGGCAGTCGGGGCAGACCTGCCGTGCAGGTTGCACGTACTCCGGGCCGAAGGTCTCAACACTCATTGGTCACCCGCTGTCTCGTGTCCGCAGCTCCAGCACCGGCGGGACCCGTCGCCACGCATCGCGTGAGGGGTCCGGCGTCCTTCGCGCTGGCACTGGTCAAAGTCGTTGCTGTCGGCGTCGTCGACCACGCCCATCTCGGGGTCGCAGTCGTCGTCGAGGGCACCCAGGTCCTCGAGGAACGTCGTTGTGGCATCGGCCATCGCCGCCCGCAGGCGGCCAGCCCGGGCGCGGAGCGCCGCGAGGGGGCTCATACGCGCTCACCCATCCCCACCGGCCACGCCGGGACGATCGGCCAGTCCTCACGGACCCCCGCCGCCAGGTGCTCCCGGCCGGGAGTGCGGGCGAAGTAAGCCCGCAGGTCGACGGCTTGGTCCTTCGCCCAGCGGGCCTGGTCCTCGTGCAGGGACTCCAGGCTCAGGTCGGTCAGCCAGCCGTGCCGGGCGGCGATCTCCCACACCACCGCGCACGCGGCCTCTGCGTCGGCGTGCGCGGAGTGCGCGTCGACCAGGGGCACCCGGTAGTGCCCGCACAGGTCGGTCAGGGTCCGGCGGCCGGGCCGCCACGGATCGGTGTGCTTGTCCAGCACCCGCGGGTCCAGGACGTACGGCACGGACACCGAGAACAGGCCCCGCTGCCCGTACCGGACGGCCTCCGCCTCCAGCATCGTCAGGTCGAAGGAGGCGTTCATCGCCACGATGGGCAGACCGCGTTCCACGGCCTCCGCAAGCGCGACCTTCACTTCGGCCACGACCTCGGCGGCCGGGCGGCCCGCAGAGCGGGCCACCCGGGTTGAAACGCCGTGCACTGCCGTGGCTCCGGCCGGGATCTCGACGCCACCGGCGTCCGAGAGCCACGACCGGGAGTCGAGCGTCCGCCCGTTCTGCCAGTAGACGACCGAGGCAGTCACGATGCGGTCCGTCTCCGGGTCCGTGCCGGTCGTCTCGAAGTCGACGCCGACAAGGACCCCTTCGTGCCAGGACATCAGCGGCGCCCCTTTCGGATGGCGCGGCGGCGGAGCGTGTTCCGCTTCACCAGGACCGGGCGGGACTCGCGCACCCGGCGCAGGGGCAACTGCGGCGCCTCCGCGTCGGCGTCCTGTCGGGCCGCGATCCACGCGGCCTCGCCGGGCGCCGGCGGGGCGTGGAGGATCTGCGGGGTGCCGGAGTCCCCGGCGTCGTCCGCAGCGGCCAGTGCCGCCAGCTCGGGCGACATAGGCACATATTTCGGCAGGCGGCGGATCGCCGACTTCACCCACATGTCGGGGAACTTGATGTGCCAGAACGAGTCCCGCTTACCGGACTCCTCGGCCCGCTGGTACGCGCGGCTGTGCTCGTCGCGGATCTGCTCGGCGTCCTCCCGACTAAGGACGATCACCTGCGAGCGGGCGCCGCCCGTCATCCAGCAGAACGCGTACGCGAGGATCGGCTCGCCACGCTTCTCCTTGGGCAGCTCCACGCGCGGCAGGTGCTTGAAGTCGTCCGGCGGAGTCGCCGACGGCGCGAAGTGCCATTCGTCGCCCTCGTAGATCAGGCCGACCCGCACCGACTGCACCTGCCCGGACAGGTGCATCAGCTCGATGTAGCCCTGATACATGGGCACGAACACGGCCAGGCCCTCGTCGGCGACGATCGCCGCACGGCGCCCGTCGGGGACGAGTCCGAACCGGGCGCAGGCTAGGAGCGCCTGCAGCACGCTCGCCGGCGTGCAGCGGGCCAGGGACGGCAGGACCGCCCGCACGGCCGCGAAGAAGTTGTCGCGGTCGACGTGCGCGGGCAGGGCCTCGGCGAAGTGCTGCTCGTACCGGCGGAGGAAGTCCATCGCCACCTGGGCGGCCTCGGGCTCGTCGGCCTGCTGCGCGGGGATGATGCCCTCCGGCACGAGGCTCCGCGCGGTGGTGCGCTGGGGGTTGGCCGTGGTCGCGGAGCGGACCCGGTCCTTGAGAGAGGTCGTCATGGCTCACAGGCCCTTCGTGGACGGCCGCAGAACGCGGGCTCGAAACTCGGCATAGATCTCGGGGTGGTCGGCAGCGAGCCGCTCGGTGTCCAGCACTGGCGCATCGGTCGTGTACTCGGCGGCCAGATCGGGGTGGGCCTCGCGGAACTTCTTCGACGCGAACGTGCCGTTGGCCTTCCACGACCACGCCTGCTTGCCATCGGCCTTGGCGATCGCGGCCTTGCCGGTCAGGAGGCGCATCTCGTTCTCGACCGTGCGCAAGGCGTCATCGAGCGCCTTCTCCTGCGCCTTGAGGTCCGCCCGGCGGGCCAGCAGCTCCTTCGCCTTCGCGAGGTCGACGGTGGCCACCTCGTCGGCCTTGACCGACCACAGCTTGGCCAGGAGGTTCGTCGTGGCCTCCAGGCCGTCAGGCGGGGGCGGGAAGCCCTCCACCACGTGCTTCTGGAACCACGTGCCGCAGTAGTCGACGAGGTAGCCGATCATCTCCTCGTCGCGCTCGATGCGGTGGTAGCGAAGTTTGTTCCCGCCGACGAGCGCAGCCACGTACGCGTGGTCCCAGCCACCGACCGCGAGGTACCAGTGGGCCTGGAGAGCCGGGCCGTCAGGCACGCCCTCTTCCCAGTCGTCGATCTGGTACTCGGATCGGTTTTTGCACTCCAAGGGCGCGATGACTGCACCGGCCTCATCGAGGACGTACCTGTCGACGTTGGCTCGCATCCATGCGTGCTCGTTGTGGACGAGCGTGCCCGGCGGCTCGGCGATCGTCAGGCCAGACCGCTTGGAGAACAGGTAGGCGATGAACGACTCGATCTCCACGCCCACTTCGGCGTACTCGGTGTTGCCGTCGAAGGTCGAGCGGCCGTGCTTGGCCTCGAAGACCTGCCGAGGGCTGGAGTACTTCCCGGCCAGGCCGAGGATCGCGGCGACGTCCGAGCCGCCGATCCCGGCGCGGCGCACGGCGTGCCACTCAGCCTCGGACGCGTCGGCGGGGAGAAGGAGACGGGCGGTTGGGGCATCAGCGGCGATCGCGCTCGTCATCGCGCACCTGCCTGACGACGAGCCGCCTTGAAGGCGGCAACCCGCTCGTTACGGCAGATACGACAGGCGCGGCCACCGTCGGTCTGGATGTACGTGTTCGCCGCGTCGTACGCATGGCCTCTCGGACAATGCGTCTTATTGGCCCAGTGGTGGCTGCCGCGCTCCACGCAGTCCTGCGAGTTTTCGCCTACCGAACCCTCCCGCAGGTGCTCCGGATCGGCACACGGCGGGTTGTCGCAGGAGTGCAGCGCGAACATCCCGTCCGCGAGGCGTCGACCAAGGCGCACCTCAAGCGAGGACCTGTGCGCGGTCAGGACGACGCCGTCCATTCGGAATCGGCCGTAGCCCCCGCTCCTGGCGCCCGTCCCCACCAAGCAGCCGTCGCGACGCTCGGTGCGGTCTGCGAGCAATGCGAGGAAGCGTGCCTTCCCGTCGGGAAGGTCGTAGATGCTGCGACTCACAGGGGGACCCTCCTGGTCATGATGTAAAGGGCACCGCGGCAGCTCTCGCAGCGGTGAGAGACGGGGTGGCGGGCGGCCTGAATGCGGCGCATGCCGGCCAGGGCCTCAATGTGGGCGGCAATGCTGATCGCGTCGTCGCTGTCGAGGGACGGCGGCCGCTGTTCCTCGCCGCGCACGATGGCGTCGGCGTAGTAGCGGGTCATCCGCTTGAACCGGGTCGGGTTCTCGGACTCGGCACGACGCTTCCGGGCGACGTCCTCGATCGCGGTGACCAGCGGGTGAACCTGCCGCGCGGTCTTGGCAGTCTTGGCGCTCGTGGCGGTCATCGGCCGTCACCCCTGCCGAGGGTGTGGAGGTGGTGGGCGGCCTGGTTGGCCGACATCAGTCCCCGGCAGGCCTGGAGCTGTTCCCAGACGATTCCGGCGGCCTCGGTGTGCCCTGCCTCGTCGAGCGCCTGCGCGCCCTGCTTGGCGTGAACGAAGCGCTTCGCCGTCGCGCCCTTGACGAGGAATTCCACGGCCTCGGCGAACCGGCCGCCGTTGGTCTCGACGACCGGCACGACCGGGTTGGCCCTGCGCCTCAGGCTCCGAGCCTCGGACAGCACGTCCTCGTACATGTCCTTGTGCGTGCACGGGTTGGCCCACTGATCGCGGACGTGCCAGACGTCGTCTCGCTGGAAGCAGTCCGGCACGATGCGGTCGAAGCCGCGCGGACCGCCGCAGACGGAGCAGGTCGGCAGGATCGACACCTCCACGATCCGCACGCCCTGGTAGTCAGGGCCGGGCCCGTAGTCGGGAACACGGACCGTCATCCGCTCCGGCATCGGCGGCGGGACCGGGCCGTCGCCGCCGACGTAGCGGACCCACACGGCCGCGCCGGTGGGGACGAGCGCGGCGTACGCCTCGAACTCCCCGGCCGGGCCGTACGCGAGTCCGCCGCTCCTGGCGAGCCGTGCGATCTGCTGCGCGGTCGGCGTCGCCCGGTAGGTGAACACCGGCACCCAGACGCCGCGCTCACCGCGGGCGGTCGCGGCAGTGGTCACGTGGTTGGCGCGGTACAGGTCGCGGCTCCGGCTCATGCCTGGCCTCCGATCCGGGGGCGGGGCATCGCGGCGAGCGCGGCGCGGGCGGCGAAGTTGGACGGGTGCCGCAGCCCCGCGCAGTCCTTGCACGTGACGGCGTCGTGCGGCGGGGCCTGCGTCCGGTCGGTCAGGAACCGCTGGAGGACGATCGCGGCGGGGAGCGCCAGGGCAAGGAAGCCCATGGTGGCGAGGATGCAGGCCTTGATGGTCTCGACGACGTCCATCAGTGCTCGCCTCCAGCCGGGTTGTGGTCGGGCGAGGCGAGGCCGGCGAGAAGAGTCATCGCCTTGCGCTGCGGGCTAGCATTGGGTTTCACGGGTTCCTCTTCTTCTCGTGGTTGAGGGCTCGTGGTCGGCGGGGCTGTCCGGACGTGCGAGGTCCGACGGCCCCGCGCTCATGAGGCGGCGCGCTTCCTTCCCGGCCCCGAGGGACGGATGGCAGCGAGCGCCTTGGGCGGGGTGGTGGTCTGCGGCTCGACCGCCGCGAGCACCGGCATGGCGCGGAACTGCGCCTGGATCCGGCGGAGTTCGCAGTCGCAGAACGAAACCGATTCGCCGATCTTCTGGTGCAGGGGGCGGCTGATGTTGTCCTGCAAGAACCGCTTCTTGCACCGGAGTTTCTCGGCGGCTTCGTCGTAGTCGTAGTTCCGGACGACCTCGCAGCCGCACGGGTGGCCGGTCATGCGGGGAGCTCTGCGATCAGGTCGCTGACGGGGACCTCGTAGGCCGCCCCGAGCGCCCACAGCGTGTGGACGCTCGGGAAGGTCTGGCCCGTGAGCAGGCGCGTGACCGTCGACTGGCGCACACCGATGCGCTTGGCGATATGGGCGTCGCAGTTGTCACCGACCTCCCCTGCCTTCTCGCGGAGGAAGGCCGTGCGGAGAACAAGCTCGGGCACGTTCACTCCTTGTCACACCTGTCGTGCATGCATGCATGGAATTGCTTGCATGCATACACGTTAGGACGCGTGCACGCATGCACGCAAGTAAGACACGGGCTGATTGGAGTGTGATTTTTCGGGTGAATGCGCCCAGCGCACCTCTGGCACTACCTGGGCAAATTACGACACGCCTTGATCACCTGGGCTAATGCGTGCATGCACGCCTTCCCCTGATGCATGCATGCGCGCTAGCTTGGAGACATGCGGAGTATGGACGACACATCCGAGCCGACGGTGGAGCGCTTCCGGGCACTGATCGTCGACCTCGCCGACAGGGCCGGCTACGACCTCACCAGCGGGGCCGGCGGACGGAAGCAGCTCGCAGCCGCAACCGGCATGAGCCAATCCGCGGTGAGTCGCATGGTCGACGGCATCACCCTGCCGCACCCCAACCAGTTCGAAGCACTCGCTCGCGCCCTCCACACCGACGTGTGGACTCTTTTGATCACTGCGGGGGTCGTCTCGGCCACAACAAGCCCGACATACCCAAATCAGGATGTACGCTCACAATCCGAACCGATTCAACCGCTAACCCCCGAAACTGCCGCTGACGCGTGGGGCATTCACGACCCCAGCATCCGCAGCATGCTGATCGCCAACATCGAGCACGCGCGACGCCTGCAATCCGAGTTGGGCAACCAAGGGGGTGCGAGAGCAAGGGGGTGACGGGATGCAGCGACGCTTCCCACAATCCACCGTCACAGCCGCCGTCGGCGGACTGACGGGCGGAACCGCGATCGGCCTCGCCGTGGCCGACGACGCCCCCACGGCCCACGACATCAGCGTGGTCCTGCTGCCCGTCGCCTTCGTCACGGCCGTTGCCACCAGGTCCATGCAGCGGTGGCTCCGCCGCCGCGACGAGCAGACCCGCGAGGCGTACAGCGAACTCGCCGAGCGCCGCATCCGCCTGGACAAGGAGCACGGGGAACGCCTCACGCAACTCGCCGAGCGGGAAGCGAAGCTGACGCAGTCACACTCGGCCCGATCCGGAAGCGTCGCCATCCTCGCCAAGTACATCGGCGACACCCTCGGCACCCTCGCCAGGGAGCGAGCCCAGCGCGAACAACTGCAACGCGACTACGAGACCCTGGCCGGCGAGTACAACGACCTGGTGCAAGAGGCCATGCAAGAGCGCGCCGACCGCTTCAACCGGACCGCTCCCCCGGAGGCCCGCCCCGGCGTGCCGCGGCTGGTCCACGCCCGCTCCCCCGTGGTCGGTACACCGTCCCGCCGCAGAGGCGAACGCTCTCCTGCAGACGGCACACGCGACCGCGTCTAACGACAAAGGCCCCGGCCGATGGCCGGGGCCCTTCACGTTGCCTGTATCGGTCACAGGTGCGGCAGGCTGCCTGGCGAGTGATAGTGGGAGATACGAGCCGGATATCAGGTTCGCAGTTCGAAAGAGGCCATGCGCCACAACCCCTCTCCCTGCCGCCGCACAGCAGGGGGAAAAGGGGACGCTGGCCACCGACACGGCATTCGGCGATCGCGCCGCCATGCTCGCCGGAGCGGCGGCGGCTGGGCTCGCCACGCTGGTGGTGCTGCATGCCCAGCACAATGCCAATCGCACTCCCGCCACCTCCGATGCGCCAAAGCCAGCCTAGGATCCGTCATCAGAGATCACAGATGGTGGCGATCGCGAACGCGCAGAACACCGGGTCAAGGCGAGATCGGAGATGGTGGCGCTGTGGACGAAGAGGGCGCCGCTCCCTGCCGCATCATCGTCTGTCCGGCCCGGTTGGCGGGACGATCTTCCGCCTCAGGACCTTGCCGGTCGGTCCCTCCGGCAGCGCGTTCGTGATCCACACCTTTCGCGGGTAGGCGGCCACCTGACTGTGACGTAAGCACGCAGACTCGTGGCCGTGGCGTGGGCGCCCGGCTTGAGAACGATTGGCTACCTCCTCACCCAGATCGGGGTTGGGGAAACCGACGACCGCGACAGCGGCCCCACTGCGGTGTCGTCCTCGTGCCGGTCGGACACGTCCTCGAGGGCTGGGATGGAGCTCAGCAGGTCGCCAAATTCTACCAGCCCACGACGACCGTACCGGCCCTGGCCTGCCGAGCACCGGCACGCGCCTCGTCGGCGCAGGCGTGCCAAGCGAACACCACCCGATCCTCTGAGTCGCCAAGGTGGTAGGCGACCTCCCGAGGCTTGAGCAGGGGTTCATCGGAACGATGATGCCGCCGGCCCGCAGTACGGCGAAGTAGGCGCGAACTCTGGGGTGTTGGATAGCCTGATTGCGACTCGGTCGCCGCGTTTCACGCCGCGGTCGCGGAGCAGCCCGGACACGCGGGCGCTGCGCTGGTCGAGCGTGCGGTAGGAAACCGTGTCGTCTTCCAAACGCAGTGCGGAGCGATCCGGATGGGTCCGGGCGCCGCGCATCACGTGGGCTGCGAGGTTCATGTCAGCTCCTCTTTCCTGCGCGCCAGTCCCTCAGTCACATAGCCCCTAGCAGGATCCGAAGGGGTCATGCCAGCGCCCGTGACGGCCATGTCCGCCATTCCGGGACGGGGTCGCGAAAGTGGTCAGCCTCGCCAGGGGACTCGGCTCGGCCCCAGGTATCAACGCTCAGCCGTGTTCGGGTAGATCCTGTTCCGCCCAGACGACCTTGCCGCCGGTTGTCCAGCGGCTGCCCCACCGGTGCGAGAGCTGGGAGACCAGGAGAATGCCGCGGCCGCCTTCGTCGCTGCTGCAGGTGTGGCGCAGGCGCGGGAAGGACTTGCCGGCATCCGAGACTTCGCAAGTCAGCAGCCGATGTTTGATCAGACGCAGGGAAACGGGTCCGGCGCCGTGGCGGATCGCGTTGGTGACGAGTTCACTGGTAATCAACTGCGTGTCAATGGCCAGGTTTTCCAAGCCCCACTGGGTCAGTTGCCGGGTCACCAGTGCGCGGGCGCGGCAGACAACGGCGGGGTCGCGGGGCAGATTCCATGAGACGGTCTGGACGGGGGTGAGCGAATGGGTCCGCGCCACCAGCAGCGTGATGTCGTCAGAGGGTGACCGAGTCGGCAGCGCCTCGATCACCGCGGAGCAGAGCGCTTCCAGAGACCGCTGGGGCTGGGCCGCGAGGGTCGCGCCCAACTGCCGCATCCCGGTGTCGATGTCACTCTCGCGGGCTTCGACCAAGCCGTCGGTGTACAGGGTAAGCAGGGACCCGTCGGGGAGGTCCACATCCACCGATTCGAAGGGGACCGATCCAATGCCGAGTGGAGCCCCTGAGGGCAGGTCGGGAAACGTCACCCGGCCTTGCGGATCGACGACCGCGGGCGGAGGGTGCCCGGCCCGTGCCATCGTGCACCGCCGGAGCACCGGGTCGTACACGGCGTAGAGACACGTGGCGCCGACCGCGGCGCAGGCCCCGTTGTCGACGTCGGCATCCTCGTCGGCCTGGTGCCGGACCGTGTCGTCGAGATGGGTCAGCAGTTCGTCGGGAGCCAGGTCCATGTCCGCGAGAGTGCGTACGGCCGTCCGGAGCCTCCCCATGGTCGCCGCGGCGTTGATACCGTGCCCGACGACGTCTCCGATGACCAGCGCCACCCGAGCGCCGGAGAGGGGGATCACGTCGAACCAGTCGCCCCCGACACCGTTGCCCGCATCGGCCGGCAGGTAGCGCGAGGCCGCCTCGATCGCTGTGCCGCTCCTCGAGCGCTGGGGCAGCAGGCTGCGCTGCAGTGCGAGAGCGGTGGCGTGCTCGCGCGTGTACTGGCGGGCGTTGTCCAACGACAGCGCGGCCCGGGTGACCAACTCCTCCGCAAGGAGCAAGTCGTCCTCCTGGAACGGCTCGGGATCCTCGCTGCGGATGAACAAGGCCACCCCCAGCACGGCATGACGCGCCAGGATGGGCACGAGCATCATGGAGTGCATCCCGTGCTCACGGATCGCCCGCGCCCGCGCGGGGTCGAGGTCCACCCAGGTACCCGGAGACGTGTCCAGGACCGGTTCGAGGTGGGAACTACCCGAGGACAGCACCTTGATCCAGGGCGAGGTCGGCGGCACGAGGATCAAGTCCCCACGCGCCCACGGCGACTCCGGGGTGCCCGAGTGGATCGAGGCCAGGCCCGCACGGCGGAACGTCTGGCGGCACTCCCCCGCCGAACGGACCGGGACCGTCGGCTCCTCGCCGAGCCGGACGCACTCCGCGAGGTCGACGACTGCGTAGTCGGCCAGGAGGGGCACGGCGAGGTCGGCCAGTTCCTGACCAGTCTCCATCACGTCCAGGGTGCTGCCTATCCGGGTGCCGGCCTCGCTGAGGATGGCGAGACGCTCGTGCGCCCGTCGGCTGCTGGTGACGTCCACGGTCAAGGAGCACACCCCCAGCGGTCGACCTTGGCTGTCGTGGAGGCAGAAGAACGACGCCGCCAGGGCACGCTCCCTGCATTGGTCGTCCACGGGCGACGCCCGGTACTCGTACGCCGCGCGAATGCCGCTGTTAAGCGCCTGCCGCATCACCGCCTCGAGCGCTTCGGATTCGAAGCCAGGTCGCGCATCCGTAAGGCGACATCCCAATCGCCGGCCATGCGGGACGCCGTCCAGGCGTTCCATGACCTCGTTGACCCAAGTGCAGCGCAGTTCCAGATCGCGGACCACAACGCCGATCGGCGTGCGCATGAGAAGCGACTCGCGCACCGATCCGGTGGTCGCCGATGACGACAGCGCGGCGATGTCGGTGCCGGAGACGAGCCAATGGACATTCCCGTCCAGTCCCCACAGCAGCGAAATCCGCACCCCCACCTGGAGCGTGCGGCCGTCGCGATGTCGAACCGCCGTCGTGCCGGACCAGCCGCCCCGCACGCGGCACTCCTCGACGAACGCCTGTACCTGCCACATGCTCCGGGACAGGGGCATCACGAACCAGACGGGTTGGCCCACCACCTCCCGGGCCGAGTAGCCGACGAGCCGTTGTGCGGCGCTCGTCCACGCGACGACCCGCCCCTCGGAGTCGACCATCGCGATTGCGGAATCGGTCGTCTCGAGCGTGGTGTACTGCTGCGTGCTGAGGCTGCCTCGGTAGGTGTCGGTCACTGAGGACCATCTCCTCGGATGGTTCTGGTCTCGAAGCATGGGCTGGCGTGCGCCGACCGCCGCAGAACGGATTCGGGGCGATCCCGCCAAAGGACGACGCTAGGGGTGGGAGGCACGGCAGCCACTGGGCGCGTAATACGACCTTCGCGCGAAATTTGGTGCCGTTGAACCAATCCACGCGGGCGGACTGCGTCGGTGTGCGGCCGGGGGCATCGCTGTCCATCACCGGCAGAAGAGCAAGAAGATCATGAGGCCGCTGTAGAATCGAACCATGGTTGCGGAATATCCCGGCACCGCAAAGCAACTGTCCGTTGTCGCGGAGAACGTAGGGTCACACCTGTCGGCGGTAAGCCACGACATAAGGCAGAATCTGATTGCCGAGATCCCGGATCTCAGGGGCGACGAGACCGTCGTCAAAATTCTCCAGGCGAGCGTCACGGAAAACGTCGCCACCTTGCTGCACATTTTCGAGAACGACATTCCGCTGGACAACGTCGAGGGGCCCGTGGCCGCCTCGGAGTACGCCAGGAGACTCGCGCAGCGGAATGTCTCCGTCAGCGCGCTGGTTCGGGCCTACAGGATCGGCCATTGGCGGTTCATGCAGTGGTGCCTCGATGAACTTGACCGGCAGGGCGCCGAAAGGGATCTGTGGGCCGCCACCAATCGGCACATGCTGCAGGTGAGTTTCGGCTACATCGACCGGGTGACCGAGCACGTCATCGACGTGTACCAGTTCGAACGGGAGCACTGGCTGCTCAGCCAGACCGCCGTGCGCGCCGCGCGGGTGCGGGACATCCTGGCCGAGCAGGATGTCGACCTCGACTGGGCGGAATCGGCACTTGGTTACCGACTCCGGCAGCATCACCTCGGAATGGTGGCTTGGCTGCCTCCGCTGACCGGCGAGGGAAATGGACTGTCCCGGCTCGACCGGATGGCCCATGTGATCGCCAAGGAATTCCAATGCCCTGCCAGGCCGCTTTTCGTCCCCCGCGACGAGATTCTTTCGTGGGTCTGGCTGCCGTTCGGCTCGCGTGTCGACGTTCCCTGGGATCGGCTGTCGAATATCGCCGAGCTCGGTGATCATTCCGTGCACTTGGGTTTTGGTGGCATGGGATTCGGAATCGATGGATTTCGCTGTACGCACCGGCAGGCACTGCGCACTCAGGAGCTGGCGGCCATGGCCGACCCGGCACCGCGGTTCACCGAGTACTCCCAAGTCGCTCCGATCGCCCTGATGGCCGGGAACATCCAGGACTTGCGCACCTGGGTGCAGAGCGTCCTGGGTCCGTTGGCCACCGACAACGAGAGCTGCGCACGGCTGCGGGAGACCGTGCAGATCTTCCTGAACAACGGTTGCAGTTACACCGCGACCGCCAGCGCCCAAATTCTGCACAAGAATACCGTCCAGTACCGCATCCGGAAAGCTGAGGAGACGCTGGGACACTCTGTCCAGCAAGGGCATACCGATCTGGAGGTCGCGTTGCTCGCGGTCCAGTACCTCGGCTCGACGCTTCTTCGCACCATCCCCGCATGACACGCCGGATCGGTGCCCGTGAGGTGCGACACGGCGGATTTCAGGACGGGGGGTCACAGCATCGCCTTCTGGGGTCGCGTGGGGACCACGATGACGGTGGTGGTGGCGGCGGACAGCGCGGCCTTGAATTCGCGTTCCAGGTCCTCGGTGGTGTCCACGTCGACCGCGCGGCAACCGAACCCTCGGGCCACGGAGGTGATGCCGAGCCCCGGCAGGTCGAGTCCCGGAACGCCGGGCGTCCCCTCCAGTACCGCGAACGACTTCAGGATCGAGTACTCCTGGTTGCGCATGACCACGTAGACGATGGGCAGCCTGTGCTGGGCCGCCGTCCAGATGGCCTGTACGGAGTACTGGAACGAGCCGTCGCCGATCAGGCCGACGACCGGCCGGTCGACACCCCTGTCCCGGTCGCCCAGCGCGATCCCCACCGCTGCCGGGACGCCCCAGCCGATGCCCCCGCTGGCCGTGGCAAAGAACGATCCGGTCCTGACTGTGGGAAGCCACTCGACCTGCTGGGCCATGGTGGAGGTGGTTTCGTTGACGATGACCGCGTCCGGAGGCCTGACTCGGCTGAGGGCGGCATACACCTCCGGCGGGGTGAGGGGACTGTTCGGCACCTGCGGAAGGTACCGGGGCCGCGGCATCGGTTCCGGCGTGGACCGTGCGGATCCGTCCGCGACCATGTCCTGCAGCAGCTCGATCGCCGTTGCGGGGTCGCCCAGGAGACTGTCGCCCACCCGTGCCGCCCCGGCGGCCGAGGGGTCGGCAGTGATCTGCAGCAGTTCCGTGCCCACCGGGAGGTGGTCGCCGGGGACGTAAGGGTAGTAGCGGAAGACCTCCGCCCCGATCACGACCACCAGGTCGTGCCCGTCCAACCGGCCGCTGATGGCCTTGACCGACATCCCGAGCGGACCGGCGAAGAGGGGATGGTCCTCCGGGAAGGAGGCGCGATCGAGCAGCGGCGCCCCGTAGACGGCCGCACGCAGCTTCTCCGCCAAAGCGACGGCCGCATCCCATCCGCCGCCGCGGTCCACCTCCGGCCCGAAGACCAGCGCGGGGCGTCGGCTGGCGGACATCCGGTCGGCGAAGCCGCGCAGTCGCTGGGTGTCGGGGGCCACCCGGTCGCTCACCGTCCGCACGCGGGCGAAGCCGGACAGCGGCTGCTTCCAGTCGTCCATGGGAATCGAGAGGTAGACCGGACCCGCCGGAGGCTGCAGCGCCATCGCGTAGGCCCGCATGAAAGCCTCGGGTACATCCTCGGCGCGCGCGGGTTCGTATGACCACTTCACCCAGGGTTTCGGCAGAGTGGTGGCATCGCGATTGCCCAGATACGGGTCCCCGATCATCAGTTCCCGATGCTGCTGCCCCGAGGTGACGATCAAGGGCGTGTTCCCGTGGAACGCCGCCACCAGGTTCCCCACAGCATTGCCGAGGCCGGCCGAGGAATGCACGTTGACCAGTGCCGGGCGCCGGGTGACCTGTGCGAACGCATCGGCCATCGGGACGACGGATGCCTCTTGCAACGCCAGGACGTAGGTGAAGTCCTCGGGAAATTCCTGGAGGAACGGCTCCTCGGTGGATCCGGGGTTACCGAAGACCGTGGTGAGTCGGAGGGTCCGCAGCAGATCGTAGGTCACGCTTCGGACAGTGGATTGCTCGGTCATCATGGGTCACCGGCTTCGTACGGTGTGAACAGGGGCTGTGCCTGTGGGCGCGGGCCATGAGCGCCGTGCGCGGCAGGGCGGGAGTCAGCGCCCCTGCCAGCGCGGCCGTCGCTTCTCGGCGAAGGCGCGGGCGCCCTCCTGCGCGTCCTGCGATGACAGGACCGGTCCGACGATCCGGTCCTGGTCGTGGAAGGCCTCCTGGTCGCCGAACGCGGTCCGTTCGTCGACGACCGGCTTGACCGCTGCCACCGCCAGCGGGGCGTTGCGCGCAATGCGGGCGGCGAGTTCCAGAGCCCCCTTCAGTGCTTCACCCGGTTCGGTGAGGTGGTTGACGAGGCCGAAGCGTTCGGCGCGCTCGGCGGGGAGGGGATCGCCTGTGAGCAGGAGTTCCAGGGCGATGTTGCGGGGGATGCGGTCGGGCAAGCGCACGATGCCCCCTTCGGGCGGCACGATGCCGCGCGTCTGGACGACCCCGTAGGTGAGCCCCGCCGTGTCCAGCAGTTCGCGCCACTCGGCCAGCGGCCGGGTCGCGAAGGTCTTGTCCAGCAGGGCGGCGATCTCCGACGCGTGCGCGCGGCGGCTGCGGGTGTCGGCGTAGCGCGGGTCCTCCGCCGCTTCGGGATGGCCGATGGCCTTCAGGAACGGCGGGACCTGCTTGTCCTCGATGACGAAGACGAGTATCAGCCAGCGGTCGTCGGCCGTCCGGTACATGTTCCCGAGCGCGTTCGGCGGGTCGGACCGGTCGACCGGGCGAGGGGGGGTCCCCCCCGACCAGTACGGCCTGCAGCCACAGGCCCGCCGCCCAGGCGCCCTCGGCGAGCAGCGACGCCGTGACCCGCGCACCCTGGCCGGTCCTGTCCCGCCGGTACAGCGCGGTCATGATCCCGGCGAAGAGCGTGATCGCTGTTGAGTGGTCACCGGACCCGACCACGTTCATCGCCGGCGGCACGCCGTGTTGGCGTGTGAGATCCATCAGGCCGCTGCGCGCCCAGTACGCCGTCACGTCGAAGCCCGGCAGGTGCGCGTCCTGTCCGTCCTCGCCGAAGCCGGTGACGTCGGCGTAGATCAGCCGGGGATTGAGGGGGGCCAGAGCGTCGTACTCCAGGCCCAGCCTCTCGCGCGTGGGCGGTGGGTGCGCTTGTTCCGGTTGTCCAGCTGCCAGGGGTAGTTGATGCCCTCGACATGGGGGTTGGGCGGAATCCGGTCGAGCGACCGGTAGGCGTCCCCGGTGTGCGGTGGTTCGACCTTGACCACGTCGGCGCCGAAGTCTCCGAGAACGGTGGCCGCGGCCGGTCCGGCGATGAAGCTGGCGAGATCGACGACGTGCAGTTCTTGGAGGAGGGGCGTGTTCTCCATGGCTGGTCCTGTTCTTCGGACGTGACGTGTACCGGGTCAGCGGGCCGGGGACGTGGGCACGACGGCGTTGTAGCCGGTGATGTCACGGCCCACGATCAGTGCCTGCACCGTGTCGGTCCCCTCGTAGGTGTTGATGGCCTCGATGTCGCACAGGTGCCGGGCCACGTGGTAGTCGAGGAGGATGCCGTTGCCGCCGAGCATGTCGCGTGCGTCGGCCAGGATGGCCCTGGCGCGCTCGGTGTAGTGCATCTTGGCCAGCGCCACACGCGGCATCGAGTACTTGCCCTCGTCCAGGAGCTGGCTGAGCCGGAACTGCATGCACATCATGTCGGTGATGTCCGCCAGCATCCGCGCCAGCCGGTACTGGACGAGCTGGAAGGCGGCCAGTGGTGTGCCGAACTGCTTGCGCTGCTTGGCGTAGGCCAGCGCGGTCTCGTAGCCGGCGACGGCGGCGCCGATCGCCTCCCAGGCGACGCAGAAGCGCGAGGCCAGGAGCACCTTCTCGGTGTCGCGGAAGGTGTCGACGTTCGCCAGCCGATTCTCGGCGGGCACCCGGACGTCGGTGAGGGAGATCTGCGCGTTCTGCACGCAGCGCAGTGCCGTCTTGCCCGTGATGACCTCGACGTCGAACCCCGGGGTGTCCTTCTCGACCACGTAGCCGCCCACGTGCCCGTCCTCGCCGCGCGCCCAGATGAGCACGTAGTCGGCGAAGCTCGTGTTGCCGATCCACCGCTTGTGACCGTTGAGGACGTAACCGTCGCCGTCCCGGCGCGCGGTCGTCTCCAGCTTGACCACGTCCGTGCCGTGCGCGGGCTCGGTCAGCCCGAAGGCGCCGATCTTCTCCAGGCGTGCCATCGGCGGCAGGAAGCGCTGCTTTTGCTCTTCCGAGCCCAGCAGCGCGATGGACATCATCGCCAGCGCCGAGTGCACCCCGGTGAACGTGGAGATGCTCAGATCACCGCGGGCGAGTTCGAGGATCACCAGCCCGGCCATCACATTGCTCATCCCCGGACAGCCGTAGCCGGAGATCTGGAAGCCCGCGATCCCGAGTTCCGCGAGCTTGGGAAGCAGCGGGAAGGGGAATTCCGCCCGCTCCCAGTAGGGGTTGATGATCGGGGTGACCTCGTGGTCCATGAAGTCCCGGACCCTCTGGCGGAGCGCCTTCTGCTCGTCCGTCAGGAGGTCGCCCAGCAGGTAGTAGTCCGTGTGCTCGGATCCGCCCAGCACGGGAGGCTGGACAACCGGGTGCCCGTTCCCGGGGCCCACGGTGGTGAGGTCGACGGGCGCCAGCGTGTCCTGGCCTGTCGCGTTCATCTACCGCTCCTTCCGTTCCGGAAGACCGGATCGTGTCGGTGACTTCGACGCTACGAGCACGCCGCACGGAAGCTATTAGCCCCGGAACACCACCTTTGGTCTGGTTTTGGTGGCCCCGAACCATACCTCCGACAGCGCCGTCGAACCTGCCTTGCAGCAGGACTTCGGGTGCACCGCAACTCCGCTCGGCCGACCGGCACCGCACATGACCTTTGACCAGGCGATTTGCAGCGAAGACCGGACAACGAGCGCAAGAAGATCTACGCTTCGGCGACCACGCCGGATTTACGCCTCCCAGCCCACCGGCGAGGTCCACGGATTCCTCGCCAGGACGCTTCGCCGAAGACAACGCCGGCAAGCCGTGGGAGCACCAGAGCCGCCTTGGGGCTGTCGAAGGAGTTCATCTGAGGAGGTGCGCGTCGACCGACGCACCTACAAAGCAACCCTCAGCATCAACAACTTGACGCCGATGATCAGCCCTGTAACTTCACGGCCTTGGGCTTTGGGGGTCCGAATGGAGGGTGTGTAAGGACGCGGGCGCAACGCACGGTGCACCTGTCCGGCCGCCTTTGCAGCCAGGGTGCAGAGCACCTGCGGGAGCGAACCGGAGAGGGGTGGTGTCAGGGCGCCGGCGACCTCATGTGCGGCGGATCACCAGTACGGCCACGTCGTCGGCATGGTCTACCGCGAGCGCGGCGTCGAGGATGCGGTCAGCGGTCTGCTCGGCGTTCAGTCCGTCGTGGAGGGCTGCGCCGGCCAGTGTTCCGGCCCGCTCCAGTCCGGCTTCCAAGGTCAGGCCCGGTCCTTCGACCACGCCGTCGGTGACCATGATCAGCGCGCTGTCCTTGTCCAGGGTGAAGGTCTCCTCGCGGTACTCGGTGTCGGCCACGACTCCCAGGACCGGCCCACCCGGCAACTCGTGGATGCTGTGGCTGCCGTCCCTACGCGCGCACAGCACCGGCACATGGCCGGCGCTGGCGCCGGTGACCTGTCCGTCGCACGGGTCGAGATGCAGCATGGTGCAGCTGGCGAACCGTGCCGCATCCATCGTGGTCAACAGCTCGTTGGTACGCCTCAGCACGGTTGCCGGATCCGGTTCCTGGGCGGCGATCGCACGCATGGACAAGCGGACCTGCCCCATGAGGGCGGCGGCGTCCACGTCGTGCCCTTGGACGTCGCCGATCTCCAGTGCGATGGCGCCGTCGGGCACAATGAAGACGTCATACCAGTCTCCGCCGATATCCAGCCCGTCCCGGCTGGGCCGGTAGCGGGCAGCCACCTCCAAGCCCGCGAGGTTCTCAGGCAGCCTGGGGAGCATGGTCTGCTGCAGCGCAGTGGCCAGTTCGACTCGTGCCTGCTGCAACCTGACGCGCCTCAGCGCCTGGCCTGCCAGGTCGGCGAGGGTACCCATGAGGGTGTGCTCCTCCGGGGACGGGCGGTGTCCGCTGCCGTAGAACACCATCCACGCCCCGAGTGGCTGATCCCCGGTCTCGCTGAGGGGGGTGATGGAGGTGGTGTAGTCGAAGCCGAGTCGGCCGAGCCGCGGAAATCCGGCCCCATGCGGCCAGCGGTGGATGTAATCCTCCCGGTCGCGGATGAACTGCGGCCGGCCGCTGCGGATCGCCTCGGGCAGCGGGCTCGGTTGGTCCAGCGGCAAGCCGTGCAGGGCCTCGACCTCCCACATGGCCACCCGGGCATCGGTGGAGACGAGCAGGCGGCCTTCGTCGACGAGTGCGAGCAGGGCACCGGTACCACGGAAGGTCGCGGCGAGCCGGGTCAGGACGACCTGCTGCACCTCCTGCTCCGTGGCTGCGCTGATCAAGGCGGAGGAGAAGTCGGTGATGTCCTTAGCGCGCTGTCGCTCGGCAGTCAGTGCGGCATGCGCCTTCTTCTTGCGCTTTTCCTGCTTGGTGTCGTCGCGGACCACCCCGAAGATCCGCTCCGGGCCGCCATACCCCAACTGAATCCGACGGCTCTGAGCAGCCAGTTGGTGCCACCCATCGTGCTCAGTGAGGTACCGCAACCTCACCCAGGGGGACTGCGCGGGGGCTGAGCGCAGGAGCTGCCGCAAGGCCGCACGGTCGTCAGCGTGCACTGCCGAGATCACGCTGGAAAGCGACACAGTGGGATCCGGGAAGAGCGCGGCCAGGGCGGGTACGCCACCAAGCCATCCCATACTGTTGTCACGGGACGAATACATCCACAGGCCGAGGTCAGCGGCCGTGGTGGCCATCCGAAACGGGATCAGCAGGCTGGCCAGGTCGTTTCGCGCGTCCAGTGCATGCACCCAGACCAGTTGCTCGTCACCGGCGGGATCCTTCACTTGCCGCGCCTCGATCAAGCAGACAACGGGTGCTCCGCCTCGCCCGGGGAACTCCATCACCTGCATCGCGACCGTCTTCGTCCTGGCGGCGTGGAGCACGAGACTCCTGGCCGACATGCGCTGGCTTGCGGGCCACAGATCACCAAAGTCACGTCCCAGGGACTGCTCTGCCAGCCTGCCGAGCGCCGTGGCCATCGCGGCGTTAAGGCTGAGGATGGCACCGTCCAGCCCGAGTAGAGCCGCCGGGTCAGCCCTTCGAAGGAGTGCGTCCGAGGCGTCCATCCGTGACTCCCTGGCACATACCGAAACAGTCTCTTCAGCAATCTTTGCGCATTTTGCCCGTCACCGAGAGGGTGCGGCGCATGACTGACCAGTCACCTAGAGTGACGACTATGCCTCAACAGAGGCCAACGACTCCTCCGATGGGTGATTGTGCGCTGGCAACAAGCTATCGCCCCAGTTTCGTACGGTCAGGACATGGGCGCCGCCTGGCCTCCTTCGCACGCTGGGGAAGGCGCTGTGCCGGCCGACCCAGACCGGGTGAAGCGAGGAGGATAGGCGCGATGGATCCAAAGCTCGGCGGGCAGTTCGGGAATCGCCTTAATGAGATCCTTGTCAACGTACTGTCCCGCGTGGTGTCGACTGTGCCCGTGGTCGGGCAGAGCGCAGGGCGCAGCTGGCGCCGTCGCTTCTGTCGGGCGTCGCGAGTGGCGCGACCGAGTGCACCCAGCGAGCCGACGGGCACAACCGACAGACGCGGGCCACTACTTCCAGCACGGAACGACGCAGTCCCGAAAGGCGGTAACGCCGTCGCGCGGCGCAACCATGGCCCGTGGTCGAACATGAGAAGAAAGGGCCTCTCCCGGCGGGTACGGGAAGAGGGCCGGCCGTTCTCGCCTGCGCTCCTGATTCCGCTGCTGGTGATCGTGCTGGACTCGGTGGTGGCACTCTTCACGCCCCACCTGCAGTTCTACCGGTTGATCGGGGCGGCGCCGGCGCTGGCCGCCGCGATGTTCTCCGTGGCCGGCACGCTGGGCATCGGGCTGCTCGCCCTGATGGCCGGGTTCGCCATCTCCGCCGCCGATCACACTCTGGGCCGGGCGCCGGGCAATTTCACCCTGCTCGCGATCATGGTCGTCACCCTGGCCGCCACCTACGCTAGCCGGGTACGGCAGAACCGGGAGCGCACCCTCGCCGAGGTCCGCACCGTGGCGGAGACCGCGCAGCGGGTGCTGCTGCGCCCACTCCCGCAGCGCCTCAAAGACATCGACGTCGAGGTCCTCTACCGGGCCGCCGCCGCACAGGCCTGCATCGGCGGCGACTTCTACGAGGCGATGCAGACCCCGCACGGGGTGCGGTTGATCATCGGCGACGTCCGCGGCAAGGGACTTCCAGCCGTCGAGGTCGCCTCGGTCATCCTCAGCACGTTCCGGGTACTGAGGATGAGCGCGCCCGACCTGCCATCCCTGGCAGGACACATGGAGACCGTCATGAGCCATTACTCCCGAGAGGTCCCCGACGACGCGCTGGAGCGCTTCGCCACCATCGCGCTCGTGGAGATCCCCGCCGGGGAACCGATCGCGCGCGTGCTCAACTGCGGCCACCCTCCGCCACTACTGTTGCACGGCGGCGAAGTACGCGAGGTGGAACCCAGCGCGCCGTCACCCCCCATCAACATGGCGGACCTCGTCGGCGACCACTACCAGGTCGACACCATCCCCTTCACCCCCGGCGACCGCCTGCTGCTCTACACCGACGGCGTCAGCGAGACCCGCGACCGGACCGGGACCTTCTACCCCCTCGCCCAGCGCGTTCCCCGATGGGCCCTCGCCCCGCCCCGCCAACTCCTCGACCACCTCCACCAGGACCTGCTCACCTACGGTCACGGCACCCGCGACGACGACCTCGCCGCCCTCGTCGCCCATCGCGTCACTCCACACCCCTGACCCGCACCGCCGCACCCCTGTGCCCACCGCGTGCCCGTACGGAGGGCACACCACGTTGGACAACGCGGAATCACGGCGACTTGCCAGCTCCCCCATCGCTCGCCATGACGGCGGCCTCCGCCATGGACCTGGTGCTGGCCGCCGCGGTGGGCGTCGCGGCCAACGCAGCAACGAGCGAGGACCGATGGCCCGGAGTCCTGGACGTACTGCACCGCCACCCGTGGACCGCCGTCGGAACGCTGCTCGCGCTCGCCGTGGTCACCTTCGCAGCCCGGACCTGGAAACAAGAGGCTCGCCAAGCGAATGATCCGCCGCTGCCGCCACGGGCGGTCGTACCGGAGTGGTTCGTGGCGCGGTCCGAGACACGGCAAGCGGTCGCGGCAGTCTGCCAGGAGACCGGCGGGGCGGTGGGCCTGACCACCGCCCTGTCCGGGGCCGGGGGCTTCGGTAAGACCACCCTTGCCACCGCGGTGTGCGCGCACCGGCAGGTGCGGCGGCACTTCCGCCGGCGGATCTACACCATCACCATCGGTCGCGGGACTCCTTGGGCTACTACGTCCCTCCGCGCATGGCACCACTGCCGCGGGGGCATCTATGACGCTGTTCGGTCTCGGCTCGTGCCTTGGCCGGGCCGTCTCCGGCCAGCTGACCAACCGCGCCGGCCAGCGCACCGCGCTGGTGCTCCAGTTAAGTCGGAAGAAACCCCCAGGTCAGGTGGGCCATCACTATTGGAATTCTCGCCTCGATGTCCTGTATTTTCCCACCTGACGTCACATCAATTTCTCACTGGCTGTCATCCGTAGCTCTGCCCCGCACAGCCAATCCAGCACGTGATACGGATGCCAGCCAGAAGAACGCCGGACACTGAAAAGAGAACTCATCCGGACATCGAAGTGAGACTCAGCACGCCGAGACGTACAAGCCACGGGTACCCGGACGGTGCAGATGCCGCACAGCGCGGTCCAGGCCACCCTGTTGATCCGGGCGCAGCACCGCCCGCCCTGACGCGGGATCCGGGACGGCGGAGAGGGGGTGGCGGTGCTCATGGAGAGCATTCTCCCGGGCCAGTGGGTAGCGGGCCGAAAGTGCCGGAGAAGGGGACGGATCCGCAACCTGGGGAGGCATGCAGAACGGCGCGCCAGTGGTCACCTTTGGGCGGCATCAGGTGACTGCGCCCCTGCCATCAGCCACGCCGCGGCCCGGGTGCAGTCCGCAGATTCTCAGAGCGTCCGTGCGGGCCTCCGCGTAGGCAGCCCGCACGGAGGCTTCGTAGAGGCCCCATGCGGCCGCCACTGTCAGGCCGTCGGCGCCGTCGAGCCACTCCGCCCGCGACCGGGCGGGCTCGCTGGTGTACAGGTCGTCCCACTCCCACGCCCACCGGCCGCGCAGCTCGTGCACGTTCGGGTCGCTGGCCAGCTCGGTGCCGTCCGACCCGTACACCGCCGGGCCGAGCTGCCAGACCCACAGCCGGTCGGGCACCTCGCTGCGGATGTCCCTCACGCCGTTGCCGACCGTGCGCGACCACCACTGCGCCGACCACGTCTCGACGCGGGTCGCCCCGCCCGGGTTCTCGCTCCAGGCCGCGGAGGTCTCCAGCGCGTGCGCCCGCTTCCAGAACCCGACCAGGCGCTCCCCGAGGTGCACGATGTACACCGTGCCCCGGGCGCCCGGCACCGGCGCGGTCGTCTCCTCGGTGTCGTCGTCTCGGCGCAGCGACTCGTCGATCGTGTCCATCGCCGCGTCGTCGGCCTCCGGCAGCAGGTGTCCGTACCGGTCGGACGCCGTCTGGATCGACTCGCGCCCGAACCGCCGCTGAACGTACGTCAGCGAGTGGCCGGCGGAGATGAGCGCCGAGGCGTGGGAGTGCCGCAGGTCGTGAAAGGCCGGCACCTTGAAGTCGAGCAGAGTGCCCTCGGCATGCGCCTTGGCGACGGCAGCCATCCAGCGGTCGTAGAACGTGCTGTACGGCAACCACTTGCCTTGCCCGTTATGGAAGAACACCGGCTGGTTGCTACTGAGCCCGTACGGGCCCGCCTGGCACAGCTCCCGCCACACCTCGGGCGACGCCCACAAGGTGGGCCGCAGCTTCTTTGCCTTCGGCCGCCGAGGTAGTCGCCTCGGGCCTTCTCCTACTTACAGGCGGGCGCGACGCGCAGCATCGGCTTGGCCAGGTCGGCGTCGACTGCGTAGGGGCGCGAGCGCGGCCATCGCGCACAACGTAATGCGTTCTCAGTCAGCTGACACTACGCAGCCGACCGTGCGCCAAAGGGGCGGGCTAAGTGTCGCTTCGATCGTAGACATGGCGTCGTCGTCGGCCTCTGGAAGCAAGTGGCCGTAGGTGTCTGACGTCGTCGTAAAGGACTCGTGTCCAAGACGACGCTGCACGTACGTTAGAGGATGCGAGGCCGAGATCAACGCGGCTGCGTGAGAATGCCGGAGATCGTGAGGGGTGGGGTGCTTCTCCGGCGGCAACAAGCCAGAGTGCCTTGCTCGCCTAACGGCACGATGCCATCGTCCCGAGAAGGTTGCATAGGAGAGGCGTTGCCCGCTATCGCCCGTGAAGAAGAGCGCATCATGCTGTAGGCGATTGAGACCCAGTTCCTCGAGGGCTTCCATCACCCCCGCGCTCACTCGGAGGGTACGCCGGCTACGTCGCGTCTTCGGCGGACCGAGAAAGTAGCCCGTCCCGCCATCACGCTTCCATGCTCGGCGCACCCGGATCTTGGGCTTATCAGTGTCGACATCCTGTACGCACATGGGTGCCAGCGCGGTGATCTCCGACCACCTCAAGCCCGTCCCGTACTTCACGAGTACGAGTAGCTGGTCGCTGCGCCGTTCCATGCACGAGATCAGGCCCTCGACTTCGGTCGGCGTCAGGAACTCGATGTCCTCGCCGTCCACGCCGCCGTCATCGTCGCAGCGCGGCAGCACAGTGAGTTCACATGGATTCCGGGCGCGAAGTGGCGGCTCAGCGGTCACAGCCTCGTGTCCGAACTCCTCAACAGCTGTGGCGAACGCGTGAGCCGACGCCTCATCGGCGAAGGTCTCCGACTGCCATTCGCCTGTGCGTGTGCCACCGAGGCGCCACTTCACTCGGTAGCCGATGATGTCTCCTGCGCGGTTCCTTCGCGCCTGCACGCTCGCCATGGATGCGATGAAAGCAGTCCGTGTGGCCGCGGTGTGGCCTCATCCAGGGAACATCACCCTCGTGTTTCGGCTATTTTCGCAGGACAACGCGGGTGCGGAAGGCCACGCACGGAGTAGTACGACGACCTCTTCCATGCAGACAGCCGATCACCGGCTTGGACTTGGGGCAATAAGTATGGCCACATGCCAAGCCCGTTGGCCTGGTAACCCCGTTGTCGGCCGCCCAACCAACTCCCTGGCGAGCCCTGCACTTCGAGCGAGCATCGAGCGAGCAGACGATCTTCGAAGAGGGTACCCCCGGATTCCTGGAGCGGCTGGTGCCAGGTCCTCCCAGGTCCGAGGGCTGCGACCCCGTCACGCCTTGCAGGGGCGGCAGGATTTGAACCTGCGGCGTGCGGGTTTGGAGTCCGCTGCTCTGGCCGGGCTGAGCTACGCCCCTTCGGTGGCTCCACCTTGACATGTGCGGCAATGGGCCGGCCACGCAATTTCCGGGGCGGCGAAGGCTGGTCAGCCGCCCGGGCGTTCGTAGCAGTCGCAGTTGCGCTGGGCGGTGATCCTGCCGTCGCGGAACTCCAGGAACGGCGCGATGTGGGCGCGCGGGACGTGGCCGGCAGGGTGCTCGGACACCTTCCGTATTAGGGACTCACGGTTCGGGCCGGCTTCCGTTGGATCGACCGAAGCATTCTGATCGTGGTCTCGTCGGTGAGCCCCATCGGTCATTTCCATGAGTACGGGCTCCGGCTCGACTTTCTGTGATGCGGCACGCCGAGACAAATAGATACCTGGGGGCGCTGTCCGTCCCTGATCCGGCCCCGTCGTGTGTGGCACGGCTGTGGCACGTCGTTGCGAACCGACACCCGTCTGACGCGCAGCGCCCCGGCAGATAGCCCGCGAAGCGCGTCATGCATCATTCTTCGGGCGGCGCTGGACGGCGCTGCGGGACGAAGGACCAGAACATGCCCGATCGACTCGGACCTCTTGCGTTCACCGACGGGGAGTGGGTGATCGGTGATCCCGCTGGAGACCACGTAAGGCTGAGGAAGGAGGGTCTATCGCACTGGGTGCAGGGCGTCGAGACCCAGCAGATTCCGTGGGCCCGCGTGATGGACATCGTGCTCGACGTCCAGCCTCACCGGCACAACCACTCGAAGAGGCTGCGGAAGGTTGCGGAGATCCTGTCTTGGCTCGGCCAGCCGACCGAGCACGTGGGGCTCCCCGCTTCCATCGGGGGGCTTGCGCGCTGTCCCTATGAAGAGTGGAGCGCGAACTTCACCCACCATGCCTACCGGTACCCCCGGCGGGAGATCACCGCAGCTTGCAAGCTACTCGACGAGGTAGCGACCAGCGGCCGAGTTGCGCAGCTCGGCGACGCCGAGTGGCTCGCCGCCATTACCCAAAACCTGAGCGGCCACCGGTACGGCTCACGCGCACTCTTCCCCCGCAGGCGGGCAATCCGAGAGGTCCTGGAAGCCGACCCGGACCGCCGCCTGTGACCGTCATGTGCTCACAGCCCTACGGCCGGCACCGGGCAGACCTCCTGCGGGCCGCCCGGAGGTCATCCACCAGCCAGTTCTTCCCCAAGACGGCCCAGTCGCGGGGGCTCAGGAATCGGCACTGCCCCCGAAGCGTTCCCGAAGGTCATTGGTGATCGTAGACATCACGGCAATGCCGTCCGGGGCCGAAAGCTCGGAGAGCGGAAGCTCGACCTGTGGGTCGTAGCCTTGTATGCCGGTCTCGCGTTCGATGATCGCGCCTAGCGCATACGCCATGCCGAGGACGTGTTCCGCCTTGTCCCCCATGTGCCAGTAGGGCACCGTGATCGTTACCTCGTCGATGAAGACAGATGCCTGAATGCCTGTGGCGTGGTGCGTGAGCTCTCGTGTCTCATCGGTCTCGAAGAGATTGAGCTCGCCAAGCAACCCCCGAGCCTGAGGGACGATGCGGTCCCACGCGTCGATGAGCTCTGGCGTCACCGGCCCGTCGAGAACGTCCTCACTTTGCGCTTCGAGCTCCTCCAGGGCGTCGTCCCACGACTGCTCTGGGCGCCGGTTCAAAAAGTAGATGTCGTAGCTCACGGCGGAACCTTAGAGCCCCGGCACCTCTGCCACCAGGCAGGAGGTCGGGGCAGCGGCTTCGGGCGGGAGCTGCCTTGGGCGAGGGATCGGGGGCCCGTAAACTTGCGGCGACTTGGGCAGCACTTGTTCGGTCGGCGGCGACCCATGCGGCGTCCGGCTCGTCCTGGCGCACGAAGCTCGCCGCGGCTACCTGGCAGGTCCGGGCCGGTACGGCGTGGAGCTCCGCGCGTTCGGCTTCGGGGCCCTGGCGTACGGCGACTTCGAGTTGCGGAAGGACCTCTGGCTTCCCGCCCGGCTTTCCAAATCAGTTGGAGTCGCACGGGGCTGTTCATCTGCATTCGCGCGGGGTCGGCGGTACAGGCGGCGGCTCCGGTCTCGCCATGAACCCTCGTGCACGGTGCTGAATGAGGCGGAACACAAGACGGGGACTGCGGTGGAACGAGTAGAGGCTGAGCTGTCCACCGATGGCAACGACGCCGTACTCCGCCAGGTCGCCGCGCCCCACGGCACAAGCAGTCAGGCTCTCCGGCATGGGCCGGCACTCGCGGCCAAGCATGGAGAGGCCCCTCCTGGACCCGCCACGGGAGACCGTCCCATGGTGCGGAGGAGTGGATGACCGGGGGGTTGCGGGCCGTAGCTTCGTGCGGCCCGGGCCGCCGCGATGGGCGCGCGGGGCGGGCTGTGCGTGCATAGGGTGGGAGGCGCTGGGGCGGCCGGGGCGACGGGAGGCTGGGATGAGCGCACAGGGCACGGACGCGTACACCGACGGCAACGCGCTGGCCGGGCCGCTCCGGGAGATCTTCGCGGTGGACATGACGGCTGCCGAGGGCCGCTGCGTGGGCTGCGGGCGTACCGGGCCGGTGGCCACGCTGCGGGTGTACGACCACTCCCCCGGGCTGGTGGCCCGCTGTCCCGGGTGCGACACCGTGATCCTGCGGGTGGTGCGCGGGCCGTCCGCCGCGTGGCTGGACCTGCGGGGCTCGGTGAGCATGCGCATCCCGCTCCCCGAGTGACGTCGCCGGGCTGACAACCGGCCCGGTCGACCGCCGCACGGGTCTTGGCTCTTCGTGCCGTGTGCCCAACACTGTGGCGATGACGACGCGAGCGGAGTGGGAGATCCTGCTGGACCGGCTGGCCGTCGACGAGCTGATCAGCGGCTACGCGGCGGCCGTCGACGACGGCGACTGGGCGGCGTACGTCGCGCTCTTCGCCCCGGACGGCCGGGCCGATTATTCGTCCGCGGGCGGCATCGCCGGACCCGCCACCGAGGTCGCCGACTGGCTCTCCTCGACGATGCGCCTGTTCCCCGTGCGCCAGCACCTGGTCGTCAACCGCCGGATCGCCCTCGACCCGCCGTCCGCGGTGGCGCACGCCGACTACGTCAACCCCATGCGGCTCGGCGAAGCGGGGGCGGGCCCGACCGCCCCCAACTTCGTGTGCGGCGGCCGCTACACCTTCGGTCTGCGGCACACCGGGACGGGCTGGCGGATCGCGGAGGTGCTCGTCCTGGAGAAGTGGCGCTCCTGAGGCGGGGGCGGAGCGGGCAAAGCGGGCGGAGCGGGCGGAGGGCGTACGAGCGGGCAGGGCCACGGACGCGGGTGTATCCAAGAGTCATGGATGTTGCACGACGCCTGGAACAGTGGGGGCGGTCGTGGCGGCCCGGGCATCTGCTGGTCGCCACCATGCTCACGCTGATCCTGATGGTCACCGTCGTGGACATCATGTCACCGCCCGACGTCCATCTGGGGCCGTTCCTGGTCGCCGCCCCCGCGATCACCGCGTCGTTCGCGGGGGCCAGGACGACCGCGGTCGTCGGCGGCGTCGCGGTGGTCGCGCAGGTCCTCGTGGCGGCGGTGCGCACGACACCCCTGGACCTCAACCACTCGGCGCAGATCGCCACCCTGGCCCTGATGTCGGTGCTGGCGACCTTCTTCGCCCATCTGCGCGTGAAGCACGAGCGACAGGTGACCCGGCTGCGCTCGGTTGCGGAGACCGCGCAGCGGGTGCTGCTACGGCCCATCCCCCGGCGCATCGGGCCGCTGCGCATCGCCTCGGTCTACCTCGCCGCGGAGGAGGAGGCACAGATCGGAGGGGACCTGTACGCGGCTGTGCGCACGGACACCGGGACCCGGGTGATCGTGGGGGACGTCCGCGGCAAGGGCATGGAGGCGGTGAACGAGGCCGCGCTGACCCTGGGCGCCTTCCGTGCCGTGGCGCACCGGCAGGCGGAATTGCCGGCGCTGGTCCTGTGGCTGGAACAGGCGATCTCCTCCGACCTCACCGACCCCGCGGCCGAGGCCGGGCCGACCGAGGACGAGGCGGAGTCCTTCGTCACCGCGGTCGTCGCCGACATCCCGGACGACGAGCCGGTGGTCCACCTCGTCACCTGCGGTCATCCCCCGCCGCTGCGGCTCCACGAAGGCCGCGTGACCCCGCTCGACATGCCGGCGCCCGCGCCGCCGCTGGGGCTGACGCAGTTCGCCGGCGCGGAGCCCTCGGTGCGTACGTTCGCCTTCGAGCCGGGCGACACCCTGCTGCTGTACACCGACGGTGTCGTCGAGGCGCGCGACGTGGCCGGGTCGTTCTACCCGCTGACCGGACGGCTCGCCGGGCAGCCGGCCGGTGATCCCGAGGCGCTGGTGGAACGGCTGTGCACGGACCTGCTGGCCTACGCGGGAGGCTGCCTCGGCGACGACGCGGCCGTGCTGGCGATCAGCCGGTCCCCGGCCCTGGTGGCGGCGACCGGCCGCGCGGGTGGTCGCCCGCCCTCGGCGCCGCCGCCTCCCCATCAGGCGGCGCCCCCGGGGTGAACGCCGTTGCCCGCCGCGGAGAGCGCGGTCACCCGGCATCCCGGAGGGCGCTCGGGGTATCCGGTCTGTGACACGGGGAGACCACGACCGGAACAGACCAGAAGAGGGGGGAAGTCCGTGGCTCGGTTGGCGTTGCGCGGGCGTTCGTCGGAGACAAGGCAAGAGGGGCGGCGGTCGCCACTGGCCTCGCTGGCCCGGTGGGCGGCGATGGCGCTGGCGTTTGTGGCGATGGTCGCGTTCGGGGCGGTGCTGGCCCGCGCGACGCTGGCGCCGTCGTACGCCTCTGAGGGTCTCGCTCACGCGAACCTGCACCCGGGCGCCTCGCTGCGCCAGTACTACGAGCGGTACACGGTCGCGGGCGCCGTACGGCAGGTCGGGGGGAACGTGCTGCTGGGCATGCCCTTCGGCGTGCTGCTCCCGGTGCTGGCACCGAAGGCGCGCGGGGCGCTGCGCGTGGTGGTGACGACGGGCCTGGTGATGATCCTCGTGGAGCTGGCGCAGGGGGCGGTGGTGCAGGGCCGCGCCTTCGACATCGATGACGTGATCATGAACACCACCGGTGCCCTGCTGGGTTACCTGCTCTTCGGGCGCCGCCTCGGCCGGGCCGTGCACGCCGTCCCCCCGGCGGCCCCCGCCCAGGCCCCGGCCCCGGCGGCGAAGCCCACGGGCGGCACGAGGACGTCGAGGATCACGAAGGTTTTCGGGACCCGCGGGAGCGGCACGGCCGGGACGTCGGGGAAGCCCGGGAGGTCCGGTAGGACGACGAAGGCCGGCAAGGGCGCCAAGGCCGCGCAGACGGCGCCCCGCAAGTCCTTCCTGTCCTTCGGGACGGTGCGCCGCAAGGCCGCCCGGCGCTCCTGAACAGGGCCCGGAAACCCTCCCGGGCCACCTGGCGCTCCGCCGCTGGTACGTCCCTGACCAGCGGCGGAGCCGCATGGAGTGCGTCACATCCGAGCCGGAAAGGCTTTCCCCCGAGCACGACCCTTTGTTACACAGGGTGGATTCATCCCCGATTGCCCCGGGAGCGAGCGACATGAACGACGACGACGTCCCGGACCGCCTCCACGCGTTCGAGCTGGACTTCACCGACCACGAGACCCGCCGCCGGGCCGAGGTCCTCGCCGCCCTCGGCGACGACTGGGACCCGGTCGCCGTGCTGCGCGAGGAGGACGCGGCGTACCGGCTGCTCTACTCCGGCCTCGACGACGAGCAGGAGGCGGTGTACCGCACGCTCGTGGCGGCCGGCGTGCTGCCGCCCCGTGAGGGGTCCGAGGAGGACGACGGTGCTGCTTCCGATTGATCCCACGGCCGACCCCGGCCGCCGGGCGTGGGTCCCCTGCCCGCGCTGCGAGGACCACCGGGAGTGCGCCACCTGCGCCGCGGGCCGCAACTGCCCCGACCACTGGCGCTACTTGCTGTCGAACAAGGGGCCCGTGGTGCATCTGCAGTGCCCCGGCTGCACCCACATGTGGGCCTGGGACTCCGGTTTCGGCGCGCACCACCGCAACGGGGCCTGAACACCGCGCGGCCGGGCCGTCCCCGGCAGGCGGCGGCCAGCCTGGTGTGCGAGGCTCGGGGTGTGGGCTGCCCCCGTCCGCGGGGAGCAACCGCGGACCCCTCAGGGAGGCGATCATGGAAACCGATGCCCTGACGGCCGGCACCCTGCGAGCACTGCGCGCGACCAGGCCGTATCCGGCGGTGTCGCTGACCATGCCGACGCATCGGCGCGAACCGGACAACGCCCAGGACGCCGTACGGCTGCGCAATCTGCTCGCCGAGGCCGAGCGCCGGATCGAGCACGATCCGGAGGCGTCCCGCCGTTCGCGGATGGCCATCAAGACGCAGCTGAAGGCCGCCGCCGCCGAAGTGGACCTGCGCTACTCGCTGGACGGGCTCGTCATGTACGCCACGGAGCGGGACCACCAGATCTGGACGCTGCCCCGGGCCGTCCCCGAGCGGGTGGTGCTCAGCGACAGCTTCCTGACCCGCAACCTGGTCGCCGCGAAGGCCAGGGCCCTCCCGTACTGGGTGCTCACGGTGGCGGCCGACCGGGCGACCCTGTGGAGCGGCAGCGGCCAGTCGCTGCACCCCCAGGACGCGCAGGGCTTCCCCATGGAGCCGGACCCCGTGCAGTGGGACCCGGAGCGGCAGGAGCAGGTCGGGGACCACCCGAGCACCTTCCGGGACGAGGAGACGCGGCGCTTCCTGCGGTCCGTCGACGGCGCCCTCGCCTCCCTCCTGGCCGCCGATGGCCGGCCGCTGTACCTGGTGGGCCTGCCGGACGCGGTCGCCCTGCTCAAGGAGGTCGGCACCGCCGCGGACGCCGCGGTGGCCGTCGTGCACAAGGGCGGCCTGGCGAACGGCCCCGCGCAGACGCTCCTCCAGGAACTCGCCCCGGCGCAGAGGGAGTTCGCCGAGCGGGAGACGGAAAGGACCGGCCGCAGGCTGGTGGACGCCCGTAGCCGCAGGACCTTCGCGGCGGGGCTGGACGAGGTGTGGGAGTCCGTGTGCGAGGGCCGTGCCGAACTCGTCGTGGTCGAGGAGGACTTCCAGCGCACGGTACGCCTGAGTGACGGTCACCTCACTCCGGTGGACGGTGACGGCCCGGAGGCGGGCGGCTTCGAGGACGGCATCCGCGAGGACATCGTGGACGAGTTGGTCGAGGCGGCGCTCGACAAGGGCGCCGAGGTCCGCTTCGTGGCGCCGGACAGCCTCGCCGAGCACGACCGGATCGCGGCGGTGCTGCGCTACTGAGCCCCCGCCAGGACGCCACCCGGGTCCGCTGTCGGCGGCGCGGCCCGGGTGACGCGTGCCAGGGTGCCAGGGGGTCGGTGAGCGGTCAGGACGCCTCGGCGGCGGCCTTGATCCGCTGCCCGAACGCCGGGGCGTCCTTGCGTGCGGCGCTCAGGGCCAGACCCACCAGCAGCTTCCCGAGACCGTGCCCCTCCAGGTGGTTGAAGATCCGCACCCGGGTGGTGGTCTCGGACACCGGCTGCAGGTCGTAACCGCCCTCGGCGGTGACCAGGTTCTTCGACTGCTCGGTCCAGCGGATCCGGTTGGGCGGGTCGAACTCGGTGATCCGGAACTCCCGGTGGGACTTCATCCCGGCGTCCTTCACGACGCTGGTGAACACCGTGCCGACCGCCGTCGGGGCGTCGGGCGTGCGCAGGATCTCCTGCACCCGGGGGCTGAACTTGGGGTCGTTGCGCCCGTCGGCGAGGAAGGCGAAGACCTCCGCCACAGGACGGTCGACCTCGACGACCGCCTCGAATTGACCGCCCATGTCGCTCCTTGATGGCTCGTTGGATCGTCGGCTGCGCCGACCCGGCCACGATAGAGCGCCTCGCCACCCCGGGCACCTCCGCGCGTTCCGGATCGGCGCCGCACGCGGTGAGCGCTGCGGCTCCCCCGCACGTATGGAAGGCCGGGTCCCCTCTCGGGCCCGCGGCAGTCGATGCCGGTGACCTGCAGGTACGGAAGCGGATGTAGGGGGCACGTTGAGGCGCACACGGCGTCAGGTGCAGCGCGCGCTGCGGCTCGTGGCCGTCGCGGGAGTGGTCTGCGGCGGAGTGATGATGTCGCAGGCCTTCGGGGCGGCCCCCGACGGCACGCGGACCGGGAGCGGCAGCCAGGTGCTGGACGCCCCGGACGGCGCGCAGGGCGGGCAGGGCACGGCGGACGCCGCGGGCCTGGCCAGAGACCTGGCGGCGCGCCTCGGCGACGCCCGGACCGGCGGGAGCTGGGTGGACGCCGAGGGCCGCCCGGTGGTCGCCGTGACGGACCGGGACACCGCGGCCGAGGTCGCCAGGGCGGGCGCCCGGGCGGAGGTCGTCCGCTACAGCATGCGCGACCTGAAGGACGCGGCCGGCGAACTGCGCGAGGCCCCCCGCGTGCCCGGAACCGCCTGGTCGGTCGATCCGGTCTCCAACGAGGTCCTGGTGCTGGCCGACAGCACGGTCTCCGCCGACGAGTGGGCGCGCCTGCAGTCCGTCGCGGACGGCATCGGCGGGCAGGTCCGCATGGAGCGCACCGCGGCCGACTTCACGACCAGGACCGCGGGGGCCGCACCGATCCTGACCCGGGGCAGCCGCTGTTCCGCAGGCTTCAACGTCACCAACGGGACGACCGACTTCATCCTGACGGCCGGTCACTGCGGCCCGCCGGGCACCGCCTGGTTCGCCGACAACCAGGGGACCAGGCCCGTCGGCACCACCGTCTCGACCTCCTTCCCCGGCGGCGACTTCTCGCTCGTGCAGTACCAGAACGACGGATCGGACCACAGCAGCGTCGTCGGGGTCGGCGCGGGCCGCGTGGTCCGGATCACCGGCGCAGCCGACCCGTTCGTGGGGCAGGAGGTCTTCCGCAGCGGCAGCACCTCGGGGCTGCACTCCGGTCAGGTGACCGGGCTGAACGCGACGGTCAACTACCCCGAGGGGACGGTCAGCGGGCTCATACAGACCTCCGTGTGCGCCGAGCCCGGCGACAGCGGCGGCCCGTTGTTCGCGCAGGGCTTCGCGCTCGGGATCACCTCGGGCGGCAGCGGCGACTGCACGGCGGGCGGCATCACGTTCTTCCAGCCGGTGAACTCGGCGATGGCGGCGCTCGGCGTGAGCCTGCCGCGCGCCACGGACAGCGGTGACGCCCCGGCGCCGGCCGCCGGTGGCGACGCGCCGGGCGCGGCGCCGGCCGCCTCCGCCGGTGCGCCCACCCGTGAGGCGGGCGGGGGCGCGGGGGGCGGCTCCGGCGGCACAGGCGGCTCCGGCAACGGTCAGGGCGGGCAGCAGGCGGCCCCGGGGGCCCCTGCCGCCCCGACGGCGCCGGGTGGTGCGCCGGTCTACCCGGGCACCGCGAGCGATCAGACGTCGCTGGGCGCGATCGGCAGCGGGGGCGGCATCGGCCCCGGTCTGCTGATCGTCGCCGTCAGCTGCCTCGCTTTCCTGGCCACGCGGTGGATCCGTCCCGCCGCGGGAGCCGGCGGGGGCTACGGCCCAGGAGGCTGGGACTGACCGGGCGCCACGAGCGGGCCGGGGCGGAGGATCATGGAGGTATGACCAGCTCACCTCGCGCCCGCGCCTTCGACCGGGCCGCCGGACGGTACGCCGCGAACCGTCCCTCGTACCCGCCGGCCCTCCTCGACGCCGTGGAGGAGCTGGCGGGGCACCGGCTGCACGGTGCCCTGGTCGCCGACGTGGGCGCGGGGACCGGCATCGCCACCGCGCTGCTGCACCAGCGCGGCGCCCGGGTGGTGGCCGTGGAGCCGGGCGACGGCATGGCCGCGGAGCTGCGCCGCAACCTGCCGGACGTCGCCCTGGTGCGCGGGGACGGCGACCGGCTGCCACTGGCCTCCGGCGCCTTCGACTTCGTGACGTACGCGCAGGCCTGGCACTGGACCGATCCGCGGCGGTCGGTGCCGGAGGCGCTGCGGGTGCTGCGGCCGGGCGGCGCGTTCGCGCTGTGGCGCAACGACCCCGACGTGTCGGTGCCGTGGATCGCCGGCGAGCAGGACCGGCTGGGCGGCTTCTTCGGGAAGCTGTCCCATCCCCGCTCGGGGCGGCTGCCGGGCGGGCCGGGTTTCGCCGAGCACCGGCTGCCGTGGTCCCGGCGGGTGCCCGTCGAGGTGCACCTGGCGAACGTCGGCACCCAGTCGGCCTTCCTGGTGCTCGGCGAGGAACGCGCCGGCGCCTTCCTCGCCGCCGAACGGGAGCGCCTGCTGCGGCACTTCCCGGACGGCGTGGTCGAGGAGAACTACGTCGTGACCTTGGTCCTCGCGGTCCGCTGACGCGCGGCCCGGCCGGCCCCGGACGCCCCGGGCCGCCCGCGGTTGATCAGGACGACGCCCGCGATGCCGATCGCCCCGCCCGCCAGTTCGGTGGGCCGGGGGATCTCGCCGAGCCACACGAAGGCGACGAGGAGGGCCACCGGCGGTACGAGGTACAGCGCCGCCGTCGAGGTCGCGAGGCTGAGCCGGGCGACCGCGTACCCCCAGATCACGAAACCCAGCGCGGACGGCAGCAGGCCGAGGTAGACCGCCGAGGCGAGGGCCGGGCCGGGGGCGTGGGCCGCCGCCCGCACGGTGCCGGGGGCGAGTGGCAGCAGCATCAGGGTGCCGGCCCACATGGCGTAGCAGGCCACCTCCAGTCCGGTGTGGCGGCGCAGCAGCGGTTTGGTGGCGGCGTGGTAGACGCCCTGGACGACGGCGGCGCCGAGGACGACGAGCGCGCCCGCGGTGAAGTGCGCGCCGCCGCGGGCGAGGGCGATGACGGCGGCCCCACCGATCGCCACGAGGCTGCCCGCCACGACGGTGCGGGTCAGCGGTTCGCCGAGGAAGGCCGTCGCGAGGAACACGCTGAAGGCGGGGGCGATGGCGACCAGCAGGCTGGCGGTGCCCGCGGGGACGTGAACCTCGCCCCAGTTGAGCAGCAGTTGGTACGCGGCCATGCCGGTCAGGCCGCACAACGCGATGAGCGGCAGGTCGCGCCGCCGTGGCCGGCGGACGCCGAGCAGGGGTGCGGCCACGGCGAGCGCGGCGGACGCCACGGCCAGCCGCAGGAAGGACAGACCGGCGACCCCCAGCCCCTCCAGGCCGACGCGGATGGCGGGGAACGCCGAGGCCCACAGCACGACGGTGCCGGCGAGGGCGAGGACACGGGGCGAGGGGGCGGGAGGCTTCACGTGTCCCACTGTCCCGACTAGGATGGAAAAGATCCAGTTACCCTTTCTTCCGAAAACGAGAAGGTGGGCTTTATGCTCGACGTCCGCCGGCTGCGCCTGCTGCGGGCCTTCTCGGTGCACGGCACGGTCGCCGCGACCGCCGAGGCACTGCATCTGACCGGCCCCGCCGTCTCCCAGCAACTCGCCGCGCTGGAGCGGGAGACCGGGGTCCCGGTCCTGGAGAAGCGGGGCCGCACGCTGCGGCTGACCCCGGCCGGGCGACTGCTGGTGGAGCACGCGGAGGTGATCCTCGGCGATCTCGCCTCCGCCGAGGCCGCGTTGGACAGGCTCCGCGGGGGCGCCGGCGGCCCCGTCCGCGTCGCCGCCTTCCCGTCCGCGGCGCGCACCCTGATGCCGGAGGTGTGGCGGCTGCTCGCCGGCGGGGATGCCGGTGCGTCGACCGGGCTGAGGATCGCCGAGCACGAACCCGCCGCGGCGGTGGAGCTGCTGCGGCGCCGTGAGGCCGACATCGCCGTCGTCCACGCGTACAGCCTGCTCCCGCGCGAGGTGCCCGCCGGCTGCGAGCAGCACCATCTGATGGAGGACCCGGTGCTGCTCGCCGTTCCTCCCGCGCTCGCCGCCGAACACGGCCTGGGCCCGGGCGAGGCCCTCGACCTGGCGCTCCTCGCCGGGCAGGAATGGCTCATGCCCGGACCGGACACCTCCTGCCACGAGCTGACCCGGCGGGCCTGCGGCGCGGCCGGATTCGTGCCCCGGCCGGTGGCGCTGGCCAGTGACTTCTCGGTGCTCACCGCCCTCGTCGCGGCCGGTGCGGGTGTCGCGCTCGTCCCTCGGCTGGCACTGCCCGCCGCCCTGGACGGCGTCAGCCTGCACCCGCCCGCGCACCCGGTGACCCGTACGGTCTCGGCGCTGCTGGCCGCCGGCACCGCCGGGCAGCCGCCCTTGCGCCGCGTGCTGGAGTGTCTGGTGGCCGCGGCGGGGCGGCACGCCTAGCGTGGGCGGAGCGGCAGCGGGGACCGCCCGGCACAGGAACCGAGGGAGCACGCATGAAGAGCGCAGATCTGCTCGCCGACGCCTTCGGCAGGATCCAGGAGACCGTGCACGAGGCCGTCGACGGCATGCCCCTGGACGGCCTGCACGCGCGGCCCGACGAGGGGGCGAACTCGATCGCCTGGCTGATCTGGCACCTGACGCGCATTCAGGACGACCATGTGGCCGGCGTCGCGGGCACCGGGCAGCTGTGGACCGACGGCGGCTGGGCCGACCGCTTCGGCCTGCCCTTCGCGCCGTACGACACCGGGTACGGCCACCGCCCCAAGGACGTCGCCGCGCTGCGCGTCGCGTCGGGCGAGCTGCTGACCGGCTACCACGACGCGGTGTACGAGCACACCCTGGGCTACCTGCGGACGCTCCGCGAGACGGACTTCCCACGCGTCGTCGACACCAGCTGGGATCCGCCGGTGACGCTGGCGGTACGGCTGGTCAGCGTGGTGTCGGACGACCTGCAGCACGCCGGGCAGGCCGCGTTCCTGCGCGGCTGCGTGGAACGCGGCGCGCTCTAGCGGCGGTCAGGCGCCCGCTCAGACGCCCGGTCAGACGCCCGGTCCGGCGTCGGCCCGGTCGTACTGCAGCAGCACGACCCCGTTGCCGAAGGTCTGGGTCCCGGCGAGCCGGAGGGCGGTGAGCGTGCCGGCGTCGGGGAAGACCGGCCTGCCCCGGCCCAGCACGACCGGGTGGACGTAGATCCGGTACTCGTCGACCAGTCCCAGCCGCAGGAACGAGGCGGCGAGGTCGGCACCGCCGAGCACCAGGTCGCCGCCCGGCCGCGCCTTGAGCTCCAGGACCTCCTCGGCGACGACGTCGCGCACGATCGTGGTGTTCCACTCGGCCCGCTCCAGCGTCCGCGAGTACACGAACTTCGGCATGTCGCGCCAGATCCCGGCGAACTCCGCCTCGGCGGGGCTGCTCTGCGGGTCGGCGTCGGCCGTGGGCCAGTAGGCGGCCATGAGCTCGTGGGTGACGCGGCCGCTCAGAAAGGCGCCCATCGTCTTCAGCCGCTCGTTCATGTGGAGGTGCAGTTCCTCGTCCACGCGGTGCCAGTCGATCTCACGGTCGGGCCCCTCGAAGTAGCCGTCGAGGGACACCGCCATCTGCAGGATGATCTTTCGCACGGGGGTCCTCCCCTGGGTTGCCTACGACCCACCGGACGATACGCCCCCGGGGTCGCCGGGGACGCCCTTCACGGGCGCGCTCCGGAGGCGCCGGAGGTGGTCCCCGCCGGTTCCCCGACGGCGCTGAGCGGGGCAGCCAGGGACTCCAGGCTGCGCCGCTCGGCGCGTACCCCGATGGCCGCCTCGACCAGGCCCGCGAGGGTCATCAGGGCGGCGCCGAGGCAGAAGGCGAGGGTGGTGTCGCCGGGCTCGCCGCTGCCGACCAGGCCGTTGAAGAGCAGGGGGCCGGTGATGCCGCCGAGGGCGGTGCCGACGGCGTAGAAGAAGGCGATGCACAGCGCACGGGTCTCCAGCGGGAAGATCTCGCTGACCGTCAGGTAGGCCGCGCTGGCTCCCGCGGAGGCGAGGAACAGCACCGCGGTCCAGCAGGCCGTCATGGTGACCGCGCTGAGTGCGCCCTGCTGGAACAGCCAGGCGGTGCCGAACAGGAGCAGGCCGGAGCCGACGTAGCTGCCGGTGATCATCGGCTTGCGGCCCACGGAGTCGAAGAGGTGACCGAGCAGCAGCGGGCCGAGGAAGTTGCCGACCGCGATGACGGCGAAGTAGTAGCCGGTGTCACCGTTCGGCACGTCGAAGAAGGTGGTGAGGATGACCGCGTAGCCGAAGGTGACGGCGTTGTAGAGGAAGGCCTGGCCGGAGAAGAGCGCGAGACCGAGCAGCGTGCGGCGCGGGTACTCGCGGGTGACGGTGCGGGCGATGGTGAGGAAACCCAGTTCGCCGCGGGGGCGGATGAGGATGCTCTCGCCCGGCTCCGGCAGGGGCTTGCCGCTCTCCTCGGCCACCGTGCGCTCGACGTCGGCGACCAGGCGCTCGGCCTCCTCCGCCCGTCCGTGGGTGAACAACCAGCGCGGGCTCTCCGGCACGTGACGGCGCACCAGCAGGATGACCAGGCCCAGGACGACGCCGATGCCGAAGGCGAGCCGCCAGCCGACGTCACCGGCGAACAGCGAGGTGTCCAGCAGGGCGATGGACGCGAACGCGCCCACGGCGGCGCCGATCCAGAAGCTGCCGTTGATGATCAGGTCGATCCGGCCGCGCACCCGGGCGGGGATCAGCTCGTCGATCGCCGAGTTGATGGCGGCGTACTCGCCGCCGATGCCGAAGCCGGTGAAGAAGCGGCACAGGATGAAGAACCAGGCGGTCCACGACACCGCGGTGACCGCCGTGGCCGCGAGGTAGACGGCCAGGGTCACCATGAACAGCTTCTTGCGGCCGAGCCGGTCGGTCAGCCTGCCGAAGAACAGCGCGCCCAGGCAGGCCCCCGCGACGTACACCGCGGCCGCCAGCGTGGTGACCTGGGCGGTGCTGATGTCGATGCCGCTGCCCTGCTCGGCCAGCCGGCCCGCCATGTTGCCGACGATGGTGACCTCGAGGCCGTCGAGGATCCACACGGTGCCCAGGCCGATGACGATGCGCCAGTGCCAGCGGGTCCACGGCAACCGGTCCAGCCGGGCCGGCACATCGGTCCGCAACGCTCCCGGCGGGTCGGCATGAGCCGTCGACGCTGACATGGTCACCTCCGTGAACGAGCCGTTCTGTCCGGAAGCGCGCCTTCCCCCGCCGGGGGCGTTCATGCTGCGGGCGGTCAGCCGTAGAAGTTGCGCTCCCAGCGGTGCCGGGCCAGGACCGCGAGTTGTTCCGGCGTCAGGGGCCGGCCGTCGCTCAACGCGGTGTTCCGCTCGACGTTGCGCACCGACCGCATGCCGGGGATGACGGTGGAGACCGCGGGGGCGCTCAGCACGAACCGCAGGGCGGTCTCCGCGATGTCGTCGGGGTCGATGCCGAGGTCGGCGACAATGGCGTCCACGCGGCGCTCCACCTGCGCGGGGCGGTCGTCACGGAAGTAGCGGTTGCGGAAGTCCCCTTCGGGGAAGGTGGTTCCGGCGGTGATCCGGCCGGTCAGGCCGCCCTCGTCGAGGGCCACCCGGACGATGACGCCGACGCCCTGCTCCTGGCAGGCGGGGAGCAGCGCGTCCGCCGGTGCCTGGTCGAAGACGTTGTAGACCACCTGCACCGTGTCCACGAGCCCGCTGCGGACCAGGGCGAGGGCGTTGTCCGGCTCGTGGTCGTTGACCGACACCCCGAAGAGCCGGATCTTGCCCTCCTTCTTCAGGTCGGCGACGGTCTCCGCCCAGTCCCCGCGGCCGACCCACTCGTCGCTCCAGACGTGGAACTGGAGCACGTCGAAGTGGTCGAGCCCGGCGGCCCGCAGGCTGGTCTCGAGGCTCTCGCGGATGTGGTCGCCGGGGAACGCCTCCGCCGGGTCCACGCCGTCGGGGGCGGGCCACAGGCGGTTCTTCGGCGGCACCTTGGTGGCCACGAGGATCTCGTCACCGGCCCGGGCGCGGTCGCGGACGACCCGTCCGACGATGCGCTCGCTCTCGCCGTAGCCGCGGGCGGTGTCGATGAGGTTCACCCCGAGGTCGACGGCCCGGTTCAGGGCGCGCAGCGACTCGTCCTCGGTCGCGCCCACCCACGCGGACTCGCCGATCCCCCAGGCTCCGTAGTCGATCTCCGACACCCGCAGCCCGCTGCGTCCCAGGTCCCGGTAGCGCACAGTCGTCCTCCACTCGTGCCGTCACCCGCGGAGCGGTCTCCGCAGCCACGACGATAGGCGACCGGCCGGCACAAGGTCGTCAGGGTTCCTTCGCGGCGCCGTCGGCGGTGACCGCGCATACCCCAACGGAGCCCGGGGCGCGGCGCGTTCGGCGATTCCGGGCCTTCGGCCCACCCGCGGGTCCTAGCGTGGCCGGCCCAGTACGAATGACGGGGGGGGGGAGAACAGGGGGACCGCTGTGCCGAACCCGTCCGGCGGAGGACCGCCGCGGCGCCGCATGATCGAGCCGACGCGCATCATCACCGCGCGGGAGACGCCCGGAGGGCCGGACGAGCCGTGGGAGGAGTCCCTCGGCCTCTTCCGCCCCGCCGGCGGTGCCGCCCCGCCCCGGGAGGGCGGCCCTGACACCCAGGCGCTGCCCCGCACCGGACCGCCTCCGCGACGGGCCGCGCCTCAGGCCGCGGACCCCCGGGCCGCGGATCCCCGGGCCGGGACCAGGACGGCACCGCCCCGGCGCTCCCCCGCCACCCGGCGCGCGCTGCGCGTCGCGCTGCTCACCGGCACCGGCGGCGCCGCCGGATTCGCGCTCGCCCTCGCCCTCGCCCTGTTCTCCCCCGGCGTCCTCCACCCCGGTACCCCGCAGGGCGCCGCCCCCGCCTCCCCCGCCGCACCCGGCTCGCCCGGTGCGGGCGCGATCGGCGGGGTGCTCCGGCAGGGCGACACCGGACCGGCCGTCAGCGAGCTCCAGGCCCGGCTGCTGCGGATCCCGGACGTCTACGCGGACGGTGCCGTCGACGGCCGCTTCGACGGGCGCCTCGCCGCGGCCGTCGCCCGTTTCCAGGTCTGGTACGGCGTCCGCGGCGACGAGAGCGGTGAGTACGGCGACGCCACGCGCCGCGACCTGGAGTCCCGTACGTCGCTCGCCTCGGGCTGAAGGCGCCGCCGGGCGGGCCCGCCTGGCGGCGCCTTCGCGACAGGTGAGGCGGCCGAACGCCTTATAGATTGGTTGCGTGGCCCTGCCGGACACGGGGGACGACGAGCACGCCGTGGCGACACCGCAGATCGACTACGCGGCGCTGTTCGCGGCGACCCCGAGCCCGTACCTGGTACTGGACGCGGCGCTGGTGATCGTGGGCGTCAACCAGGCGTACCTGGCGGCGACCAAACGCACCCGGGACGACCTGATCGGCCAGTACATCTTCGACGCGTTCCCCGACAACCCGGACGACCCGCTGGCCGACGGGGTGCGCAACCTCAGCGCCTCCCTGCAGCGGGCCCTGACCTGCCGCGAGCCCGACACGATGGCGCTGCAGAAGTACGACATCCCGGTGATGGACGATCCCGGGAGGTTCGAGGAGCGCTGGTGGAGCCCGATCAACACCCCTGTCCTCGGGCCGGACGGCACCGTCGCATGGATCATCCACCGGGTGGAGGACGTGACCTCGTTCGTCCAGGCCCGCCGCCACCGGCACGGGCTGCAGGGCTCGGAGCTGAGCGAGCGGGAGCAGGCGATGGAGGCCGAGCTGTACGCGCGGGCCCGGGAGCTGCAGCGCCTCAACGACCAGCTGCGCGAGGCCCACGCCCGCGAACGGCAGGTCGCCCTCACGTTGCAGGAGGCCATGCTCCACTCGCCGGACCTGCACCAGCACGAGGATATCGCGGTGCGCTACCTGCCGGCCGCGGGCTCGCTCAACGTGTGCGGCGACTGGTACGACGTGGTCAACCTCTCGCCGAACCGCTACGCGGTGGCGGTCGGCGACGTCGTGGGCCACGGCCTGGAGGCCGCCAGCGTCATGGGGATGCTGCGCAGCGCGCTGAGCGCGGCCATGCGCACCGTCGACGGTCCCGCCAAGGCCCTGGAGGTCGTCGGCCTCTACGCCCGCTGCGTCGAAGGTGCCGTGGCCACCACCGTCGTCAGCGCGCTGATCGACAAGGAGCGGCGCACGATCAGCTACAGCAGCGCCGGGCATCCGCCGCCCGTGCTGCTCCACGGCGACGGCACCTGCGAACTGCTGGACCAGGCCACCGACCCGCCCCTGGGTGCCCGCCCCGCCCACGTCGCCCGGCCGCAGGCGGCCTTGACGTACCGCCCGGGGGACACGCTGGTGCTCTACACCGACGGCCTGATCGAGCGCCGCAGGGAGGACATCTACACGGGCCTGGCCCGGCTGACCTCCGCGCTCGCCGATACCCCCGGGCTCGGCGCCGAGCGGCTCGCGGACGCCCTGCTGGCCCGGCTCGGCGTCACCGGAGGCGCGGCCGACGACATCGCGCTGGTCACCGTGCGCCTGTGAGGCGCGGGCGGGGCAGGACCGCGCGGTGGCCGGGCGGTCCTGCCCCGCCTACCGTGATCTGAAGGGGTCCGGCGTGTCGTGGACCTGAGGAACGAGGAGGCCGCGGGTGCCCGGTCGCGGTGCGCGGGAGTGGCTGCGGGCCCGTGATTCGGGCCTCCGCGCGGTGCGCCGTTCGGTGCGGGTGACCCTCGTGGCGTGCCTGAGCTTCTACGTCGCGCGCTACGGCTTCGGCCAGCCGGTCGTCGCGATCTACGCCCTCTTCGGCGCCGTGGCCTCCGGTGGCCTGTCCTACGTGCCCGGTACGCCGGTCGAGCGCGCCCGCACGCTGGTGGCCGCGCTGCCGGTGGCCGCGCTGCTCATCGCCCTGGGCACGGCACTGGCCGTCAGCGACTGGACGGCGGCGCTGGGGATGCTCGGGGTCGGGTTCGCGGTGTCGTACGCGGGGGTGGGCGGGCCCAAGCTGGTGGGGCTCGCCAACGGGCTGCAGCTGTTCTACATCCTGCCGTGCTTCCCCCCGTACCAGCCGGAGTCGCTGGGCCTGCGCCTGTGCGGTCTGGTGGTCGGCGTGCTGCTGATGGCCGCCGCCGAGGTGTGGGTGTGGCCGGATCCGTCACCGGGCCGCTACCAGGACCGGCTCGCCCACGCGTGCGAGACCGCGGCGAAGGCCCTGCGGTCACTGGCGCTCGAGCCGCCGGTGGTGACCGAGCGGCTGGAAAGCCTGCTGGGGACGGCGCAGCAGCTGCGCATGAGCCACGTGCCGAAGGACGAGCGCCCGGCGTCTGCGGGGGCACGCGACCGGGCCCTGTGCCAGGGGGCCGCGTACCTGCGGCACCTGCTGGCGCAGACCGGGCAGTTGGCCGAGGACGCGGCGGAGCGCACACCGGCCCCCGACCCCGCCCGGTCGCGGATGCTGCTGGCCTCGGCCACCGCCTGCCACAGTGCCGCCCGGGCGCTGAAGGGCGAGGCCCCGGCGCCCCTGGTCGCCCCGTGCGCGGCCGCCGCGGCGGCCTTCGAGGAGCACCGGGCCCGCCGGCCGGTGTCCGGGGGGACCTCCGCCTCGACGGTGCGGGACGGGGCGATCGCGCTCGACATCGCGTACACCGCGGCCTTCCTGGTCACCTCCGTGCGGATCGCGCTCGGCTCGCCGGTGCCGCCCGACACGACACGGCCCGAGGAGCGGCTGGGGCCGTTCTGGTACGCGGGGCAGTCGCCCGTCGCCCTGTACGGGCACCGGATGCGGGCCCATCTCACGCCGCGCTCGGTCTACTTCCAGAACGCCGTGCGCATCGCACTGGCCCTCGCCGCGGCGCGCCTGATCGCGGGCGGGCTCGACCTGTCGCACGGCTTCTGGGCGCTCCTGACCACGCTGACGGTGATGCGCACCAGCGCCGCCGGCACCCGTACGACCGTGGTCCCCGCGGTGCGCGGCACGCTGGTGGGGGCCGGGGTGGCCGCGCTGCTGCTGTTGCTCGTGGGCGACCACACGCCGGTGTACGCGGTCATGATGGCGCCCGTGTTCTTCCTCGCGTTCACGGCGGGGCCGGTGCTCGGTCTCGGCTGGGGCCAGGCGTTCTTCACGGTCGCGGTGGCCTCGGCCTTCACACAGATCGCCCCCTCGGGTCCTGAACTCGCCGCGTTCCGGATCGCGGACGTGGTGACGGGTGCGCTGACCGGCATCGTCGTCGGGCTGCTGGCCTGGCCGCGGGGCGGCACGGGCGAGCTGGGGCGGGCCTGTTCGCGGCTGCTGGACCAGGGCACCCTGGCGGTCACCCGGATCACCGAGTGCATCACCGGGACCGGGACGGTGGGCGACGCGCTGTCCAGGGCCCGGCTCGCCCAGCTGATCGCGGAGGCCAGCTACGCGCAGTTCGCCACCGAACGCGACGCCCCCGGTGCGGGACCCGCGCTGCCGACGGACTTCCAGGCGATCATGCTGGCCGGGAACCGGGTCCTCACCATGGGGCAGACCCTCGTCGACCACTGCCCGCCGGGCGCGCTGGCCGCGTGGCCGCTCAGCGCCGCGCACCTGCGCGACGCGGCCCACCATCTGCGGCTGACCACACTGCCGCTGACGTACGACCTGCGCTCGGGCACGATGCGTCCGGCGCCCGCCGAGTCCCCGCGACGGAGCGTGCCGACGGACCGCACGGTCATCGCGGACGTCTGCGCCGCCTCGGGCGGCCGGGCACCGGACCCGCTGCTGTACTACGCCGTCGACGCCGCGATCTGGCTGGCCAGCCTGCAGCGGGTGGTCACCGCGATCAGCAGGCCGGCGGAAGATCCGGCAGCAAGGCCGGGTTGACGACCGCGAGGATCGTGGCCACGTCCTCGCGGGGCACCGCCGGCCACAGGATCGCCCGGGCCCCCCGGTACTTGGCGGCCAGCCGCAGCCGCTGCGCCTCGTCGAGGCGCGCGGCCCGGTCCGGGTGGCTGTTGTGGGCGTTGTCGGCGATCTTCACCAGGGCCGCGTCCCGGTTGGCGGCGATCCGGCGCAGTTCGTCCTCGTAGGGCACGCCCGGCTGGTTGGTGACCTGCTCGACGATGCCGACGACCCGCTCCGGGACGCCGGCGGCGCGCAGCCGGCCGGCGGTCCAGGGGGTGTCCTCGATGGCGTCGTGCAGGAGTGCGGCCATCTGCAGGTCCGGCCCGAAGGCGGCGAGGCCCGCCGCGACCGCCCGGACGTGCTCGATGTAGGGCACGCCGATGCGGTCGGTCTGGCCCTCGTGCGCCAGGCGTGCCAGGGCCTCGGTGGCGGCCACGCTGTTCACCCTCATGGCAGCCCATCCTCGGGGGCGCCGGGCGGGCCGGTCCAGCCTCAGGCCAGCGTGGCGAGCAGGCGCTCGGCCAGCGGGCCGGAGGAGGCCGGGTTCTGACCGGTAATCAGGTTGCGGTCGGTCACCACGTGGGGCGTCCACGGCTCGCCTTCCTGGAAGTCCGCGCCGAGGGCGACCAGACGGTCCTGCAGGAGCCAGGGGGCACGGCCGGCGAGCCCTCCCTGGGTCTCCTCGGCGTTGGTGAAGCCGGTCAGCCGGTAGCCCGCGAACGGCCAGCCGCCGTCAGCGCGTTCGGCGGCGAGCAGGGCCGCGGGACCGTGGCAGACGACGCCGAGCGGCTTGCCCGAGTCGAGCGCGGCGGTCAGCAGGCGGCCGGAGACCGGGTCGACGGCGAGGTCCTCCATCGGCCCGTGCCCGCCGGGGTAGAACACGGCGGCGTAGTCGTCGAGGTCCGCCTCCTCCAGCTTGATCGGGCGCCGCAGCACCGTCATCGCCTCCAGTTCCCCGGCGAGGGCCCGGGCACCCTCCTCCCCGCCGTTGAACTCGGCGGCCAGGCTCCCCCGGTCCACGGCCGGCACGACGCCGCCCGGGGTGGCCACCACGACCTCGTGGCCCGCGGCGGTGAGGATCCGGTACGGGGTCGCGGCCTCCTCGGCCCAGAAGCCGGTGGGGTGCTCGGTGCCGTCGGACAGCGTCCAGGACGAGGCGCCGGTCAGGACGAACAGGATCTTCGCCATGTCAGGTCTCCTTGGTGTGCTCGGTTGCCACCGGACCGCGTCGGAGCGGGCCGGACGGCTCGACGGTAGGGCGGACCTCCCATTGGCATCCAATAGGATCGCCATCATGAGCCATACGGTTTCCAATGGGTCGCCGGGAATACGCCCGGGGCACGGGGGCGGGGGCCCGGGAGGGGGGTCGCTGGACCTTGCGCTGCTGCGCACCTTCCTGGCGGTGCACCGCGCCGGTTCCTTCACCGCGGCCGCGCGGCTCCTGGGGCTCTCCCAGCCGACGGTGACGACCCAGATCCGTACGCTCGAAGGCCAACTGGACCGAGAGCTCTTCGAGCGGCTGCCACGTGGCGTCGCCGCCACGCCCTTCGCCGACGAGCTCGCCGGACGGGTGGCCGAGCCGCTCGACGCGCTGGCCGCCGTCGCCGGCCGCGGGCACGGCGACGCGGACCTGCCCGCCGAGCCGGTCCGCCTCGGCGGCCCCGCGGAGCTGCTGTGCGAGCGCGCGCTGCCCGCGCTCGCACCGCTCGTCGAGCGCGGCGTACGGCTGCGGATCGGCACCGGGCTCACCGACGTCCTGCTGGAGTCGCTGCGGGCCGGGCAGCACGACCTGGTGATCTCCACGCACCGCCCGCGCGGGCGCCTGCTCAGCGCCGTGCCCCTGATGGACGAGGAGTTCGTGCTGGTGGCCGCCCCGTCCCGGGCCGCCCGGCTGGACGTGGCCTCCGGCGGGCCCGGCGCGCTGAGCGGCGTCCCGCTCGTCTCGTACGCCGAGGACCTGCCGATCGCGCGCCGCTACTGGCGCCATGTGTTCGGCCTCCGTCTCACCGGCCACGCCGCCGTGACCGTCCCGGACCTGCGCGGCGTGCTCGCCACCGTCGCCGCGGGCGCGGGCTTCACCGTCCTCCCCCGCTACCTGTGCGCGGCGGCCCTGGCGGACGGCACCGTGGTCCCGCTGCTCGACCCCGACGACCCGCCCATCAACACCGCCTACCTCGTCCAGCGCCCGGGCGCCGACCACCACCCGCACCTCGGCCTCGTCCGCGACCTGCTGCTGCGCGAGGCCCGCGCCTGGTGAGGCGCGGCGCCGCCCGGGGCGCATGCTTGAGTCTCCCGCGGCGGGAGACCCCAGGATGGCGGACATGGACGACGACACCCTCCACACCATCGGTGACCTGGCCCGGCTAACCGGTCTGACCGTGAAGACCATCCGGTACTGGTCGGACACCGGAGTGGTGCCGCCGACCGATCGGACACCCGCCGGCTACCGGCTCTACGACCGGGCCGCGCTGGACCGTCTGGCCCTCGTGCGCACGCTGCGCGACCTCGGCATCGACCTCGCGGCCGTCCACTCCATCCTGGACAGGAAGGTCACCGTCGCCGAGGTCGCCGCTGCCCACGCCGAGGCGCTGGAGGTGCAGATCCGCACCCTGCGGGTCCGCCAGGCGGTGCTGCGGACGGTCGCGGGGCGCGGGGCCTCACCACAGGAGACGGAACTGATGCACCGACTCGCCACCCTCTCGGACCGTGAACGCCGCCGCCTCGTCGACGAGTTCGTCGACGACGTCGTGAGCGGCATCGACGTCGACCCCGGTTTCCCGGCCATGATGCGCGCCGCGATGCCCGAACTCCCCGACGAGGCCTCGCCGGAGCAGGTGAGCGCCTGGGTGGAGTTGGCCGAGCTGATCCAGGACGAGGACTTCAGGGCCGGCGTCCGCCGCGCCGTCGCCGACCAGAGCCGCGCCCTCGCGAAGGGCGGTCAGCCGGACCCGGCGGCGGCCCGCCGGACGGCCGAGTTGCTGCGGGAGCGCGCGGGCGGCGCCGTGGCGGCGGGCATCGGCCCGGCATCACCGGCGGCCCGTCCTGTCGTGGAGGAACTCGTCCGCGCGTACGCGGAGTTGTCCGGCCGGGCGGACGGCCCGCAGTTCCGGGGATGGCTGGCCGAGCGGCTGGAGATCTCCCACGACTCCCGTTACGAGCGCTACTGGCAGTTGCTGGCGCGGGTGGGCGGGCAGGAGGCGCCGCCCGCGCTGGCCCCGGCGGTGGCGTGGCTGACGGCCGCCCTGCGGACGGGATGAGGCCGGGCGTCGCGGGCCGTCAGCGTTCCTCGGCGACGCGAGCCCGCTGCCGCAGGACTTCGGCGGCCCGCCGGCACCAGTCCCGGTTGCCCTCCTCGAAGGCCAGGCCCCGCAGGCAGGTGAGGTAGGGGCCGACGCGGCGGCCGCGACCGAGGAACTCCTCCTCGGTGCGGCCGCCGCGCATCCGCGCGAGGAGCCGTTCGAACAGTTCGATCTTGGCGTCGGCGAAGGCGGCCCGCTCGCCGAGCCGGGCGATCAGCTCCCCGGCGTCGACCACGTCCGCGGCCTGCACCGCCACGAGCAGGTCGTCGCGGATGAAGGAGGGTTTGCCGACCGCCGCCGCGAACCGTTCCAGCTCGGCGACCCCGCCCTCGGTGACGTGGAAGAGGCGCTTGTTGGGCCGGCTGTCCTGCACGACCTCACGGCCCGCGATCAGCCCCTCCTTCTCGAGCCTGGTCAGTTCGGCGTAGAGCTGCTGCGGCAGGGCGTGCCAGAAGTTCGCCACCCCGATGTCGAACGCCTTCGTCAGCTCGTAGCCGCTGAGTTCCCCGTCCAGGAGTGCGGCCAGGACCGCGTGCCGCAGGGCCATCCCGGCTCCCCTTCCGTCCGTCGTCACGTCTGTCCCGCCGTGCCGTGCTCTTCCGTGTGACCGCTCCTCATGATACTCAAGAAACTGAGTAATCAATTTTCTGAGTGTCGACGTCCGGAGCCGGACGACCAGGAGGAGCCATGACAGCCGCCGACCGCTTCCGGTCCGCCGTCGAGCGCCGCGATCTCAGCGCGCTGGACGAACTGTTCCACGACGACATCCGCCTCTACAGCCCGGTGAAGTTCACCCCGTTCGAGGGCAAGCCCATGGTGCTGGGGCTCTTCGGCGTCCTGCTGCGCACCTTCGAGGACTTCCACTACGTGGGGACCCTCGACGGCACGGTCGAGACGAGCGCCGACGGCACCGAGGCACCGTCGACGGTGCTGGTGTTCCGTGCCACCGTGGGCGGCAAGAGCATCCACGGCATCGACCTGCTGCAGGTCGACGAGGCGGGCCTGGTCAAGGAGTTCACCGTGATGGTGCGCCCGCAGTCCGCGGTGCACGCGCTCGGGGAGGCCGTCCTGGCCGGCCTCGTCGCCGACGGGCTCGTACCGGCCCCGTAGGGCGAGGGCCCGGCGCCGGTAAGGCGGCGCCGCCACGTGCCCGCGAGCAGCCCGCGGTACCAGGCGACGGTGGCGTCGAGCGCCTCGCCGAGCGGTGCCGGCCCCGTGCCGAAGGCCCGCTCGAAGGCCGAGGAGTCCATGACCTGCGGCTCGGTGTGCGCGCTGGCCGAGGCGTACCGCGCGTGGGCGGTCCGCAGGCCCCACCGCTACCTGCTGGTCCAGGGCACGCCCGTCCCCGGCTGCACCGCCCCGGCCGACACCGTGGAGCGCGCCAGGGCGGCCCTGGGACCCTTCCTGGAGGTCTTCGCCACGGCCTCCCCCACCGCGGCCGTCCTCCCCGTCGTCGAGGAGACGGACAGCTGGGCACGCCGCGACGACGCCGTCGCCGCCTGGGTGACCACCCACACCGGGGAGCGCGCCGCGGCGGCCCCCGGTGTGCCGCTGACGGGCGCCGTGCTCGCGTGGTCCCACCTGCACGGCGCCGTCGGCCTGGAGACGGCCGGCCAGCTCGAGGGCATGGGCCACAGCGGCGCCGCGCTCCTGACCGCCCGGATCGACTCCCTGGCGGATTCCTTCGGGCGCGCCTGAACCCGGGCCGAAGGGATCCGAACGGCTCCGAAGGGATCCGAAGGGCCGCGCGACCTAGGCCGGGTCCTACGCCTGCGGCCGGTTACGCCGCCGCGGCCCCCCGCCTAATGTCCTGGCCATGGATACGACAGGGACCCTGGACGAGGCGCTCCAGCGACTGCACAGATCGGGGCCCGAACGCCTCGGACGACTCACCAACCACGCGCCGATGGCCGTCGAGGCCCTCGCCGCCCACGGACAGGCCCGTTCGGTGCACCGCTGGCTCGACCTCTACGCGCGCAAGCTCGAGGAGTTCCCGTCCGGCACCGAGCCGGTCACGGCCGGCAACTGGCGTGCCGCGCTCGGCGATCCGCGCCGGGCCGGCGACTGGATCGGCTACTTCGGGCGCGAGATCGCCGAGCATCCCTGGCGCGAGGTGCTCACGCTGTGGTGGCCCCGACTCCTGCCCGGCTTGTACGGCGGCTCGACGCACCCGGTGATCCGGGTGGGCCACGCCGTACGCACCCTGCTGGCCGGCGAGAGCACCGGACCCCGTCTGGCCGAACTCGCCCACGGCCTCGGCTACTGGGCCGCCCGCCACCACGCCGTCGCGGACCTCGCACCCCTGCCCGGCGCGGGCAGCGCGGCCGCCGCCCTCGACGCGGTCGTGCCCCTCGCCGTACGAGACGGCGGCTTCCCGGCCCGGCTCGGCCGCGTCACGGGCCTGCCGGTGTGGGCGGCGGCGGTCACGGACCCGGACGAGGCCCGAACCCGCCTCACCGAACTGGTGCGGGCGGCCACCCACCGGTACGCCACCCACGGCCACGGCGAGGAGACGATGCTGGTCCACGCGGCCACTGCCCCCAACGCCGTCCTGCGCACCCTGCCCGCGCTCCCGCGCGCCCTGTGGGTGCCGAGCCTGCGGGCCGCCTGGACGGCCTCCGCCGCGGTGACCGCGATGTACGCGCCGGACGCGCCGGTCGCGTACACCCCGCCCGGCACCTTCACGTCCGAGGAGGTCTTCGAACGGGCCCTGGAGCACGGCGACGAACACGTCATCAAACTGACCGACACCGCCCTCGACGTCGGCGACGGACCAGCCCTGGCGGCCGCCCTGCGCTCCATCGAACTGAGCGAACCGTTGCGGTAGTCGGTTGTCCGGCGGGGCTTGGACGACAGGACCTAACGGCCCCGGGTGCCCGGTGAGCGGCGCAGCCGGAACAGCAGGGCGATCGCGGCCATGCCGCCAAGCAGGGTGGCGCTGCCGAGGGCCAGCAGGGTGCGCCCCGGTCCCTCGCTCTCGGCGGCCACGGGCTGGGTGGCCGGGGTACGCACGGCGTCCCGCGGAGAGGCCTGGGCGGCCGCGGGGGATCCGGCCGTCCGAATGGCGGAGGGGGACGCCGTGCCCTTTGACGCCGCGGCTTCGGGCGTCGCGGAGGCCGAAGCCGGCGAGGGCTTCGCCGGCTTCGCGGGCTTGGCCGGTGCCTTGGCCGCGGCAGCCGGGAAGACGACGTCGGAGCACGAGTAATACGTGTCGGGTGTCGAGAAGTTCTGCCAGATCGTGAAGAGGACGTGGTGCCCGGTGCGGTTCGAGGGCAGCCGCCCGCTGATGCGGTAGGCGCCGCCGGACACGGGCGGGTCGGTGACCTTCACGAAGGGGTCGCTCGCCAGCGACGACCAGGTCAGCGGCCGGGTCGGGTCGTAGCCCTCCTTCGTGAGGTACAGCCGGAACGTGCCCTGGTGCGGGATGGTCGTTCCGTACGCCATGGTGAAGGCGGCGCCCGGCGTCAGCCGGGTGGCCGGCCAGTCGGAGCGCGGCAGGTCGAGGCCACGGAAGGCGGCCAGCCCGCCGCTGCACAGCTTCCCGTCCGGGATCACCTGGCGGTCGCGGCCCGCGACCCCGGCGACGCGGAGGTTGTCCCAGTCCGCGAAGGGCCGGCTCCCGCCGTTGGCGGCCGCGGCGGCCCGGCAGGCGGCCGTCCCCACGTACTGTCCGCTTCCGGACGCGCACGCCGCGGCGCGGCTCACCGGGGACACCGGCGCGCCGTGGGCGGCCGCCGGTCCCGCCAGGGCCAGCGGCAGCAACGCGGCCGTGCCTGCGACGACGGAGCTGAGCACGTGGCGCGATGGGGCCATGCCGGCCGCCTTCCTGTTGCCGTTCGGTGGATCGGAACGCACGTCCCCTCGTAGTACGGACGGTCGGCGGGGGGTGTTCAGCCGGGTGGGGGGTTCCCCGGGAACCGGTCGCCGAGGAATCGTGTCTGTTGAGGAAAAGTCGACGCGGTCGCCGGCACCGCGCCACATGCAGGGGGGACAAGTGAATGAGCGGCTGGAGGGCTCCGGGGTACACCGAGGCCAGAGAACTGGGCTCGGGCGGCTGCGGTCGCGTGGTGCTCGCGTCCCATGACGCCACGTCAACGCCTGTCGCGATCAAGTACCTGAGCGACGAACTGCGGGGCGACCCGGAGTTCCTGCAGGAGTTCCGAGCCGAGGCACAGCTGCTGGGAGGTCTCCACACCCCATATGTCGCCAGTCTGTACGAGTACGTGGAGGGTCCCGCAGGGGCGGCCATCGTCATGGAGCTGGTCGACGGCTTGGCGCTGAGGGCGTTACTCCGCCAGGAAGGAGCCACCGGGCCCGAAGCAGCCCTGGTGGTGCTCAAGGGGTCGCTGCTCGGCCTCGCCGCCGCCCACCGCACCGGTGTGGTGCACCGCGACTACAAACCGGAGAACGTCCTGGTCGCGGCGGACGGATCGTCGAAGCTGGTTGACTTCGGCATCGCCCTGCGCAGCGGAACCAAGGGGGCCGTGGCGGGAACGCCCGCCTACATGGCCCCCGAGCAGTGGAACGGGCGCCCGGCATCGCCCGCGACCGACGTGTACGCGGCGACCGCGACGTTCTACGAGTGCCTGACCGGCCGCAAGCCGTTCCAGGGTGAGAACTTCGCCGAGCTGGCCGTTCAGCACATCGAAGCGCCGGTACCGGTCGGGCAGGCACCGGAGCCGGTGCGTGAGCTGATCCTGCGCGGGATGGCGAAGGACCCGGCGCTGCGTCCGGCGGACGCCGAGGCGTTCGTGGCGGAACTGGAGGTGATCGCGGGAGCGGCCTACGGGAACGACTGGGAGGAGCGAGGGCAGCGCAGGCTCGCCGCGCTCGCGGTGCTGTTGCCGCTGCTCTTCCCGTCGGCGGGACCCGGGCCGGGGACGGTCCACCTGGCCACGACCATGGTCGGCGGCGGCGCACGGCGCCTGACACGTCAGGGCATGCTCGCCGCGGTGGGCGGTGTGGTCATCGCCGGGCTGCTGACCTTCGCCGCGGTGGCCTCGGGTGAGGGCCCGCACCAGACGACCGCCAACTGGACAGGGGAAACGACGAGAGCGACCCCACGCGGCACCTCCGAAGCGCCGGGGACGACGGCTCCGCCGGGCAGTCCCTCGCCCGGCTCCCCGAGCCCGTCGCCCTCCACGCCGGAGAGCGCCCCGGCCTCCACCGGGGCGACCGCCGTCACCACGCCGGCCGCACCGACGCCGACCACGACGGCCTCGGCCACGGCTTCCGCGTCCGTGACGGCGACGCCGACGGTGTCGCCCTCGGCATCGACGACACCCCCGGTGAGCGTGAGCGACGTCTCGGTCACCTCGCTCGCCCAGACGGGTGTATTCAGTGCCTCGGCCACGATCCGGCTGCGCACCAGTGATGCACGCCCCGTGACCGTCACGGTGACCTGGTACACGAGCGACGCGAAGGGAGAGCCCGGCACCGCCGACGGCGCACAGACCTTCACCCGCAGCGGTTCCACCTCGTACTCCTTCACCGCCGACCACACGTTCCCGCGGGGCAGCGGCTGTTGGTTCGGCGCGGCCGCCACCACCGACCCGACGGCGGCCAACGGGCAGTCGTTCCAGCAGATCCTCACCCGTGGTTGCGTGATCACGTGAACGGGTCACGCGACCTCCCACCCGAGGAGGACACCGAGCGCACCTTCCGTCTCGGCCTCACGGACGCGGCGCCGAACGACGCGACCCCCCAGGACGCGAGGCCGCACAGCACGGCGCCGCAGGACGCCGATCCCGAGTACAGCGCGACCGTCCTCGCCGAGCACTGGGCGCCGTCGGCACTGCCGACGGCCCGGCTCGAGCCCGTGGTCAGCGCCGAGGCGGCGGTACCGACGGTGAAGGCCGGCCCCACCGTCGTCCTGCCGGACCGGGTCGAGGGCGAGGTCATGCGGTTCGGGCCCGGCGTCACACCCGCCGCGGCGGCCCGGGCCAACGTCGCCGCCGAGGTGTGGCGGGGCCGGATCACCCCGCTTCCGCCGCCCGGACCGCATCGTCGCAGGTGGCCGCGGCGGTACGTACTGGCCGGTGCGGTGCTGGTGGCGGTGCTCGTCTTCCTGGCCTGGCAGCGCTTCGGTCCGGGCCTCGAGGTGAAGCGGGTGACGGTGACCCCGTCCCCGTCGGCACCCGCGTGCGACACGACCGTCGACCTCGTCGCCGTCGTCACGACCAACGGGCGCCCGGGCACGATCAGTTACCGATGGCTACGCAACGACGGCACCTCCTCCGACGTGCTGTACGAAGAGGTGCCCCGCGGCCGCCACGAGGCACGGCTGCACCTGCTGTGGACCTTCCGCGGTCACGGCACGTACCGGGCGGAGGCCGAACTGCGCATCATCACACCCGGCCACCGCGCCGTCACGACGGGTTTCTCGTACGTCTGCCCGTGACCCCCGCGACCCCCGAGCCCGCCCGCGCAGCCTGTGCGCGGGCGGGCTCAGCCATATGACGAGGCCTCAGCACACAGCCGTCGCCTTTTAACTCTCTTGACCGGGACGACCACTCTCGGTAGCGCTTATCGCATCTCCGCGGCTTTCCCGCAACCTTGCGAATCGGTGGTTTTTCCGCCTTTCGGGAACGGTACTCGTCGATTCATCGCGACTTCCCGAGCATTTGCGCAGTCCAGGGCCGCGACATACCACTTCGATCATCTTCGAGTGGCAGTCCGAACGAGGACGGCGGAGACTACGAGGAGCGACATATGGTTGTATGGCGAGAGAAGAGCTCACGACCGCATGGCTTCCGGATTACTCGCTCCGGCCCATAGCCGGGGCAAGAGGGACACCGGGTACCGGCTTTACCGGCCGCCCGTGGTCGACTTTTCCTCAAGGAGCTCACATCGTGGAAAAATCTGCAGAGGTCCTGGCGTCGGATCCCGCTTCGGATCCCGATGAATCTTCAACCACCGGGCGCCCCTACACCGCCCCGGCCGACGGCACGGAAAGGATCCTCGCCGACATCCTGGCGGGCATCGTGCACACGGACCGGGTGTCCGTCGACAGCCATTTCTTCACGGAAATGGGTGCCGACTCCCTGGTGATGGCACATTTCTGCGCCCGGGTGCGGAAGCACCAGGACCTGCCGTCCGTGTCGATGAAGGACATCTACCGGTACCCGACGATCAGAAGTCTCGCGACGGCCCTGGCGGACGCCCCGCCGGTCGGCGCCCTGACCCCCGCCACCCAGGCCCTCGCCGACGTGCCGCTCCCGGAGCCGATCCAGGTGACGGCGGCGAAGGGCACGCCGCGCTACGTGTTCTGCGGCGTGCTGCAGGCACTGTTCTTCCTGGGCTACTCGTACCTCGCCGCGTTCGTCGTGACGCGCGGGGCGGAGTGGATATCCGCCGGCACGAGCCCCTTCGACACCTATCTGCGGTCCGTGGAGTTCGGCGGCGCGGCCTTCGCGGGCGTCTGCGTCCTGCCGGTCGCGGGCAAGTGGCTCCTGGTCGGACGGTGGAAGCCGCAGGAGATCCGCATCTGGAGCCTGGCGTACTTCCGGTTCTGGTGCGTGCGGACCCTGATCCGGTCGAACCCCATGGTGTTGTTCGTCGGTTCACCGCTGTACGTGCTGTACCTGCGGGCGCTGGGCGCGCGAATAGGCCGCGGGGTGGCCATCTTCTCCAAGCACGTCCCGGTCTGCGCCGACCTGCTGACCATCGGCGACGGCACGGTGATCCGCAAGGACTCGTACTTCTCCTGCTACCGGGGGCACTCGGGGGTGATCCAGACCGGTCCGGTCACGCTCGGCAGGGAAGTGCTGATCGGCGAGGTGACCGTGCTCGACATCGGCACCTCCATGGGCGACGGCGCCCAACTCGGCCACGCCTCCTCGCTCCACAGCGGCCAGGCCGTCCCCGCCGGCGAGCGCTGGCACGGCTCCCCGGCCCAGCCGGGCGCCGCGGACTACCGCGTGGTCGCGCCGGTGCAGTGCGGCAGGAGCCGCCGTGTCACCTACTGCCTGAGTCAGTTGCTGATCCTCCTGGCCGCCTGGATCCCGGTCGCGGTCGGCGGGGTGGCGATCCTTCTCACGGTGGTCCCGCGCCTGGACCTCCTGCTGGAGCCGGGCCCGGTGGCCCTGACGACGTGGACCTTCTACGCCGACGCCCTGGCCGCCTCCTTCGTCCTCTTCTGCGGGGCGGTGCTGCTGGGCCTCCTCGTCGCGGTCACCGTGCCGCGGCTGCTGCACCCGCTCGTGAAGCCCGACACGGTCCACCCGCTCTACGGGTTCCGCTACGGGATCCACCGCACCATCGGCTTCCTCACCAACCGGAAGTTCTTCCGCGTCCTTTTCGGCGACAGTTCCGCCGTCGTGCACTACCTGCGCGCCATCGGGTACGACCTGTCGCCGGTGGAACAGACCGGCTCGAATTTCGGTACCGAGGTGAAGCACGAGAATCCGTACCTGAGCAAGGTCGGCAGCGGGACCATGGTCGCCGACGGACTGTCCATCATGAATGCGGACTACTCCAGCACCTCTTTCCGCGTCACCCGGACGGCGATCGGCCCGCACAATTTCCTGGGCAACCACATCGCCTATCCGCCCCAGGGCAGGACCGGCGAGAACTGCCTGCTGGCGACCAAGGTCATGGTCCCCGTCGAGGGGCCCGTCCGGGAGAACGTCGGACTGCTGGGCTCGCCCAGCTTCGAGATTCCCCGCACGGTGGACCGCGACAGCAAATTCGACCACCTGAAGGACGGCGAAGCGTTCCACCGCCTGCTGTCGGACAAGAACAAGCACAACACCGGCACCGCGGTGCTCCACCTGCTGCTGCAGTGGCTGCTGCTCTTCCTGGTGGCGCTGACCGCGTCCGTCGCCGCCGACCTCTACCCCGCGTACGGCGCCGCCGCGGTCGCGGTCGCGAACGTCGTGGTCCTGGTGGTCACCGTCACCTACATCGTGCTCGGCGAGCGCATCGTCACCAGGTTCCGCGGGCTGCGGCCGCTGTACTGCTCGATCTACGACCTCGACTTCTGGCGGCACGAACGCTACTGGAAGGTGACGGCCGCGACGGAGTACCTGAACGTCCTCAACGGCACCCCGTTCAAGAACGTCGTCTGGCGTCTGCTCGGCGTGCGGATCGGGCGCCGCGTCTTCGACGACGGCCTCTTCCTCCCGGAGCGCTCCCTGGCCGCCATCGGCGACGACTGCACCCTCAACGCGGGCACGGTCATCCAGAGCCACTCCCAGGAGGACGGCGCCTTCAAGTCCGACCACAGCACGCTGGGTGCCGGCTGCACCCTCGGGGTCGGCGCCCTCGTCCACTACGGGGTGACCGTCGGCGACGGCGCCGTGATCGCCCCGGACTCCTTCGTGATGAAGGGCGAGGAGCTCCCCGCGCTCGCCCGGTGGGGCGGCAACCCCGCCCGGGAGATGCCCGAGAACCCGAAGACCCCGAACAGCGGCGGCGATCGCGCCACCGCGCTGATCAGCGGTGTGTAGTCCCGTGGAAACCGCAAGTGGAGGCAAGTCGATGGACATGGCAGCGCAGGCCGGACGGGAGTTCTGGCGCGGAGTGCTCCTCAAGGGCGGGTTCACCGCGATCCCCCGCTGGACTCCCGAACCGGCCACCGGCGCCGCCGAGCACGTGGTGGCGGTCCCCGACGGCCTCACGGCGTCCGTGCGCCGTGTGGCCGAGGAGGTCGCCGTCCCGGTGGGCTCGGTGCTGCTGGCCGCGCACGCCAAGGTGCTGGCAGCGCTCGCCGGCGAGACCGACGTCGTGACCGGTTACGTCGCCGCGGGCGGCGCGGTGCTGCCGTGCCGGCTGTCGGCGGGTCCCGGCTCGTGGCGGTCCCTGCTGCTGGACGCGCACGGCGCCGAGTCGCAGCTGCTGGCCTTCCAGGACTTCCCCGTCGACGCGCTCCGCAAGGAGCTCGACCTGGCCGAGCCGCTGTTCGAGACGGTCTTCGACCTGTCCGGCGGTGGCGTCGAGCTCACCCCCGGCACCGTGCTCTGGGTGGGAGCCTCGGACCGCGACGGCCGGCTCTCGTTGCGGCTGCGCTACGCCAACGATGTCATGGACGAGGACGCCGCGGCCCGCGTCGCCGGCTACCACGTGGCCGCCCTGGCGCGGATCGCCGCCGACCTGGACGCCGAGCACACCCGCAAGAGCCTGCTGTCGGCGGAGGAGAACCGGCTGCAGCTCACCGGGATGGCCGGACCGCGCAGGAAGCTGCCGGACCGGCGGATGCACGAGCTGTTCGAGGAGCGGGTCCGGGCGCACCCGGAGGCGGTCGCGGCCGTCCACGGGGACCGCCAGTGGACCTACGGCGACCTCAACGCCCGCGCGAACCGCCTGGCGCATGCCCTCCTGGCGCGTGGTCTGGAGCGCGAGGGCGTGGTCGCGGTGGTCACCGAGCGGAACCTGGACTGGCTGGCGGCCGTGCTGGCGGTCTTCAAGGCCGGCGGCGCCTACCTGCCGATCGAGCCGCACTTCCCGGCCGGGCGGATCAGGAACACCCTGGCCCGGGCCGAGTGCCGGATGGCGCTGACCGAGCGCGGCAGCACCGCCACGCTGGACGAGGCGCTGTCCGCGCTCCCCGAGGTGCAGCGGCTGCCGGTCGAGGACGCCTACGCCGAGGACCACCCGAGCGAGGACCCCCGCGTGGCGGTCGCCCGCGACCAGTTGGCGTACATCTACTTCACCTCCGGCTCGACCGGGGAGCCCAAGGGCGCCATGTGCGAGCACGCGGGGTTCCTCAACCACCTCTACGCCAAGATCGACGACCTCGGCATCGGCGAGGGGCACGTGGTGGCGCAGACCGCCCCGCAGTGCTTCGACATCTCGCTGTGGCAGCTGGTCTCCGCGCTGCTCGTCGGCGGACGCACCCTGCTGGTGGAGCAGGAGACGATCCTGGACGCCGACCGCTTCCTCGACAAGGTCGTCGAGGGCCGGGCGAACGTCCTCCAGCTCGTCCCCTCCTACCTGGACGTCGTCCTGTCCGCCCTGGAGCGGCAGCCGCGCGAACTGCCGGACCTGCGCTGCGTGTCGGTGACCGGCGAGGCCCTGAAGAAGGACCTCATCGGGCGCTGGTTCGCCGTGCGGCCCGGCGTGAAGCTGGTCAACGCCTACGGGCTGACCGAGACCAGCGACGACACCAACCACGCGGTGATGGACCGGGTCCCGGACACCGACTGGGTGCCGCTGGGCCGGCCCGTCAACAACGTGCGGGTGTACGTCGTCGACGAGCACCTGTCCCCGGTGCCGCTGGGCGCGCCCGGTCTGGTCGTCTTCTCCGGGGTCTGCGTGGGCCGCGGCTACATCAACGACCCCGAGCGCACCCGGCAGGCGTACCTGACCGACCCCCACCACGCCGGTGAGCGGCTGTACCGCGGCGGCGACTACGGCCGCTGGCACCCGGACGGCACGCTGGAGTTCCTCGGCCGCAAGGACCACCAGGTCAAGATCCGCGGTTTCCGCATCGAGATCGGCGAGATCGAGAACACCCTGGTCCGTGCGCCGGGGGTGCGCGACGGCGCGGTCGTGGTCAGCGACGACGGCAGCCAGCTGGTCGCCTTCTACTCGGGCCCCGCGCCCGTGGAGGCGGACGTGCTGCGCGAGCACCTGGCGGCTTCCCTGCCCGCCTACATGGTGCCCGCGGCCTTCCACTGGAAGGAGAGCCTGCCGCTGACCGCCAACAGCAAGATCGACCGCAAGGCCCTGACGGCGCTCGCCACGGAGGAGACCTCCGAGCGGGACCCCGCCGGGACGGACCTGCAGGCCCCCGGCACCCCCGCCGAACTGCGCCTGGCGAGGGCGTGGGCGACGGTGCTCGGCGTCCCGCAGGAGCGGATCGGGCGCCAGGACCACTTCTTCGACCGCGGCGGCACCTCCCTGTCCGCCGTACGGCTGGCGATCCTGCTGGACCGCGCGATCTCCCTCAAGGACGTCACCGCGCACCCGGTCCTCGCCGACCTCGCCGAGGTGGTCGACGGCCGGACGACGCGCCGGCCCGGACTGCTGCAGGCCCTGTCGGAGCCGGACGGCGAGCCGCACGGCGCCCTGGTGTGCTTCCCGTACGCCGGTGGCAACGCGGTGAACTTCCGGCCGCTGGCCGCGGCCCTGCGGCCCGCCGGCTGTGCGGTCTACGCCGTCGAACTGCCCGGCCACGACCCGGCCGCCCGCGACGAGGACTTCGCGCCGCTGGCGCAGGTGGTCGACGCGGTGGTCGAGGAGATCGCCGGCCGCGGACTGTCCCGGATCCTGCTGTGGGGCCACTCCTCGGGCACCGCCCTCGCGGTGGAGACCGCCCGGCGGCTGCGGGAGCGGGGCGTGGAGGTCCAGCGCGTGTTCCTCGGCGCGCAGCTGCTCGGCGACTCCGCCGGACGGCGTGCCGCCGCCGACGCGCTGACCGGCCGCAGCGACGCCGACATCGCCGCGGAACTGAGCGGCGACGGCGGTTACGGCCAGCTCGCCGAGCTGGACAGGGCCCGTGCCGGGCATGTGGCCGCCGCCTACCGCCACGACTGCGTGGCGGCCCACCGATACTTCGCCGACGCGTTGGACTCCGCACCGCCGGTGCGGCTGTCCACGCCGGTCACCGTGGTCGTCGCCGCCGACGACCCGTACACGGCGGACCACTCCCGCCGGTACCGCGAGTGGCAGCTGCTGGCCGAGCACGTCGACCTGTACGAGCTCGCCCGCGGCGGTCACCACTTCCCCCGCACCTGCCCGGACGAGGTGGCGCAGGCGGTCCTGCGCGCCGCCGAACTCCTGGCCTCCCCATGAACGGCAACCGAGAGGAGACGCAGTTGTCGACCTCAGCTTCCCCTCCGTCCCTGCTCGACCTCGAGCTGCGGCCCGGTTCACCCCCGATCCTGCGCACCGGGGCCGTCCAGGACCCGGCGGGCTGGGCCGACGGGCACCGCGACGCGCTGCGCGCGGTCGTCGCCGAGCACGGCTCGGTCCTGATCCGCGGCCTCGGGCTCACCGACGCGGACAAGGCCGCAGGCGTGGTCAAGCGACTGGCCGGCCGGCTGACCGCAGAGAAGGAGGCCTTCGCGTCCCGGCGGACCTACGCCGAGGGCCTGTACTCCTCCTCCAACTGGCCGCCCAACCAGCCGATGTGCATGCATCATGAACTCAGCTACCGGCTCGAGTTCCCCGGCATGATGATGTTCGCCTGCCTGACCGCGCCGGAGAAGGGCGGGGCGACGGCGGTGGCCGACGCGCCGACCGTGCTCGAGGCGCTGCCGTCCGAGCTGGTCCAGCGCTTCGAGCGCGAGGGCTGGCTGCTCACCCGCAGCTACAACGACGAGATCGGGGCGACCGTCGCCGAGGCCTTCGGCACCGACGACCGCTCCGCCGTCGAGGACTACTGCCGCGCCAACGCCATCGCCTTCGAGTGGCAGCCGGACGGGGCCCTGCGCACCCGCCAGCGGCGCAGTGCCGTGGTCCGCCACCCGGTCACGGGCCGGCGCTGCTGGTTCAACCAGATCGCGTTCCTCAACGAATGGACGATGGACCCCGAGGTGCACGAGTACCTCGTGGACATGTACGGCGCCGAGGGCCTGCCGTTCAACACCCGCTTCGGCAACGGCGACCCGATCGGCGCGGACGTCGTCCAGCTGCTCAACACCGTTTACGAGGCGAACACCGCCCGCGAGCCCTGGCAGACGGGCGACCTGATGCTCGTCGACAACATCCGCACCGCGCACAGCCGCGAGGCCTACGAGGGCTCCCGTGAAGTGCTGGTCGGCATGGCCGACGCGGTGCGCCTGGCCGACTGCTCCCCGACCGTCGAGGTGACCACCGCATGACCAGCAACCGCTCCGCCGCACAGGGTTCCGCGCCCTCCGGGCCGCTCACCGTACCGCCGTTCGCGGTGGTCCCCGGTGTCCAGGTCCAGCGCGCGCTGCACGGGCGCGAGAAGCAGATCACGGAGCTCGTGGAGACCACCTACCGGCTGCACTCCGCCGGTGACTCGGTGAACCCGCCGTCGTACTTCCTGCGGTTCCCCGACCGTCCCACGGCCCGGATCATCGCCCTGCCCGCCTCGATCGGCGGTGACGTGCGCGTGGACGGCCTGAAGTGGATCTCCAGCTTCCCGGAGAACGTGGCGGCGGGCATCCCCCGCGCCTCGGCGGTGCTGATCCTCAACGACCACGACACCGGCTACCCCATCGCGTGCCTGGAGAGCTCCATCATCAGCGCCACCAGGACGGCGGCGATGGCGGCCCTGGCCGCCGACCGGCTGAGCCGCCCCGACCGGCGCCCGAAGCGCGTCGGATTCTTCGGGACGGGACTGATCGCCCGCTACATCCACACCTACCTGGTGGGCACCGGATGGCACTTCGACGAGATCGGCGTGCACGACCTGTCCACCGAGAGCGCGAAGGGCTTCCGCGGCTACGTCGAACAGACGGGCGCCCCGGGACGCATCACCCTGCACGACAACCCCGAGCAGCTCATCCGCTCGAGCGACCTGGTGGTCTTCGCCACCGTCGCCGGCGAGCCCCACGTACGGGACATGACCTGGTTCGGGCACAAGCCGCTCGTGCTGCACATGTCGCTGCGCGACCTCACGCCGGAGATCGTGCTCGGCTCGACCAACGTGGTCGACGACGTCGAGCACTGCCTGAAGGCGGACACGTCGCCGCACCTGGCGGAGCAGCTCACGGGCAACCGGGACTTCCTGGCCGGCACCCTGGACGACGTGATCGCCGGGCGGGTGGCGCTCCGCGAGGACCGGCCCGTGGTGTTCTCGCCCTTCGGCCTCGGAGTCCTCGACCTCGCGGTCGGCAAGTACGTCTACGACGAGGTGGCGCGCTCCGGCGAGCTGCGCGTCGTCGACGACTTCTTCCACGAACTGCGCCGGTACGGATGAACGGCCGCGACCCCGCCCCCACGACCCCAGGCCCCCGGACCTGGGCCCGGGCCCCCGACGGAGGGGCGGGCACCACGGCGACGGACGACAAGGAGCCGCATGCGGACGCACCTCCGGGAAAGACCAACGGTCCAGCCACGCAAGCTCATCAGTGCAGGACACAGCGGCCGCTGACGCGTTGCTCCCCCGTCTCGACGGGAGAGGCGCTGCAGATGAGGAGGCCATCGTGACAGTCATATCCGTTCCCCAGGCCTTCAACGAGGAAGAGCTCTTCGTCGACCTCGAGTCGATCTTCGGGCAACCGCTCTTCCTGAAGTGCGAGGGCTTCAACTTCGCCGGTTCGATCAAGCTCAAAGCCGCGACCGAGATGGTGGAGACCGCCGAGCGGGAGGGGATCCTGACTCCGGAGTCGATCCTGGTCGAGTCCTCGTCCGGCAACCTGGGCGTGGCACTGAGCATGATCGCCGCCAGCAAGGGCTACCGGTTCCTGTGCGTCACCGACGCACGGTGCAACCTGTCGACCAGGCTCCTGATGAAGGCCCTGGGCAGCCAGGTGCACATCATCTCGGGACCCGACGCCCACGGCGGCTACCTCGGCGCGCGGCTGGACTTCGTCCGCGCGCTGTGCGCCTCGGACGACCGGTACGTGTGGCTCAGCCAGTACACCAACCCGGGCAACTGGAGGGCGCACTACCGGACGACCGCTCCGGAGATCGCACGGCAGTTCCCCGAGGTCGACGTCGTGTTCGTCGGGGCCGGCACCACGGGAACGCTGATGGGCTGCGCCCGCTGGTTCCGTGAGTGGTCCCGGCCGGTGAAGGTCGTCGCGGTGGACAGCGTCGGCTCCGTGACGTTCGGCGGGGCCCCGGGCCGGCGGATGATCCCCGGGCTGGGCATGAGCGTCCACCCGCCGCTGCTCGACGAGTCCTTCGTCGACGAGGTCGTCCTGGTCGAGGAGGCGGACACCATCCGCGCCTGCCACCGGCTGGCCCGCCGCGGCTTCCTGTTCGGCGGCTCGACGGGCACCGTGGTCAGCGGCGCGATGAGCTGGCTCGAGAAGAACGGCGCCCCCGGCCTCACGTCGGTGGCGATCGCGCCGGACCTCGGCGAGCGCTACCTCGACACGATCTACCAGAGCAACTGGCTGCAGGACCTGTACGGCGAGGACGTCCTCGAACCCGACGAGCGGGCCGACACGTCCTGGGCCGACCCCGCCTGGGCGGCGGCGGCCGAAGCCGCGTGGGCCAACGCCCCCGCGGCACCCCCCGCCGAACCCGAACCCGAACCGGCGAGGACGCCGTCGGTCTCACCCGACGGTCAACTGCACTGACGGCCGGGCGGCGACCCGCCCCCGTCGAACGCGTGCTGCTGCGGCGGTCCCCGACCGCCGCAGCAGCACGTCCGCGTCGGGCCGGGTTCCGCAAGAGGCATTCGGGCCGCCTGCACTGAGTAGATCCGCCGCGCGGAAATGAGCACGCGTGCTCATCCCCCGCCCAGGAGCATCGCCGTAGCCTCGTGAGCACGGTCGGTAACGACACCTGGGACCAAGGGGGAACCTACGATGATCCGCCGCGCCGCCACCGCTCTGGCACTCTCCGCCGCTTCTCTGCTGATCGCCGCGGGGGTCGTCGCCGCCACCGGCCCGCAGTCCGAGGCCTCGACCGAAGCCTGGGTGGGGCCGGGCGTCACCCAGGCATGGGTGGGCCCCGGAACCGCCACCCAGGCATGGGTCGGACCCGGCGTCACCCAGGCATGGGTCGGACCCGGTGTCGTCAAGGCATGGGTCGGCCCCGGAGCCGTCACCCAGGCATGGGTCGGACCCGGCGTCGTCAAGGCATGGGTGGGCCCCGGCGTCGTCAAGGCATGGGTCGGACCCGGAACGGCCACCGAAGCCTGGGTCGGACCCGGCGTCGTCGAAGCCTGAGCCGGTCCGGGCGGCATCGCGGGCCGGATGACCCGCCGGTCCGCACGACGTGAAGGCGGGCGCCGTCGCCGGCGCCCGCATCCCCGTCCGGAACCGGCGCCCCCGGCCCGACACGCCCTTACATGGCAAGCGTTACCGGTGGTATGTCATGCGCATGACTACCTCTCGAAGCGCTCGCTTCGTCTCCCTGCCCCGCGCAGGCGCGGTGGTGGCCGCGGTCCTCGCGGTGACCGTTCCCGGGCTGCCACCCGCAGCCGGGGCCGCCGTCGCTGCCGCGCCAGGCGGCACCTTCTCCGTACAGAGCGCCGTGAACGGCCTCAACGCCTCCGACAGCGGCGGCACCGTGGCGCTGCACCGGCCCAAAGGCAACGAGGACCGCCAGCAGTGGACGGCCGTCGCCGTGACCGGAGGGCAGGAACTGCGCAGCACCGACGACGCGAGCCACTGCCTCGGGCGTTCCGGCGCCGACGCGGCGATCGTGGCGTGCGGCGGCGCGAGCGCGACCTGGGAGATCACGGCGGCCGGCGACGGCACGTACGCCCTGGCCGTGCCCGGCACCTCCGACCGCCTGACCCTGGGCGACGCGCCGAGCGGGGGCGTGTACCCCGAGCGGCCGCGCGTGGGCGCCGCGGGCCCGCTGTCCCGGTGGTACCTCACACCCACCCCGCTCCCCCGGGCCGCCATGCCGCCCGCCGACCAGCGCACCCTGGACCAGGTCACCTTCCTGACCGCGCACAACGCCTACGCCAACGGCGTCGACGGCGGCTTCGCCCCGCCCTTCGTGAACCTCTTCCCCAACCAGGCGCGCGGCATCTCGCAGCAACTCGACGACGGCGTCCGCGGCTTCATGATGGACATCCACCAGACCCCGGACGGCGCGATCCTCTGCCACAACAGCTGCACGCTGGTCAGCCGTCCCGTCGCCCTCTGGGTGGACCTGCAGCGGATGGTCGACTTCCTCCGGCAGCACCCGGGGCAGTTCGTCACCGTCTTCCTGGAGGACTACGTCTCCCCCGAGGTGCTGCGCTCCGAGCTCTCCCGGGTGAACGGTCTGTACGACGTCCTGTACCGCCCCGACCAGGACGGCGTGCGCGAGCACGGCTGGCCGACCATGGCCGACCTGGCCGCGCGCGGCAAGCAGCTGATGATCTTCACCGACCGGACCCGCGGCTCCGACACCGGTCTCGAGCGCGACAGCTTCGGCGTGCTGTACCAGCAGGAGTGGACCGTGGAGAACTACTGGTCGATGGGCTCCGGCGCGAGCACCTCCGACTGGTCCTGTTACAGCCGCTGGTACGGCGCCGGGGTCAACGTCCCGCTCACCCGCGAGGAGCCCGGATTCCGGCCGCTGTTCGTCATGAACCACTTCCGGGACACGACCATCGCCGGCACCGCGTCCACCGACAACGGCAAGCTGCTCAACCGCACCCAGAACTTCTGCGAGCCCGCGGCCCGCAAGAAGCCCACATACGTGGCCGTCGACCGCTACGACCTCGGCTCGCCGAAGAGCGCGGTCGACCAGCTCAACACCTACACCGTGGTGCCGTAGCCGTGGCCGCGACGTTACCGCGCCGGCCCCTCACGGCCGTGGCCGCCGCGCTCGTCACCCTCATCGGCCTGCTCACCCCCACGACCGCGCTCGCGCGGGACCCGGAACCCTCGGCCCCCGCCGCCCCCGCGGCGCGGTCCACCGCACTCGCCGCGTCCTGGACCCCGCCGCTCAGCACCCGCGGACGTTACATCGTCGACGCCGAAGGCAACCGCTTCAAGCTCACGTCCGGCAACTGGCACGGCGCCAGCGGCACCTGGAACGGCTCGGGAGATCCGGCCGACCCCGCGAACCACCACGCCGGCGAGGACTCCGGCCGCATGCCGCTGGGCCTCGACCGGGCGCCGATCGCCGAGATCCTCTCCGGCTTCGCCGAACTCGGCATCAACAGCGTCAGGCTGCCGTTCTCCGGCGAGATGATCCACGACACCGTCCCCGTCACCGACGCGGCCGTCGCGGCCAACCCCCAGCTGCGCGGCAGGACACCACTGCAGGTGTACGACGCCGTGGTCACCGCCCTGACGGACGCGGGCTTCGCCGTCATCCTCAACAACCACACCAACACCACGCGCTGGTGCTGCGGCGTGGACGGCAACGAGCGCTGGAACGCCTCGCAGTCCACCGCCGCCTGGGAGGACGACTGGCTGTCCATGGTCCGCCGCTACCGCGACAACAAGCGCGTCGTCGGCGCCGACCTGTACAACGAGGTGCGCCGTTCGGTCTGGGACGACCCCAACTGGGGCCTCGGGGACGACCACGACTGGTTCGCCGCCTCGCAGCACCTGGGCGACCGCATCCTCCAGGAGGCCAACCCCGACCTGCTGGTCATCGTCGAGGGCATCAACTGGACGGGCTTGCCCGTCGACGGCCTCCCCCACGACCGCCCCACCCTCGAACCCGTGCAGCGGCTGTCCCACACCCTCGTCCGGTCCGGGAAGCTGGTGTACTCCGCGCACTTCTACGGCTACACCGGCCCCCGCCACAGCGGCGCCACCGGCATCGGCGAGACCCACGACCCGCGCTACAGCGACCTCGGGCGCGACGAGCTGTTCGCGGAACTGCGCCGGCAGGCCTTCTACGTGTCGTCGGACACCGGCCGGCATTACACGGCACCGCTGTGGATCAGCGAGTTCGGCGTCGGCGGCCGGGACGAGACCAACGAGAAGTCCCGCGCGTGGTTCGCGAACTTCACCGACTTCCTGATCCAGACCGACACCGACTTCGCCTACTGGCCGCTCGTGGGCTGGCACGAGAACCGCCACGGCAACGGCTGGGCGCTCCTGCACTGGGACGCCGCCGGTCACCGGATGGGCCCGTACGACGGCGACGACTGGCGGGCCGGCGCCTGGTCCCGGCTCGTCGGCAGCCCCGGCCGCACCGGGTACGTGGCCCCCGTCGCCCGCTGGTCGATGCTCAGCCCGGACCACGGCGACTTCGTGCAGAGCCTGCGCATGCGGGCCCGTCCCGACTGGGACCCCGGCGCACGCAAGGCGGCGTGCCCGGACGGGCAGCGTCTGATCGGGCTGGCCCACACCGGCAACCGCGGTCTGTGCACCGACACCGGCGCCGGGGACCTGTGGGCGTCCTCGGGCGCGTACCAGGTCGTCACGGACGAGCGGTACGTCCCGTCGGGCGGGGACTGGGCGTCGGGCTACACCAAGCTGCAGTGCCCGCCCGGTTCGTTCCTCGTCGGCTACGCCGTCCGCGGCGCCGCCGTCTCCAGCGCGCTGTGCGCCACCGCGGGCACGGCCCTGGGCGGCGGCGGGCGCACCGTGTGGTTCGACCGGGGCGACGACCGTCCCGCGTCGGGTGCCGGCGGGGACTTCGCGTACGGCAGCTACAAGGGCCAGTGCCCGGACGGCGAGTACGCGGCGGGCATCGCCTACACCGGCCGCTTCGGTTCCTCCCGCACGCCGGACGCATTGTACTGCCGGTCGCTTCCGTAGGGGCGGGTCCGTGCCGCCGCCCACCGCGCCCCTGTGGCGGTGGGCGGCGGCACGGGGCCCGGTCAGCTGCCAGGGACGGTGTCGGTGAAGACGGTGCCCGCGGTGCGGTAGGCGGCCACCTTGGCGGCGACCTGGGCCGGGGTCAGCACCTGGTCCTTGACGAAGTAGACGTAGTCCACCTGCTGGTCGTAGGAGCGCGAGGTGCTGCCCGTCTGGCCGGCGAGGTCGATGAGCCAGTGGTTGAAGTCGATCCACTGGCCGGTCTCGGGCAGGTAGGGCTCGCCGTGGGTGCCGAAGACCTGGCCGTCGATGTAGTAGGTGATGGCGTTGTTGTCGATGGTGAACTGCAGGTCGTGCCAGCCGTCGTAGCTCCGGCGGTTCTCCGAGTGGGTGTTGACGGCGTTCCACGGGTCCGGGTTGTAGGTCTCCCAGGACGTCGTGTACATGATGTTGCTCGGCTCGCCCCAGCCGCCGTTGGGCAGGTACTCGAAGTCCTGCTCGCTGTAGTTCGGGTCCATCGGGGCGTTGAGCGGCGTGAAGGCGAAGAAGGTCTGCACGACGTGGTCCCCGTCGGGGCCGCCGGTCGGGGTGTCGTCGAAGCGCACCCGGGCGGCGTAGGTGCCGTTGCGGAACTTGCGGGCGCTGGTCTGGATCTCGCTCTCCTTGGTGCCGGCGGCGGTGCCGTCGGTGGTGAGGCGCAGGTTCATGACCTTGTTGCTCCCGGTGCCCGCCACGAAGGTGACGTCCTGCGGGGACCAGGTGGCGCCCGGTACGCCGGGGCCGCCCTGGCCCGACTTCACGGTCCAGCCGTGGCTCTGCAGCGCGGGGTCGCTGCTCGAGGTGTAGCTGAAGTCGTCGAAGAGCGCGGGTGCGTTGGGGTCGGTGGGCGGCGTGGTCGGCGGATCCGTGGGCGGCGTGGTGGGGTCGTTGCCGGCGGGCGCGGTGCCCCAGACGACCGAGCCGCCGCGCTGCACGGTGACCTTGTCCCAGTCCGCGTACGACGTCTGGGAGCCGTTGAACGAGTAGTCGTCGGACTGGGTCAGGCGCTGCCAGTCCGCGCGGTAGAAGCGCAGTTGCATGTCGCCGGTGTTCTGCCCGGGGGCGAGCGATCCCGCGCCGGAGGTGAAGCCGATCTCCAGGTAACGGTCAGCGGTGGCGGTAGGGTTGGCGAGGGTGCCGAAGGTACCGGTGATGTTGGCGCACCCCTTGACCGCCCAGGAGCACGCGAAGCGGTACGCGGTGGTGGGGCTGTCGGCCTTGAAGTAGTAGCGCAGGGTCACCTCGCCGAGCGGGACGGACGAGGTGCCCCGGTTGGTGATCTCGAGCCAGGGCTCGGTCTGGTCCGCGGTGGCCCCGGACGCGCTCGTCCGGTACTGCGCGGTGAGCGTGGCCGCCGCGGCGGACGCGGGCAGCGCGACGAGCCCGGCGCAGGCGAGACCCGCCGTCGCGCAGGCGGCCACGGCGGTGCGGACCCGGGCGGTGGTGCGGAACGGTCCTGACATGGGGACCCCTTCCAGTCGGGTGGAGCGCGTGGGGGAGGGCTTACCACTTGGCAACTGGTCTTCCACTGGTAAGGGAAGGTGGCATAGACCAGATGAGGGGTCAAGTCCCGTAACGGGAAGGGAATTCGGGACCCCCACAACCCAAGCGATGACGGAAGGCTGGAGAACTGGTCAGCAACTGGCTAGCCTCGGGCACACGGCATTGCACGGCGCTGCACGGCACTGCACGGCCACGGAGAAGGGCGGGGCGCATGACGGGTGAGGCACCGCGGTCACCGCTGAAACGGGAACGGGTCCGCGACCACCTCCTGGAACTCGTCGAGTCCCAGGCACCGGGCACCCCGATCCCCTCGGAGCGCGCCCTGTGCGAGCGGCTCGACGTCTCCCGCCCCACCGTGCGCTCGGCCGTCGACGAGCTGGTCACCACCGGCCTGCTCGTCCGGCGCCACGGGAGCGGCATGTTCGTCGCCCCCGCGAAGATCACCCAGGAACTCGCCCAGGGGGAGAACGCCTTCAGCCTGCCGCAGGCCTCCGGCCACTGGCTCAGCCGCGTCCTGGAGTTCGCCACGGTACGGGCCGGCGCCCGCGTCGGCCGCAAGCTCCGCGTGTCGCCGGCGGCCGAGATCGTCTACATCGCCCGCCTCCGCCTCGTCGACGGCGAGCCGATGGCCGTGGAGTACCTGCACGTACCGGCCGACCTGGTGCCGGGGCTGCGCGCCGCCGACATGGAGTCCGGGGACTTCTACGCGTACCTGCGCGAGCGGCACGGCGTCCACGTGCACGAGGCCGTCCAGTCCATCGAACCCACCGTCGCCAACGAGGAGGAGGCCCGGCTGCTGCACGTGCCGGTGCTCTCCCCCGCGCTCCTCTTCGACCGCCTCACCAGTGACGCCGCCGGCCGCCCCGTGGAGTACGTGCACTCCCTCTACCGCGGCGACCGCTACCGCATCGTCTCGCGCCTCTCGCTCGCCGACTCCGCGCCCGCGGGCCGGCCCGTTCCGGCGGGACACCACCCGGGCATGCCCCCCGACGAACGCGCCGTCCCGGCCGGCACGCTCGCCCACGTGGTGGGGGACGTACAGCCCCGCGGATGAGGGCCCGCAACCCGTACACATGTGCGGCCCTCAACCCCTATGATCACTCCGCTCCCGTGTCCACCGGAGCCGCGCACGACCCGAGACAGGCCATCCACGATGTCCAGCAAGCCCCCCAAATCCCCTCTGTTGCCCGCCCGCTGCGCGCAGGCGGCGATAGCCGCGGCCGCGATCCTGGACGTGTTCCGGGCGGTGGCGCTCCGGGACTACTTCCTCCGTCCCACGCAGCAGACCCTGCACACCTCCGGCATGGTCTCCATGGTCTTCCTCTACGCCATGATGCTCGCGATCGTCCTGTTCCTCGTCTGGCTCGCACGGGCGCGGCACAACGCGCAGGCGCTGACCCCCCAGGCGTCCCTCCCGTCCCGCGGCTGGACCATCGGCGTGTGGTTCGTCCCGCTGGTCAACTTCTTCGTCCCGCGTCAGGTGCTCCTGGACATCGGGCGCGCGAGTTCGGTCTCGTGGCAGGAGACGCGCGACAAGACGGTCGTGAACCTCTGGTGGGTGGCCTGGCTCGGACACGCGCTGGCGCTCCTGACCGCGGGTCACATCGATCCGGCCTCGATTCCGCTGGTCGCGCTCGCGGAGGCATTCATGATCGCCGCGGCCGTACTGGTGGGCATCCTCATCGAGCGCATTACCACGCTTCAGAACGCCACGCTGGGCACCTCGGTGGCCCTCTCCCCCATCACGCAGTCATGAGGCAGGCTGCAGCCATGACCGGCTACGACATAGTGCGGGTCTTCTGCGGACCCGACGGCGACCACGGCGACCGGTTGGCCGTGGTGCGGGACGGAAGCACCGTCACCGACGAGCAGGACCGCGTCGCGTTCGCCCGGCGATCGGGCTTCGCCGAGACCGTGTTCGTGGACGACCCCGAGCGGGGCATCATCGACATCCGCTCGGCGGACGGACGGCTGCCCTTCGCCGGCTCCCCCTGCATGGGCACCGCCTGGCTGCTGGACGCCCCCGAACTGATCACCCCGGCGGGGGTCGTGGGCGTGCGTCTCGACGGCGAGTTCACCTGGCTGGAGGCCAGCCCCGCCTGGGCCCCGCACCGCACCCTGCGGCAGTACGACTCGCCCGAGGAAGTGGACGCCCTGCCCGTACCGCCACCCGGCGAATGGGTCTACGCCTGGGCCTGGGAGGACGAGGCCGCCGGACGCGTCCGCGCCCGCGGCTTCCCGGGCCGCGGCGACGGCGTCGACGAGGTCGAGGCCACCGGCTCGGCGGCGCTGCTGCTCACCGACCGCCTCGACCGCTCCCTGAACATCGCCCAGGGCCGCGGCTCCCAGATCCTCACCGCCCCCGCACCGGACGGGCTGGTCGAACTCGGCGGCCGCGTCCACCTGGAGCGCGCCGTCCCCGGCACCCCCACACGCACCCGCCCCGCGATCACCCTCGGCACATCGACCTCCTCCCGCCGCCGTATCCATCTGCTCGACCTCTGACCCATGGCCGGAGACCGGGCGGTGGACCTCATCTCGCTGACCGACGGGGAGGGCCGTCGCCTCGTCCGGGTGCTGGGGCGGCACATGCCCGGCGTGCTGCCCTGGCACGACGTCCTTGACGCGGAGATCACCGTGACGAGCGGGTTCGCGCAGGGGCGCCTGGAAGTGTGCCTCGATCCGGACGACCTGGACCGCTGGTCCGACGTCCTCACGGCTGGCCGACGGCTGGTCCGATGAGCACGTCAAGCGCCTGCGCCGGGTGCGCGAGGCATGGCCCCGTGATGGTGGAGACCTCACCGAACGCCTACGAGCGGCGTCGTTGACACGTGCTGCGCGTCGTCGGCCGTGAGACCGCCCCGAGGTCCGTCAGCGAAGGAGGGAGCCGTCCATCGCGCCGAGCCGGCGGATCTCGTCGAGCGGGAACGGGGTCTGCCTGCTCTGACGCTGGAAGGAGAGGTTGAAGTCGGAGATCACCGCGGCGACCGGCGCGTGCCGGGCGAGGATCGCCGTGGCCACCTCCGGGATTCCCGTGGGGCGTTTGCCCTGCGCGTAGGCGCGCACCAGCGCGTAACGGCCTTCCCGGTCCTCCCTCCGGAATCCGTACAGTGCGGTGACCAGCCAGTTCACCAGGTATGTGGCGGTGTAACAGCGGTCGTAGGCCTGATGCCGGTCGAAGAAGTCGGCTTCCTCCTGCGACAGTTCGAACCCGGAGGACAGGGCGAGGCCGTAGTCCGCGAAGTACAGCCGCCGGCCGTCGGTCAGGATGTTCTCGAAGTGCGCGTCGAAGTGCAGGAGCCCGTGGCCGTTCATGAACGCGATGCCGGCCTCCAGTTCCCCCTCCACCATGGCGCAGGCCCGGTCGGCGGTCTCGTCCCCCGCTTCGACCTGGGTGCCCAGCCACTGGTGCAGGTTCTGCGGGATGTACTCCAGGAAGAGCGCGACGCTCGCCGAGGACTGCTGGAGCGCCTCGATCCGGCGGCGCACCTGCGGTCCGCCGCCCCAGTAGGCGACGGCCCTTTCGATGTCGGCCAGTTCTTCGGGCAGGGGCGTCGAGTCCGGCAGCACCCGCCAGTGGTACATCAGGGGGAAGCCCTCGTGTTCCCCCGCGAGCACCCAGTTGGTCGTCATGGTGTGCACGGCGAGCTCGCGCCAGGCCCCGAAGCCCGGCCCGCCGATGGTGCCGACGCCGTACTGGCAGAAGACGGGCGTCTCGAACAGATTCGCCGTGGACCGGACGTGCTCGGGTTGCCTCTCCAGATCGGTGAGGGGCACCCGTTTCACGAAGACCGGGGTTCCGGCGACCTCCAGCAGGGCCGCCTTACCCCCGATGCCGGACCCGAGCGGTACGGCGGTGTCGACGAGCTCGCGCAGGGCACGGTCACTGCGCAGGGCCAGGGAGGTGGAGACGGCACCATGGGCGGCCAGGCGCCCACCACGCGACATGTCGGGGCACTTCATTGCGGCCTCCACCTTGACACTCCCGCCGAGCCCAACGACCGCACTCTATGTCACGCTCCACGACGGAATCCGGGGAGGGCCCGACCCGGCGGACCGCCGCCGGGGAAAAATGCCTGGCCCCGGCGTTCCGCCCCGTCGCAAGATGCCCGCATGGGCGAACGTTTGAGGAACAGCGCATGGCAGTACGTCGCGGGGATCGTGCCCGTCGAGGACCTGCCCATGCTGGCGGCCCACACGCTCGTGGACGGTGACGATTCGCCGGCACTGAGGGAGCTCGCCGGGCTGTCGCGCCGCGACGACGCGGCCGGGATCCGTGAGCTGTACCACCGGGCCCTGAGCCAGCTGGGCATCCCGGTGCCGGACGAGCAGACCGCCGGCCGGCGGGTGCTCCTCGACCGTGCGCGGGCGCTCGTCCGGGGTGAGCTGACCGCGGTCGAGGTGGCGTGCGGGCTCTACGCGGCCGCGGCGGACACCCCGGAGGAGACCCACTTCCTCGAGACCGCTGCCGTGTACAGCGAGTGGCTCCTCCCCGCGCTCCCGCCTGGCTGGGAGCGTGATCTGTGCGCCGCGGCCCTCGCCTTGGTGACGTCCGCCGGCCGGCCGTGACTGCGGGCCGGCTAGGACCGGCGCGCGTACAGCACGTGGCCCAGCGCCAGCACGCTCAGGCCGAACATCAGCACGCCCAGGGGGACATGGAGCGACGGTATGTGGGCGATGCCCAGCACCACCTGTGCCGAGGCGAGGACGAGGAAGCCGGAGGCGTACAGGATGGGGCGGGGCGATCCGCCGCCCGGCCGCCACGCGAGGATCGCGGCGAGCACGTACAGCATCGAGGCGCCGTACATCACGCGTGCTCCCACACCGTGCAGCACCTCGCCGTGGGACGAGGAGAGCAGCACTCCGGCGGTGACCGCCTGGAAGAAGATCGCCGAGGTCTGCAGGACGACCGCGACCTGGAGGAACGTGGGGCTGCGGTGTTCTGCCGTTGTCCGTGTGGCCATGACGCGGTCCCTCTTCTGTCGCACGGGTGCGGATCGGTACTGTCCCGTCAGTCCGACGACCTGGGCCCGTGAACTGTCAGGCGGGGCACCGGCCTGACGAACGGGGGCGGTGTCCCGTCGAAGTGGCGGGAGCGGAAGCGGACGGGACGAACAGGGAGCGGTCGCGAGGATGAGCAGCACCCCATTCCAGTCAGGGCACGACCGGTCGGAGCCGGACCTGAGCGCGGTCGTCGGCGAGCGGCGCCATCTCATCAACCTCGCCTACCGGCTGCTCGGTTCGCTGGCCGAGGCCGAGGACGCCGTGCAGGAGACCTACGCCCGCTGGTACGCGATGTCGCGGCAGCAGCAGGAGGCCATCGAGTCGCCCGGCGCCTGGCTGACGACGGTGGCCAGTCGCGTCTGCCTGGACCTGCTCGGCTCGGCCCGCGTCCGGCGCGAGCGCTACGTCGGCTCCTGGATACCCGAGCCGCTGCCCGACCGTGCGGAGTGGACCGGCGGGCCCACCGTCGGGGGCGGGGCGGAGTCGGCCGACCCCGCCGACCGGGTCACCCTGGACGAGTCGGTGACCATGGCCTTCCTGGTCGTGCTGGAGGCGATGACGCCGGCCGAACGCGTGGCGTTCGTCCTGCACGACGTCTTCCGGTTCCCCTTCCCGGAGGTCGCCGGGATCGTCGGCCGGACACCGGCGGCCTGCCGGCAGTTGGCGTACTCGGCCCGCCGGCGTGTGCGCGACGCGCGGGACCCGGCGGTGCCGGCTGCCGGACAGGCCGGTGTGGTGCGGCACTTCAAGGAGGCCTGGGAGGCCGGGGACATCAAGGCCCTCGTCGGCCTCCTCGACCCCGATGCCACGATGGTCGCGGACGGCGGCGGGCAGGTCGGCACCGTCCTGCGCCCGGTCGAAGGCGGAGAGCGCATCGCCCGGTACCTGGTCCACATCGCGGCGAAGTCGCCGGGGCTGACGCTCCTGGAGCGGACGGTCAATGGCCGGCCGGGCCTGGTGGCCCAGCACGCCGGGGTCACCGTCACCGTGGCGGCGTTCGGCGTCACCGGCGGCCGCGTCACCCGCATCTGGGCGGTCCGCAACCCGGACAAGCTCCGGCCGTGGACGGCGAGCGGATCCGCCTGACGTCGCCGCTCAGGCGACGTCCGCGCTGCCTTCGCGGTAGACCTTCGCCGAGGCGATCCGCCCCTCGCGGAGCTCGTAGAAGGCGGCGATGGGGCAGGTGCGGCGCTCGCCGCGGTAGGTGAGGGTCTCGGTCATCTGGCAGGCCGCACGGTCGTCCGCGGCGATGAGGTCGTGCACCTCCAGCGTGGGGAGCAGCCCGCGCATCGCCTCGTCGAAGAGACCGGTCAGCGCGGCGCGGCCGCGCACCGTGGTGGTACCGGTGATCCACACGGCGTCGTCGGTGAAGCCGGCGAGGAGCGCGTCCAGGTCTCGGGCGTTGAAGGCCGCTACGTGCGCGTGTATCGCCGTCGCGGCGTCAGTGGTGGTCACGGGTGCCAGTGTGGCAGGGCCCCGCGGGGCCGACCTGGCAGTGGTCGGTCCCGCGGGGCCGGTGGTGCGGTCCCGGCGTCGGTGCCGGCGTCGGCGTCAGTTGACGTTCACGGCGGACCAGGCGGCAGCCACGGCGGTGTACTCGGCGCTCGACGCGCCGTAGAGGTCGGTGGCGGCCTTGAGGGCGGCGGTACGGGCGCCCGCGTAGTTGGTGCCGGAGGTCATGTACACCGTGAGGGCGCGGTACCAGATCTTGCCGAGCTTGTCGCGGCCGATGCCGCCCACCGTGGAGCCGTTGCAGGTGGGGCTGTCGTAGCTGACGCCGTTGATCGTCCTGGCGCCGCTGCCTTCGGCCAGCAGGTAGGCGAAGTGGTTGGCGACGCCGGAGGAATAGTGGACGTCGAGGTTGCCGACGCCCGAGCTCCAGCAGTCGGCGGAACTGCCGTCCCTGGAGGGCTTGTCCATGAAGCGCAGCGCTGCCTTGCCGAAGCCGGGCTTCACGATGCGTTCGCCGATGAGGTAGTCGCCGGTGTCGGAGGCGTTGCCCGCGTACCACTCGACCAGCGTGCCGAAGATGTCCGAAGTGGCCTCGTTGAGGCCACCGGACTCCCCGGAGTAGGTGAGGCCCGCGGTGCGCGAGGTGACCCCGTGGGACATCTCGTGCCCGGCGACGTCGAGGGCGACCAGTGGCCCGAAGGTGGTGCCGTCACCGTCGCCGTAGGTCATGCAGAAGCAGCTGTCGTCCCAGAAGGCGTTGTTGTAGTTGTTGCCGTAGTGGACGCGGTTGTACGAGCCCTTGCCGTCGCCGGCGATGCCGCTGCGGCCGTGGACGGTCTTGTAGTAGTCCCAGGTCTCGTCGGTGCCGTACTGGGCGTCGACGGCGGCCGTCGCGCGGTCGGCGGTGGTGCCGGTGCCCCAGTGGTTGTCGGCGTCGGTGAAGAGGACCGCGGGGGCCCGGGAGAAGCAGATGCCGAAGATGCACAGGTCGGTCTTGTTCTGCGCGTCGCCGGTGTAGGTGTTGCCGCGGGTGGGGTCCTTCAGCTGGTAGGTGCTGCCGCTGAGGGTGGTCTCCAGGGACACGGTGCCGCCGTACAGGGACTTGCCGTCCCCGGCGGCGGTCTCCAGGGCGTCCCAGGCGTCGATGCGGGCGCCGGTGCGGGCGTCGGTGAGGACGACGCGGGCGGCGGGGTTGCCCAGGCTGTCGAGGCCTACGGCCGTGGTGCGCCAGGCCAGGCGGGGTGTGCCGTGCAGCGCGTCGACGACGAGCTGCGGCTTGGCCTTGGCCTGCCGGAAGGTGGTCCCGCGGTGGGCGGAACGGAGCGCGGCCAGGCCCTTGTCGGCGGCGGTCGCGGCCTTGACTGCGGGGGTGGTGCTCGGGACGGCGAGGTCGGAGCGGGTGGCACGCTCGGCGCCCTCGTAGGCACCGCCCGGGGCGAGGTGGACGACGAGGTCGCCGCCGAGGACCGGCAGTCCGCGGTACGTCCGGTCGTAGCGGACGTGCTGGGCGCCGTCCGTGTCGGTGACGACGTCGCGGACGGTACGGCCCTGCGCGGACGTGAGGGAGAGTCGGCCGGCGTTGGCCATGACAGCGGCGTCGGCGCGGGCGACGCCGGTGGCCCGGGAGGGGAGGTCCCGTCCGGACGCGGACGCCGCGGAGGGCGTCAGGAGGGCGGCCGTGACGGCGGTCGCGGCGAGCGCCGCGGATATGGCGGTCGCGGCACGTCTGGTGCTGGGCTGCATCGTGCTCCTCTGGTGGGGGCGTGCGCGGTCCCCGCATCTGCGTCCGGCCACGGTGGGGCGGGCCCGGGTGCGGAGGTGAGGCGGTGCCAGATTTAAGTGCCCATGACATACGGATGTCCAGAGCGCGTCCGTGGTCCACACACGGGAACCGGCCGAACCACACACGGCGGACACGCGATGGGCGCAGGTCAGCCGGACGACCGGCGCGGATCGGCCCCCGTCGGACGCTCCGCGCCGGTCAGCTCACCTCGAACGCACCGTGCCTCCCGGCCCCCGCCGAGAAACGCGCCGCGCCCTCCCCCGCTTCCGCGAGGGACACCCGGCCGTGCCGCAACTCGACCTCGAGCGCGGCCGTTTCCTCGAGCCCCTCGGCCTCCAGCACCGCGAGCCGGTCGTGCCGTACGCAGGTCTGCGGGAAGGCCGCGATCTCCGCGGCGAGCCCCTCGGCGGCGGCGCGTGCCCCGCCGACCGGGGCCACCCGGTTGACCAGGCCCATGGCGTACGCCTCGGCCGCGGCGACCGGACGCCCCGTCAGGATCAGGTCCATAGCGCGGGAGGTGCCGATCAGCCGCGGCAGCCGTACCGTCCCGCCGTCGATCAGGGGCACGCCCCAGCGCCGGCAGAACACCCCGAGCACGGCGTCCTCCTCGGCGACCCGCAGGTCGCACCAGAGGGCCAGTTCCAGGCCGCCGGCCACCGCGTGACCCGAGATCGCCGCGATGACCGGCTTGCCCAGCCGCAGGCGGGTGGGCCCCATGGGCCCGTCCCCGCCGCCCCCCTCGGTCACGCCGGTCACCTCGTTGCCGCGCGGGGTGCCGATGGCCTTGAGGTCGGCACCCGCACAGAAGGTGCCGCCCTCGCCCCACAGTACGGCGACCGAGGCGCCGGGGTCGGCGTCGAACTCGCGGAAGGCGTCGGCCAGCTCGCGCGCCGTCGGGCCGTCGACGGCGTTGCGCGCCTCGGGGCGCGAGAGCACCACCGTGGAGACAGGTCCGCTGCGCTCGACACGTACGGGCATGGCCTGTTCCCTCCGCCGCCGGTCACCTCTGCCTGGTCAGGAGAGGTTATCGCCGTGGGTCAGGGTCTCCCAGGCGACGAAGAGGTTGTTGCTGCCGGCCGGGCGCTGGGACTCGGTGAGCGCCTGGGTGTTGGTCATGGCGTAGCCGAGCCGGTTGTGGATCGCGTTGTAGCCGACCTCGGTGACCGGCCCGAGCCCCAGGTTGAGGTGGCCGCCGCACAGCCAGGACGGCACGGCCTCGCCCCTCTGGTACTTGGACTGGAAGCCCAGCGCCTGCCGGAGCCGTTCGCCGACCTGCGGGTAGAGGTCCTCGCCCTGGATGCGGCTGGTCTCCGCGACGTGCGAGATCGACGAGATGCCGTAGCCGGTGTGCGTGAAGTCGCGGCAGGTCTCCTGGGTGAGACCGGTCACGAAGGTGGACTGGCCCTGCCAGTAGCCGACGATCTCGTCGCGGGTGTCGAGCCCGCTGCCGGGCACGGTCCTGGGCAGTGCGCCGTCGGTGTCCAGGTAGACGTACGCGGCGACCCGGTTGAGGTAGCGGGTCACGGCCTTGTCGTACGAGGTGCGGTCGTCGAGGAAGACGGAGATGCCGACGGCGGCCTCCATCATGCTGAGCTCCCAGTTGCCGTTGCTCTTGGAGCCGTTGATGACCTCGGGGAGGTAGACGTTGCGCAGCATGGTGGCGAAGCGGTTCACGTTCGGCCAGCTGGTGTACGTGTAGCGGATGATCTCCGCCGCGCGCGGCCACACCGAGCCCGCCCAGCCGGTCTGCAGCGGGGCGTTGCTGTTGGTGTGGTCGGTGATGGTGGCCGACCAGGCGTCCATCAGCTGGATCGCCTTCTGGGCGTACTTGGCGTCACGGGTGACGTACCAGGCCAGTGCGTTGGTGTAGGCGGCGATCGCGTCCTCGCGCTCGTCGGTGCAGCCGTAGTTGGGGTTGGAGTAGGAGCCGCACTCGACGACTGCGCGCGGCTTGGGGGTGCGCGACTGCGAGGCGTACGCCGACGCCATCATCTGGTCGTAAGCGCCCTTCCAGGGCTGCGCTCCGGCCTGCACCTTGCTGCGTGCGAAGTCGAGTTGGGCTCGGCTGACCAGGACGCCGGGGTGGCTGAAGGCAGCGGGCGCGGCGTCGGCGCGACCACTGCCGGGCAACGCGGTCAGGAGGGCGGCGACCAGCGCCGCGACGAGGGCGAAGACGCCCTTGGTGAGGAGACCTTGTGACCTGTGGGACATGGGGGGACGCCTTCCCAGGAGACGGCATGTTCACATGGGTGAACCATGGATGCACCCGTGAACACTGCGATTGACGGATGACGGTAGGACTAGACCAATGCCCCGTCAAGTCCCCTGTCGTGCACGGCTGATACCTGCCACCGCGATGCACACGGCTGCGACGCGCCGACGGGCCGACGGGGCGTGAGGACACGTATCTGCCCCCCTCACACCTGCCCCCGCCCGGCGGCGCTCCGATGGCGGGCCCGCCTCCCCTCCCCCAGGCTCGATACGCATGCGCCCATCCCGAAGGGGTCCCCATGGAACTGCAGCTTCAGGGCAAGGTCGCGGTGGTCACCGGAGCCGGCCGGGGCATCGGCCTGACGGTGGCACAGACGCTCGCGCGTGAGGGCGTGCGCGTCGTCGCGGGCAGCCGCAGCATCACCCCGCAGGCGCGAGCCCTCCAGGACGCCTACGACGTGACCCCCGTGGCCGTCGACCTCTCCACCCCGGACGGCCCCGCCGAACTCGTACGGCAGGCCGCCGAACGCTACGGAGCCGTCGACGTCCTGGTCAACAACGTGGGCTCCGGGACGTCCCGCAACGGCTTCCTCGAGGTGGACGACTCGGAGTGGCGGCGCGTCTTCGAGATCTCCTTCTTCAGCGCGGTCCGCACCACCCGCGCCGCGCTCCCCCACATGCTGGCGGCGGGCGGCGGCGCGATCGTGAACATCACGTCCGTCAACGCACGCCTCCCCTTCCCCATGGTCGTGGACTACTCGGCCGCCAAGGCCGCGCTGGCGAACCTGACGAAGTCACTGTCCGAGGAGTTCGCCCCGCGGGGCGTCCGCGTCAACGCGGTCGCCCCCGGCCCCGTCCGCACGCCCTTCTGGACCGCTCCCGGGGCCTTCGCCGACCAGACGGCCGCGGCGGCCGGGACCAGCGCCCAGGAGGCCCTGGACGAGGTCGTGCCGCGCACCATGGGCATCTCCACCGGGCGCATCACCGAGCCCGAGGAGGTCGCCGCCCTGGTCGCCTTCCTCGCCTCGCCCGTCGCGGGCAACGTCACGGGCGCCGAGTTCACCATCGACGGCGGCCAGATCAAGACGACCTGACGCCCCGCCACGACGGGGAACACGCGAAAACAGGGGCGGCCGACCCCGTCCCACGAGTCGGCCGCCCCCTCACAGGGCTCTCCCCCACGGTGAACCCCGTGGCCTTGGTTCACGGCATCGGCGTCAGAAGGCGAAGACGCCGGCCGTGTCGCTGCCGCGCAGCATGCACGGGTTGCCGAAGGTCTGCGCGAAGGTGACGCGCCGGCCTTCCCAGACCCCGTCGGCGGTGACCACGACCGGGTCCCACACCCGGGTGCAGGTCACGCCCCCGGCGTCGGCCGTCATCGCCGCGAAGTCCCCGTGGACCGCGGTGAGCTCCGCGCAGGCGGCCACCGGGTCCGGGTGGTCCCCGTACGGGGTGGGCTTGCACCGCAGCACGACCGCGCGCTGTATCGTCGCCGTCGCGGGGTCCTCCCCCTTCCCCACGGACAGGACGAGCGCGGACGGCGCGTACAGGCTCGTCGCCCCGGCCGGCCGGGCTTCCGCCGAGCCGGCCGCGACCCCCGCCGAACACACCGCCGCCACCAGGGCCAGGCAGGTCCCCACCGCACTGAACCGCATAGCGAACACTCCTTCGGCAATTGATCCGGTTATCGGACGTCGAGGAGTCTTGTGCATCGAACGCCCGCCCGTCACATCGTTCCGCGACTTTCGGTCACCGGTTGTTCACAGTGTGTACTATCCGTTGTGTCGCACTTGCGGTGAGCTGGGCGTCCGGGTGAATGGACTCAGCGGAGCCGGGGCCTCCGTGAAAGCGCCTTCACGGATCGACACATCGTCTCCACATCGGCCGGAAAGCAGCGGGCCGCCACCGTGTTCTCCACACGACGGCGGCCCGTGAGGGCGGTCCCGAGGGGTGCTAGCCCGTGTAGCCCGCGAAGATCCGCGAGAACTCATAAGGGGACTGCGGGATGTTGGTGCACATGTAGAGCGCGCCGGTGCAGGCGTTGCGGTCCCGGGTCGTCTCCCAGAAGGCGAGCAGGCCCAGGTGCCTGCCCTGGGCGAAGCTCACCAACTGGCGGGCGTCGGCCTGGTCGTAGATCCGGCCGTCGTCGTTCTGCCCGAGCATCGGCGTGACGCCCACCATCGCCCACAGCTGGGCGTCGGACTTGCCGGGGTAGAGCGACTTGAGCTGGGTGAAGGTGCTGTTGGCCGCCTGGATCGCCGCGTCGCCGTAGTCGGCGCTGCGGTAGTAGTCCATCGCCATGATGTTGACGACGTCGAGGTTCACCCCGGCGTCCCGGGCCGAGCGCACGACGCCCAGACCGTCCGCCGTGAGCCCCTCCGGCAGGACGGGCAGGGTGAGCGAGATCCGCAGCCCCGGATGGGCCTGCTGGAGTCGGGCCAGTGCCTGGGAGCGGCGGGCGACGGACGCCGGGTCGGCGGTGGCGGCGCCCTCGATGTCGAAGTCGGCGTACGTCAGGCCGTAGGCGTTGACCACCGCGTTGTACTCGGCGTACAACGCGTCGACGGAGCCGCAGGCCTGCGCGAGTTCGATGCCGCTGGCACCACCGAAGGAGATCTTGACGTCACCGCCGGCCGCGCGGATCGCGTCGATCTGGTCCTTGTTCCAGGCGTCGCGCGGGTCATAGGCGTTGAACCACATCGCCTTACAGGACGAGGCGGTGATGAAGGCCATCGTGAAGCTCTTCAGGCCGCTCGCCGAGGACAGCGTGGTGAGGCTGGGCGTCGGCCAGGCGCCCATGTCGACGTACGGCGCGGTACGCACGCCGCCCGGGGGCGGGTTGGTGCCGCCGGAGGTGGTCGTGCCGCTCACGGCGGTGCTGTACGCCGAGGTGTTGCCCGCCGCGTCCTTGGCGCGGACCCGGAAGGAGTAGGCGGTGCTCGCCTGCAACCCGCCGGCGGTGTACGAGGTGCCGGTCACGGCGACGGGCGCGCCGCCGTCCCGGGAGACCTCGTAGCCGGCGACACTGCCGGAGTCGTCGGTGGAGGCCGTCCAGCGGACGGTGAGGGAGGAGGAGGTGGCCGAGCCGACGCTCACCCCGCCGGGGACGCTGGGCGCGGTGGTGTCCGGTCCGCCGCCGGTGCCCGTGCAGGACCCGCCGTTGAGCTTGCAGTTCGCAGGCGCCCCGGTGCCCGAGGAGACCCAGCCGAAGGCGGCGGTCGCGCCGGGCGCGAGGGTGCCGTTGTAGTCGCGGTTCTTGAAGGTGTAGTGGCTGCCGCTCTGGGTCATCAAGGTGTCCCAGTACGAGCCGACGCTCGTCCCCGACGGCAGGTCGAACTCGACGGTCCATCCGCTGAGCGTGGTGGTGCCGCCGTTGGTGATCGTGTACTGCCCCTGGTATCCGGTCTCCCAGGTGGACGTCTTGACGAAGGCCGCGCTCGGCGCCGCTGCGGCGGCGGGCGGGGCGAGGAGCAGGACGAGCGCTCCGACGAGCGCCGTGACCAGGGCCAGAGTTCTTCGCATCCGGGCCTCCCGTGGGGGGAACGCGCAGTTGGTCTGTACCAAATGCATCTGGTGTAGACCTATCGAGTTGATGCGTTCGCGTCAATACGCGGAACGGTCCGGGATCACGGAGCCGCACCCCCTGAGTGGCGGCCGGCCCGGTGGCAACCGGGTGAACGACGGCCGGGCCGCACCCGCGGACGCCCACGGGGCAGGCATCATCGCTGAAGGCCGGGGCCGGTGCTCCCCCCTCCCCGATCGTGCCGGGCGGCCCGGGAGGTCGTCATGCACATCCTGCTCATGGCGTCGGCGTTCAACAGCCTGACGCAGCGCATGTACGCGGAACTCGGCGAGCTGGGCCACACCGTCGCCGTGGAGGTGACACCGGACGGCGACGCCATGCGCACGGCGGTCGCCCGCCACGAGCCGGAACTCGTCGTGGCACCCATGCTCAAGGCGGCGATCCCCGCGGACGTCAGGACCGCCCGCACCTGCCTCGTCGTGCACCCGGGGCCACCCGGCGACCGCGGCCCCGCCTCCCTGGACCGTGCCGTCCAGGAGGGTGTCGCCGCATGGGGCGTGACGGTCCTGCAGGCCGAGGAGGAGATGGACGCGGGCCCGGTCTGGGCCGCGGTGGACTGCACGGTGCCCCCGGTCGGCAAGAGCGACCTGTACCGGGGCGAGATCTCGGACGCCGCCATGGAGGCCGTCCTGCTGGCCGTCGACCGGTTCGCGACGGGCGCGTACGTCCCGCGGCAGCAGGGCGACCCGGCCCTCGGAGCGGTCGTCCGCCTCCGCCCCGCCCTCGGCCAGGACGAGCGGCGCATCGACTGGGCCGCCGACCCGACCACGACCGTGCTGCGCAAGCTGCGCGCCGCCGACTCGCGGCCCGGCGTCCTGGACGAGCTCCTCGGCGCCCGCTGGTTCCTGCACGGCGGCCACCCCGAGGACCGGCTACACGGCGAGCCGGGGCGGCTGCTGGCCACCCGCGCGGGCGCGGTCTGCCGGGCCACCCGCGACGGCGCCGTGTGGATCCCCCGGCTGCGGCCCCGTCCCGCCCCCGGCGGCCCGCCCACGTTCGCGCTGCCCGCCGTCACCGCCCTCGGCGCGCTCCTGCCGCCGCTGCCGGAGGAACCGTTGCCCCCCGAGCTCGCCGGCGACCGTGCCACCTGGGCCGACATCCGCTACCGCGAGTACGGCGCGGCGGGCGTCCTGTCGTTCACGTTCGCGGGCGGCGCGATGTCCGCCGCCGACTGCCGCCGGCTCCTCACCGCGTACCGCCACGCCTGCACGCGGCCCACCTCGGTACTCGTGCTGGGCGGCACCCGGGACGTCTTCTCCAACGGCATCGACCTCAAGACCATCGAGGCCGCCGCGGACCCGGGCGCCGAGTCCTGGGCGAACATCACCGCCATCGACGACCTGGTCGAAGCGGTCCTCACCACCACCGACCGCCTGGTGGTCGCCGCGCTCGGCGGCAACGCGGGCGCGGGCGGCGTGATGCTCGCCCTCGCCGCCGACGAGGTCTGGTGCCGCCAGGGCGCGGTGCTCAACCCGCACTACCGCCTGATGGGCCTGTACGGCTCCGAGTACTGGACGTACACCCTGCCCCGCCGGGTCGGCCCCGCCATGACCGCGCGCCTGACGGAGCAGGCGCTCCCGGTCGGCGCGGCCGCCGCGCTGCGGATCGGCCTGGTGGACCGACTGCTGATGTGCGGCCCGCAGGAGTTCGGCGCCGACGTCGCCCGCCTCGCGGCCCGCCTGGCCCGTACGGCCGGGACCCAGCCCAGGATCGCCGCCAAGAAGGCGGAGACCGAGCGCCGCGAGGCGGAGCGCCCCCTGGCGTCCCACCGCGCCGAGGAGCTGTCCCGCATGCGCGAGGCCTTCTTCGACCCCCGGTCCCCGTACCACGCCCTCCGCTCCGCCTTCGTCCACCGCCGCACCCCCGCCGGCACCCCAGCGCACCTGCGGGAGGCGTCGGCGGCCTCCTGCCCCTGAGGGGCGGCTGCGCGGATCGCGGGGCGGTCACCGTATTGGCCCTCTTCGACATCCCCTCCCGGCGAGCCACTCGCTATCAAGGGGGATAGATGCCTTTATGTGGCATTTGTCGCTCGATGAGGAGGCATCCCGATGGATGCGACTGCTTCGACCAAGAACGACGCCGCGCGTACCCCGGCAGCCGGGGACGAGCAGGCCCCGATCCACATTCTCTGGATCAACGCGGGGCTCAGTTGCGACGGCGACTCGGTGTCGCTGACCGCCGCGACGTTGCCCAGCATCGAGGAGATCGTCCTGGGCGGCCTTCCCGGGCTCCCCAAGATCCAGGTGCACTGGCCGCTGATCGACTTCGAGTGCGGTCCGGTCGGGGGCGCCGACACCTTCATCGAGTGGTTCTTCAAGGCCGAGCGCGGCGAGATCGATCCGTTCGTCCTGGTCGTCGAGGGGTCCGTCCCCAACGAGGCGATCAAGGCGGAGGGCTACTGGTGCGGTTTCGGCGACAACCCCGAGACGGGCCAGCCGATCACCACCAGCGAGTGGATCGACCGGCTCGCGCCCAAGGCCCTGGCCGTGGTCGCCATCGGCACGTGTGCCACCTACGGGGGCATCCACGCCATGGAGGGCAACCCGACCGGCGCCATGGGCGTGCCGGACTACCTGGGCTGGGAGTGGAAGTCGAAGGCGGGCATCCCGATCGTCTGCGTACCCGGCTGCCCCATCCAGCCGGACAACTTCGCCGAGACGCTGACGTACCTGCTCTACCAGGCGGCCGGCTCCGCGCCGATGATCCCGCTGGACGACAAGCTGCGCCCGGCATGGCTGTTCGGCGCGACCGTGCACGAGGGCTGCGACCGGGCGGGCTACTACGAACAGGGCCAGTTCGCCGACCGCTACGACTCGCCGCAGTGCCTGGTGAAGATCGGCTGCTGGGGCCCGGTCGTGAAGTGCAACGTCCCCAAGCGCGGCTGGATGGACGGCATCGGCGGCTGCCCCAACGTCGGCGGCATCTGCATCGCCTGCACCATGCCCGGCTTCCCGGACATGTTCATGCCGTTCATGGACGAGCCCCCCGGCGCGCGGCTGTCCAGCACCGCCAGCGGCGCGTACGGCGCGGCGATCCGGCGGCTGCGCTCCATCACGGCCAGGACCGTGGACAAGGAGCCCAAGTGGCGTCACACCGGCCGGAAGCTCACCACCGGCTACAAGGCGCCCTGGTGACCTCACGGCACCGCCCCGGCCACTGACCACCCCCTCCCCCGCTTGACGAAGGGCACGCACACACCATGGCTCCGAAGACGAAGACGGCCGGAGACGGCAGTGGCCTGATGGAGATGTCCTGGGATCCGATCACCCGGATCGTGGGCAGCCTCGGTATCCACACGAAGATCGACTTCAAGCAGAAGCGCGTCGCGGAGTGTTACAGCACCTCGTCGGTCTTCCGCGGCTACAGCGTCTTCATGCGGGGCAAGGACCCCCGCGACGCGCACTTCATCACCAGCCGGATCTGCGGCATCTGCGGCGACAACCACGCCACCTGCTCGGTCTACACGCAGAACATGGCGTACGGGGTGAAGCCGCCGCACCTCGGCGAGTGGATCATCAACCTCGGCGAGGCCGCGGAGTTCATGTTCGACCACAACATCTTCCAGGAGAACCTGGTCGGGGTCGACTACTGCGAGAAGATGGTCCGCGAGACCAACCCGGGCGTCCTGGAGCAGGCCAACCGCACCGAGGCCCCGCACGCCTCCGAGCACGGCTACCGCACCATCGGCGACATCATGCGCTCGCTCAACCCGCTCGAGGGAGAGTTCTACCGCGAGGCGCTGCAGGTCAGCCGCTACACCCGCGAGATGTTCTGTCTGATGGAGGGCCGGCACGTCCACCCCTCCACCCTCTACGCGGGCGGCGTCGGCACCATCGCGTCGGTGCAGTTGTTCACCGACTACCTCACCCGGCTGATGCGGTACGTGGAGTTCATGAAGCGCGTCGTGCCGCTCCACGACGACCTCTTCGACTTCTTCTACGAAGCCCTGCCCGGCTACGAGGAGGTCGGCCGCCGCCGCGTCATGCTCGGCTGCTGGGGCGCGTTCAACGACCCCGAGCACTGCGACTTCACGTACGCGAACATGACCGACTGGGGACGGAAGATGTTCGTCTCCCCCGGCATCGTGGTGGACGGGAAGCTGGTCACCAACGACCTCACGCAGATCAACCTGGGCATCCGCATCCTGCTGGGCAGCTCCTACTACCAGGACTGGGAGGGCCAGCAACAGTTCGTCACCCACGACCCGCTCGGCAACCCGGTCGACCCGCGGCACCCGTGGAACCAGCACACCATCCCGGCGCCCCAGAAGCGCGACTTCGGCGACAAGTACAGCTGGGTGATGTCCCCGCGCTGGTTCGACGGCAAGGAGCACCTGGCGCTGGACACCGGCGGCGGCCCGCTCGCCCGGCTGTGGTCCACCGCGCTCAACGGACTGGTCGACCTGGGGTACGTGAAGGCCACCGGGCACAGCGTGTTGATCAACCTGCCCAGGACGCTCACCAAGCCGGAGACCACCTTCGAGTGGAAGATCCCGCAGTGGAGCAACGCCCTGGAGCGCAACCGGGCCCGCACGTACTTCCAGGCCTACGCCGCCGCCTGCGCCCTGCACTTCGCCGAGATGGGGCTGGAGGAGGTCCGCGCGGGCCGCACCCAGACGTGGGAGAAGTTCGAGGTCCCGGACGAGAGCATCGGCGTGGGATTCACCGAGGCGGTGCGCGGTGTGCTCTCGCACCACATGGTCATCCGCGACGGCAAGATCGCCAACTACCACCCGTACCCGCCGACCCCGTGGAACGCCAGCGTGCGCGACAGCTACGGCACCCCGGGCCCGTACGAGGACGCGGTGCAGAACACCCCGATCTTCGAGGAGAACTCCCCCGAGAACTTCAAGGGCATCGACATCATGCGGGCCGTGCGCAGCTTCGACCCGTGTCTGCCGTGCGGCGTCCACATGTACGTCGGCGGCGGGCGCACCGTGGAGAAGCTCCACGTCCCCACCGGTCTGAGCGGCATGGCCGGATGAGCGCGGAGCAGACGGCGCGGCGCGTCGAGGAGATCCTCGACGCGTTCGCGGCCTCCGGCGACGGCGAGACGGCACGCGCCGCCGAGGAACTGGTGCGCACCCTCATGGAGTTCTACGGCGCGGGCCTGACGCGCGCCGTCACGCTCCTCAAGAACGGCACGGCCGACCCGCTCGCCGTGCTGATCGCCGACGAGATGGTGGCGGGTCTGCTGACCCTGCACGACCTGCACCCCGAGGACACCCTCACCCGGGTCGGCCGCGCCGTCGAAGCGGCGCGCGCCGGGGCGACGGTGGGCATCGAGCACTTCGACCCCGAGACCGGCACGCTGCGGCTGAACGCCCGCGAGGACGGCGGCTGCGGCTGCCCCAGCACCATGGACGCCACCCGGCAGCGCATCGAGGCCGCACTGTCCTGCTTCGCGCCCGAGGTGACGGTGGTCGAGATGCCGCGCTCAGGCCCGGCGGCGGGCGAGCCCGCGCTGCTGCAGATCGGCAACCGTCCACCGGGGGCGCCGTGAGCCCGCGGACCCCCGCGGCCGGACTGCGCCGTTTCGTGGCGCCCCGGCAGCCCGCGATCGAGCGCTGCGAGCTGTGCGGGGTGGAGCTGACGGGACCCCACCGGCACCTGGTCGACACCGGCAAGCGCGCGCTGGCCTGCGCCTGCGTACCGTGCGCGCTGCTCTTCGAACGGCCCGGCGCCGGCGGGGGCCGCTTCGCTTCCGTGCCCGACCGGGTGCTCAGTGACCCGGGCTCGGTGCCCGGCACGGCCTCCTGGCAGCGGCTGCGCATCCCCGTCTCGGTCGCCTTCTTCTTCCACAACTCGGTGCTCGACCGGCCGGTGGTCCTCTACCCGAGCCCGGCCGGCGCCACCGAGAGCGAGGTCGATCCGGGCACCTGGCGGGAGGTCTTCGGCGACTCGCCGCTGGCGGCCGCGCTGCGGCCGGACGTGGAGGCGCTGCTCGTCCGCCGGGACGGCGACGGGGGCGACGGGGGCGAGTGCTTCCTCCTCCCGGTCGACCGGGCCTACGAGCTGGTGGGCCGGCTGCGCCTGAACTGGCAGGGGTTCGACGGCGGTTCCGGCGCCCGCGCCGAACTGGCCGCCTTCTTCGACGACGTACGACAGCGGGCCGCACCGGTGCCGCGGGAGGGGTTGCCGACGTGACCGAGCTGGACTTCGCCTGCACGGGCGTACGGGCGGACCGGTACGCCGCCGGACCGACGCTGGTCTTCCGGCTGCGCATCACCGCCCCTGGCGGGGAACGGGTGCACGCCCTCGCGCTGCGCTGCCAGTTGCGCATCGAACCGGCGCAGCGGGCGTACGGCGAGGCCGAGGCGCAGGGCCTCGGCGATCTGTTCGGCGAGCGTGAGCGGTGGGGCAGCACGCTGCAGCCGATGCAGTTCGCCCAGGTGTCGCTGATGGTGCCGGGCTTCACCGGCGAGACCGAGGTGGACCTGCCGGTGCCGTGCACCTACGACATGGACGTCGCCTCGACGAAGTACTTCGAGGCCCTGGAGGACGGCGAGGCGCCGCTGCTGCTGCTCTTCTCCGGCACCGCCTTCCTCGGCCCGGCCGGCTTCCAGGTGCAGCCGGTGCCCTGGGACAAGGAGGCCGTGTGCCGTATGCCGGTGGCGGTGTGGCGCGAGACCATCGACGCCCACTTCCCGGGGTGCGGCTGGATCCGGCTCCCGCGTACGGCGCTGGAGTCGCTGCGGTCCTTCCGCAGCGCGAACGCGCTGCCCTCCTGGGAGGCGACCGTCGAGGCCCTGCTCGCCGGCGCCGCCGCCCCGGCGGGAGGTGCCGCCCGGTGACGGCCGCCACGGAACGCTTCGCGACGGCCCGTCAGGCCGCCGACGCCGTCCTGTTCGAGGGCTACGTGCTCTACCCGTACCGGGCGTCCTCGGCGAAGAACCGGATGCGCTGGCAGTTCGGGGTGCTCGTGCCCCCGGTGTGGGCGGACGCGTCCGGCGAACCCGTCCTGCAGCGGACCCAGATCCTCATGGAGCCGCGCGCGGACGCCGCGCTCCACGCGGAACTGCGCTTCCTGCACGCCCAGCGGCGCACGGTGGAACGGATCCTGAGCGACGGCGAGTTCGAGCCCACCGACGAACTCCAGCTGCCGGACCGGGTGCTGGTCCCGTGGGACGAGGGCGTGGAGGAACGCGTCGAGGTGTCCGTCGACGTCGCGGCGCTGACCGCCGAGGACGTCGTCCTGCCCTTCAGCGTCCCCGCGACGGAGGAGAGCGAGATCGTCACCGGCGCCGACGGCAGCCCCGCCGGGCGCGTCCTGCGCTGCCGGGCACGCCTGGAGGGCGTCCTGCGGATCTCCGCCGAGGAACTGCCCGGCCCCTACCGGGTGCTGAGGCTCACCGCCGTCGCGGAGAACACCGGGTGCGCCCTGGCCTCCAGCCGCGAGGAGGCACTGCCGCACGCGCTGGTCTCGGCCCATCTGATGCTGGGCCTGACCTCCGGCTACTTCGTGTCGATGACGGACCCGCCGGAATGGGCGAAGGCCGCCGTCGCCGAGTGCCGCAACGAGAACACCTGGCCGGTGCTGGCGGGCGACCACGGCGCGGCGAACGTGGTGCTCTCCTCCCCCATCATCCTGGAGGACCATCCGCGGATCGCCCCGGAGAGCCCGGGAGCGCTCTACGACGCCACCGAGATCGACGAGATCCTGGCGCTGCGCACCGCCGCCCTCACCGACGAGGAGAAGCGGCAGGCGCGCGGTACGGACGACCGGGCCGCCGCGGTGATCGACCTGGCCGAGTCCATGCCGCCGGAGGTGATGGAGCGTCTGCACGGGGCCGTGCGCGCGCTGCGCGAGGTCACCGCTCCGGCAGGCCCGCCCGCCGCGGCTCCCCGGACCCCCTGGTGGGACCCCGGCGCCGACGCCTCGGTCGACCCGGCCCGGGACCGCGTGATGGTGGGCGACACCTGGGTGGCCGCGGGCAGCCGGGTCGTACTGCAGCCGGGACGGCGGCGCACCGACGCACAGGACCTGTTCCTGCACGGGCGCAGCGCCCAGGTGGAGGCGGTGCTGCAGGACGTGGACGGCGGGGTGCACCTCGCGGTCACGGTCGACGGCGACCCCGGCGCGGAGATCCGCCGCGAACAGGGCCGGTTCCTGTACTTCCAGCCCGACGAACTCGCTCCCCTGGAGGACGCGTGAGCACGGGCGGCGTGCTGGTCGCCGGCATCGGCAACATCTTCCTGGGTGACGACGGCTTCGGCGTCGAAGTGGTGCGCCGGCTGTCCGGGCACCCGCTGCCCGACGGCGTCCACGTCACCGACACCGGCGTGCGGGGCGTGCACCTGGCCTACCAGCTCCTCGACGGGTACCGCAGCGTGGTCCTCGTCGACGCCGTCGCGCGCGGCGGCTCCCCCGGCACGCTGCACCTCATCGAGGCTCCGCCGCCCGGCGGCGACGGCCCGGGCGAGGCCCTCGTGGACGGGCACCGGATGACCCCGGACACCGTACTGGCGCTGCTCGACACCCTCAGCGCCGGGACGGATGCCCCCAGGCCCTCCCGGGTCCTGGTGGTGGGCTGCGAGCCGGCCTGCCTGGAGGAGGGCATCGGTCTGAGCGCTCCCGTGGCCGCCGCCGTGGACGAGGCCGTACGCCTGGTGCTGCGGGTCGTCGGTGAGGAGTGCGACCGGCCCGCGGACCCGCACGCGGTGGCCTGACCGGCCCGCCGCGCCACAGATCCCGGCAACGAGCAGAAAGGAGCACCCCGCCATGTGGAAGATCGCCCTGAGCGCGGTGGGCGCGGCCGTGGCCGCCCTCGCCTTGTCCCGCGTCCTGCCCGACGTGAAGCGCTACCTGCACATCCGGTCCATGTGAGGCCGAACGGGTAGGCCGTCGCCGCCCCGGCGGCGTGGCGGGCCGGGTGCCCCGGGCGCCGGGCCTTCAATGAGCCGCGTCAGCCGCCGGCACCGCCCACCGGGCGCGCCGGCAGCCGGGGCCCGGCCGGCACCCGCACACCGGAGAAGAGACCGATGCACGAGATGTCCATCGCAGTGGCGGTGGTGGAGCAGGTCGAGGAGGCCGCCGCCCGGCTCGCGGACGGTACGGGGGCGGCGCCCTCCGCGGAGTCCGTCCACCTGGAGGTCGGCGAACTCGCCGGTGTCGTGGCGGACGCCCTCGCCTTCAGCTTCGACCTCGCCTGCACCGGCACCGTACTGGAGGGCGCGGCCCTCACCACCGAGACCGTCCCCGGCCGGGCCCGCTGTGCGCGCTGCGCGCGGGACTGGCCCACCGGCATGCCCCCGCGGCTGACCTGTCCCGGCTGTGACAGCGCGGCGACGGAGCTGCTGTCCGGCCGTGAACTGCGGATCACCGAGGTGCGGTGGGCCGCGCAGCGCCGGCCGGCCGCCACACTCCCCGAGGAGCGCTGAGGACCATGTGCAAAGTGACCGATCTGCAGCAGTCCGTGCTCGCCAGGAACGACCGTGGCGCACAGGATCTGCGCCGGGAACTGGCCGCACGCGGAACCGTCATGGTGAACCTGCTGTCGAGCCCGGGCAGCGGCAAGACGGCGCTGCTGGAGTCGGAACTGGGGCTGGCCCGGTTGCGGGGGGTGCCGGTGGCGGCGCTCACCGCCGACCTGGCCACCGAGAACGACGCGACCCGGCTGGCCCGCTCAGGTGCCCCGGTGCGGCAGGTGCTCACCGACGGGCTGTGCCACCTGGAGTCGGCGATGGTGCGGTCGCAGGTGGACTCCTGGCTGCCGGAGGGCACGCACCTGCTGTTCGTGGAGAACGTCGGCAACCTCGTCTGCCCCGCCTCGTACGACCTCGGCGAGTCACTGCGCGTGGTGCTGGCATCGGTCACCGAGGGCGAGGACAAGCCGCTGAAGTACCCGACGGCCTTCGGCCTGGCGCATCTGGTGATCGTGACGAAGCACGACATCGCCGAGGCGGCCGGCTTCGACGAGGCGGCCTTCCTGGCGGCCGTCGCCCAGGTCAACCCGGGCGTGGAGGTGGTCGTCACGTCCACGCGGGACGGCGACGGCGCGGGCGTGCTGCTGGAGCGGGCGCTGGCCGTGCACGCGGGGGCCGCGGTGCACCGTCCGGTGATGGCGCGCACCGCCGTGGAGAACGGCCACGCGCACGGGCACACCCATGCGCACGAGCACCCGCACGAGCACCCGCACCAGGACGCCGCCGGGCACACCCACTCCGTGGGCCACACGCACTGATGCCGGGTCAGCCGGGGCCCGCGGCCCGGACCGCGCAGCGCCGCAGGGTGCTGGTCCGGGGGGTCGTGCAGGGAGTGGGCTTCCGGCCGTTCGTGTTCGGTCTGGCCCGTGAGCTGGGGCTCGCGGGCCACGTCGGCAACACCGGCGACGGGGTGGTCGCCGAGGTCGAGGGCACCCCCCGCGCGGTGGCGTCCTTCTGCACACGGATCGGCTCCGAAGCGCCGCCGCTGGCGGTGGTGGAGTCGGTCTCCCATCATCTGCTCCCCCTCGCGGGCGGCACGGACTTCACCATCAGCCCCTCGCGCCCCGGCGACGCGGCCTCCCGCACCCTGGTCTCCCCCGACACCGCCACCTGCGAGGCGTGCCTGGCCGAGCTGCGCGACCCCGCGGACCGCCGCCACCGGCACCCGTTCATCACCTGCACGCACTGCGGGCCGCGCTTCACGATCGTCACCGGCCTGCCGTACGACCGGCCCAACACCACGATGGCCCGGTTCCCGATGTGCGCGACGTGCCGGGCCGAGTACGAGGACCCCGCCGACCGCCGCTTCCACGCCCAGCCCGTCTCCTGCCACGACTGCGGTCCCCGGCTGCGGCTGGTCCTGCCCGGCACGAAGGGCGCGGACGGCACGGACGGCACGACATGGCAGGGCGAACCGCTCGCGGAGGCACGGCGGCTGCTGGCGGCGGGCGCGGTCGTCGCGGTGAAGGGCCTGGGCGGCTACCACCTGGCCTGCGACGCGGGCAACGAGGAGAGCGTACGGCTGCTGCGGGCCCGCAAGGACCGCGGCGACAAGCCGTTCGCCCTGATGGCGCGGGACGTCGCGGACGTGAAGCGGCTGGCCCAGGTCGGCCCGGCGGAGCGGGAGTTGCTGACCGGCGCGCGTCGGCCGATCGTCCTGCTGCGGCGGCGCGCGGGGGTGCGCGGGGTCGCGGAGGCCGTGGCGCCGCGGGTCGCCGACCTCGGGGTCATGCTGCCGTACACGCCGGTCCACCATCTGCTGCTGGGGCTGCCGGGCGATCCCCCGGGGCCCCGGCTGCTGGTGATGACCAGCGGCAACCTGGGCGGGGAGCCCATCGTCACCGACGACGAGCAGGCGCTGGAACGGCTGGCGGGCCTGGCCGACGCATGGCTGACGCACGACCGGCCCATCCATGTGCCGTGCGACGACTCGGTGGTGCGGATCTGCGACGGCGAGGAACTGCCCGTACGCCGCTCGCGCGGTTACGCGCCCTTCCCGGTGCCCCTGCCCGTGCAGGTGGCACCGGCGCTCGCCGTGGGCGGCGACCTGAAGAACACCTTTTGCGTGGGCGAGGGACGGCACGCCTGGCTGTCGGCCCACGTCGGCGACATGGACGACCTGGCGACGCTGACCGCCTTCACGGCCGCCGAACGCCAGTTGGAGGAGATCACCGGGGTCAGGCCCGTGCTGCTCGCCGCGGACCGGCACCCCGGTTACCGCTCGGTGGGCTGGGCCCGGCGCTCCGCGGGCGAGCGGCCGCTGCGGCTGGTGCAGCACCACCACGCGCACGTCGCGGCGGCGATGGCCGAGGCAGGGCTGGACGGGACACGTCCGGTGATCGGCGTCGCCTTCGACGGGACGGGCCACGGCGACGACGGCGCGGTGTGGGGCGGTGAGTTCCTGCTCGCCGACTACGACGGCTTCCGTCGCCCCGCGCACCTGGCGTACGTGCCGCTGCCCGGCGGGGACGCGGCGGTGCGCCGCCCCTACCGGATGGCGCTGGCGCATCTGCGGGCGGCCGGTCTGCCCTGGGCGCCGGAACTGCCCTGCACGGCCGCCTGCCCGGAGGACGAACGATCGGTGCTGGCCGCCCAGTTGGAACGGGGGCTGCACTGCGTCCCGACCTCCAGCATGGGCCGGCTCTTCGACGCCGTCGCCTCGCTGGCCGGGGTGTGCCACGAGGCGGGGTACGAAGCGCAGGCCGCCGTCGAACTGGAGGCCGCGGCGGTGGCGGCGGGCCGACTGCCCACGGAGGGCTACGCCTTCACCCTGCGCATCGGCGCCGGCGCCGACGGAGCGACCGCCTGCGACCCCGGCCCGGTGCTGGCGGCCGTCGTCGCCGACCTGCACGCGGGCGTGCCCGCCGGGGTGGTCGCCGGGCGCTTCCACCGGGCGGTGGCCGACCTGGTGCGCCGGGTGTGCGCGGCCGTTCGGGAGGCGGAGGGCACCACGACCGTGGCGCTCAGCGGCGGCGTCTTCGCCAACGCCCTGCTGTCCTCCGCGTGCGCGCGGGACCTGCGCGAGGACGGGTTCACGGTGCTGCGCCACCGGCTCGTCCCCCCCAACGACGGAGGCCTGGCGCTCGGCCAGTTGGTCGTCGCCGCCCGCGGCGGCCCCACGAACCCCCACCCACAGCGAGGAGACAGCTGATGTGCCTGGCGGTACCCGGCAAGGTGCTGGAGATCGAGGAACGGGACGGCACCAAGATGGCGACCGTCGACTTCGGCGGCGTGGTGAAGGACGTGTGCCTGGAGTACCTGCCCGACCTCCAGGTCGGCGAGTACGCCATCGTCCACGTCGGCTTCGCGTTGCAGCGGCTCGACGAGGAGTCGGCGCGGCAGACGCTCGCCCTCTTCGGGAACCTCGGGCTGCTGGAGGAGGAGTTCGGCGACCCCTGGCAGCAGGCGGCCGCCGAGGCGGGAACGACGGCGGAGGCGGAGCGGTGAAGTACATCGACGAGTTCCAGGACCCGGAGCTGGCGCGGAGGCTGCTGGACGACATCCACGCGACCGTGACCAGGCCCTGGGCGCTGATGGAGGTGTGCGGCGGCCAGACCCACACCATCATCCGGCACGGCATCGACCAGCTCCTGCCGAAGGAGGTGGAGCTCATCCACGGCCCCGGCTGCCCGGTCTGCGTGACCCCGCTGGAGGTCATCGACAAGGCACTGGAGATCGCCTCCCGCCCCGGGGTGATCTTCTGCTCCTTCGGCGACATGCTGCGCGTCCCCGGCACCGGGCGCGACCTCTTCGGCGTCCGCGGCGAGGGCGGTGACGTGCGCGTCGTCTACTCCCCGCTGGACGCCCTGCGGATCGCCCGGGAGAACCCCGACCGCGAGGTCGTCTTCTTCGGCATCGGGTTCGAGACCACCGCCCCGCCCAACGCGATGACGGTGTACCAGGCCCGGAAGCTCGGCATCGCCAACTTCAGCCTGCTGGTGTCCCACGTGCGCGTCCCCCCGGCGATCGAGGCGATCATGCGCTCGTCGGACTGCCGCGTGCAGGGGTTCCTGGCGGCCGGTCATGTGTGCAGCGTGATGGGGACGGAGGAGTACCCGGAGCTGGCGGACGGGTTCGGTGTGCCGATCGTCGTCACCGGCTTCGAACCGCTGGACATCCTGGAGGGCGTACGCCGGGCGGTGCACCAGCTGGAGCGCGGCGAGTACCGGGTGGAGAACGCCTACCCGCGCGCCGTGCGCCCGGAGGGCAACCCCGCGGCGAAGGCGATGCTCGCGGACGTCTTCGAGGTCACCGACCGCGCCTGGCGCGGCATCGGGGTCATCCCCGACAGCGGGTGGCGGCTGTCGGAGCGGTACCGCGAGTACGACGCCGAGCACCGGTTCTCCGTCACGGGCATCACCACGCGGGAGCCGGCCGCCTGCCGCAGCGGCGAGGTCCTGCAGGGCCTGATCAAGCCGCACGAGTGCGAGGCGTTCGGCGGTGCCTGCACGCCCCGCACGCCTCTGGGCGCCACGATGGTCTCCAGCGAGGGGGCCTGCGCCGCGTACTACCTCTACCGCCGGCTCGGCGGGACCAGCGCACCCCTGGAGGCGAGCCCCGTTGGCTGACATCGCAGAGACCCTCGCCGCCCCGGACTTCTCCGGCTGGACCTGCCCGGCGCCGCTGCGCGACCAGCCACGGGTGGTGATGGGCCACGGCGGCGGGGGCGCGCTGTCCGCGGAACTCGTCCGGTACGTCTTCGCCCCCGCCTTCGGCGGCGAGGTGCTGGCCGGGCTCGCCGACTCCGCGGCCGTGACGCTGGGCGGGGCCCGGCTGGCGTTCTCCACCGACTCCTACGTGGTGCGGCCGCTGTTCTTCCCCGGCGGCAGCATCGGCGACCTCGCCGTCAACGGCACGGTCAACGACCTGGCGATGAGCGGGGCCAGGGCCGCCTACCTCTCCTGCGGCTTCATCCTGGAGGAGGGGGTGGAGATGCCGCTGGTGGCGCGGGTCGCCGAGGCGCTCGGCGCGGCCGCGCGCACCGCCGGGGTGGAGGTCGTCACCGGCGACACCAAGGTCGTCGAAGCCGGCCACGGCGACGGGCTGTACATCAACACCGCGGGCATCGGTCTGATCCCCGACGGTGTCGACATCCGTCCGCAGCGCGCGGCGCCGGGCGACGTGGTCATCGTCAGCGGGGAGATCGGGGCGCACGGCGTCGCCGTGATGAGCGTGCGCGAGGGCCTGGAGTTCGGGGTCGAGATCGAGAGCGACACGGCGGCGCTCGGCGGGCTCGTCGAGGCCGTGCTGCGCGTCACGACGGACGTGCACGTGCTGCGCGACCCCACGCGTGGCGGTCTGGCGGCGGCCCTCAACGAGATCGCGGCCGCCTCGGGTGTCGGTGTCGTCCTGCAGGAGCGGGCGGTGCCCGTGCCACCCGCGGTGGCCAACGCCTGCGCGGTGCTGGGCCTGGACCCGATGTACGTCGCCAACGAGGGCAGGCTCGTCGCCTTCGTGCCCCGCGCGGTGGCCGAGGAGGTGCTGGCCGCGATGCGCGCGCATCCGCTCGGCGCGGACGCGGCGGTCATCGGGGAGTGCGTGGCGGACCACGCGGGCATGGTCGTCGCCCGTACGGGCCTGGGCGGGACGCGGGTGGTGGACCTGCCGCTGGGCGAGCAGTTGCCGCGCATCTGCTGACCGCGGACCGGATCCGGCCGGTCCGCGGACGCGGGCCGGCCGGGCACGTCCCGCGCACCGCACCGCCCATCGTCGACGAGCCCCCGGGGAGGACGGCGTGGCATTCCGGCATCCGGCCGAGCGGACCGACGAGGACGGCGGACGGGGCCGGTTCGAGCGGCTCGCCGAGGCGACGTCCAACTTCACGGCGTCGCCGCTCTTCTACTGCCTCTGCCTGCTCCTGGTGGCCGGCTTCCTCGTCGTCCACGCCCTCGGGCTGCCCTTGAAGTGGCAGCTGTTCGCCGCGGATCTGACGGCGGTCACGCTGCTGCTGCTCGCCCTGCTCAAGAACGCCGAACGCCGCGCCGAGCACGCCGTCCAGCGCAAGCTGGACGCGATCGCCGCCGCGCTGCTGGAGCAGGGCGGCAGCTCCCACGAGGCACGGGACGCGCTGCGTGAGGTGATCGGCCTCCACGAGGAAGCATGCCCCCCTATTTTCTGATGCTCCGTCAATCTTGTTCCGGCAGCGTATCCCTGTCGGCCCGTCACCTGATTGCGGGTAAGGCAGCCCGCTTTCGCAGGCGATCGTCCGCAGGGGGCGTGACCTGCGGTGACGTGGCGAGCCGGGGCCGGGCGGGGACGCGTTCGGCGCCGTGAGCACCGCTTTCGGGTGGCAGGCCCCACACGGTGCTGTTTTGCTCCGCGTGGAGCGGACACCCTGGGACCGCTCCTCTCCCTGCCCGTTCGACCTGGAGCTGCCTCATGCCTACAACACGCGTTCTTGGCGGTGTCGCCATGGCCGCGGCCGTCATCGGTCTCACCGTTCCCACCGCCTCCGCCTCCGCCCCTGCCTCCGACTTCCCCAATGCATGGGTCACCCCCTACTACGCCGTCCCCGGAATGCGGCTGATGGTCACCACCACGGCCTGCGGCCGTGACGCCAACTACTCCAAGGGCCAGTCCGAAGCCGGCGGCCAGGTCAACCTGCTGCCCCTGGGCAGGGGCGGCGGCCTGCTGGCCGGCAGCTTCCGGGTGCCGAAGCACACCCGGCCGGGCTGGTACACCGTGACGCTGCGGTGCCCGCCGCGCGTCCAGACCACCGCCTCCTTCCGGGTGGTCAGGGGCTTCGCGCACGGGTTCTCCGGCCGCGACTGCGACGACGACTTCGGTCCCGTCGGCCGGCGGTCCGCCCGACGCTGACCCCCGGTGCCCGGGTCCTCGGACCGCTGCCCCGGCCGCCGCTCAGGATGACGGTGGCGCGGCCGGGGCAGCGGGGGCACGGGACAGCGGGTGAAGGTCCGGGGAACGCTCCCGCACCGACCTTTTTCACGCTTCCGGGTGGCGATCGGCGTCCGGACGGAAGAGTGTGGAGGGAAAGAGGGGGCGCGCGGCCCGCGAGGCGGCGCCGAGGCGGTGGCGGCGCGTGAGCGAGGAGACGGACATGCGAGAGAACGAGATGGGTGACGAGGTCTACCAGCCCGACGGGTCAGAGGTACAGGACGACGCCGGGCTGCTGGAGCCCGAGGACACCCTGGACTACCACGGTGTCGACCAGATACTCGACGAGGGCTACTCACCGCCGGAGCGGCCCTGGGCGGTGAACAAGCCCGCCATCACCGCGGCGGGCCGCCTGCGGGGCGAGACGCTCGACGAACGCCTGGCCGAGGAGCTCCCGGACCTGCCGGTCCCCGACGGGGACGGCATCGGGGACGCGTGGGACACCGACGGGGAGCTGATCGACGGCGAGGTCGGGGGCCCGCGCGCCGGGCGTCTGGTCGCCCCCGACGAGGGCGCGCACTACGAGACCGAGGGCATGGTCGCCCAGGACATCGGCATCGACGGGGCGGCCGCCTCCGCCGAAGAGGCCGCGATGCATCTCGTACCGGAGTCCGAGGAGTACTGACCCCCCCTGACCCGGTCGCGCCGGGACCCGGTGGCGCGGACCCGGTCGCGCGGGTCACCCGGCCGGGGGGCGGTCCTTGCGCATGTCCTGCCCGCCGCCGGTCACCGTCCCGCATGCGGACTCCTCGCCGCTCTGCAGGGGCGGAGCGCCGATGGCGCAGTAGTGCTTGCACGCCGGAGCCGGCTTGGCCGGCTCCTCGGGGGTCTCGCGGAGCACGTCGGAACGGATGCCGAACCAGGCGAGGAGCGAGCCCACCACGAGCATCCCGGCGCAGATCGTCACGGCGACCCGGAACCCGTGGCCGAAGGCCGCCGGGTCCTCGTAGTCGTCGCCGGAGAGCCCGGCCATGAGCGGCAGGGCGGCCACCGCGAGGAGGCCCGCCGCACGGGCCACGGCGTTGTTCACACCGGACGCGGTGCCCGCGAGCCGTACCTCGGCGGCGCCGAGGACGGTGGCGGTGAGCGGGGCGACCGTGGCCGCCAGGCCCAGGGCGAAGACGCACACCGCGGGCAGGACGTCGGCGACGTACGACGCCTCCGCGCCGATCCGCAGCATCAGCAGCAGGCCGACGGCGGAGACCGCCGGCCCGACCGTCATGGGGATCCGCGGCCCGATGCGCTCGGCGAGCCGGCCCGCGCGCTCGGACAGCGCCAGCATGATGACGGTGATGGGCAGCAGCGCCGTCCCGGAGGCCAGGGGGGAGTACCCGGCCTCGGTCTGCAGCTCGAGCACCAGGAAGAAGAACAGGCCGCCGAGCGCCGCGTAGACCGCGAAGGTGACCAGGTTCGCGGCGGTGAACTGGCGATTCGAGAAGAGCCTCGGCGGCAGCATCGGGTGCGGGCTGCGCCGCTCGGTCACCACGAACCCGGCGAACGCGGCCAGGCCCGCCACGCCGGAGACGCAGACGGCGGCGATGTCCGGGTGGCTTCCGCCCGCGGAGATCAGGGCGTAGGTGACCCCGGCGAGGCCGACCGCACCGAGCACCGCGCCCGCGACGTCGAAGCCGCCGGTGACGCTCTCGTCGCGGCTCTCCGGGACGTGCCGGGAGGCGACCGCGATGACCAGGACGGCCAGCGGGAGGTTGATGAAGAACACCCAGCGCCAGCTGACGGCGTCGACCAGCCAGCCGCCGAGCAGCGGCCCCAGCGCCCCCGCGATGCCGCCCAGGCCCGACCACACGCCGATCGCGCGGGCCCGGTCCTGGGACGCGAAGGACGCCTGGATCAGGGCCAGCGACCCGGGGGTGAGCAGCGCCCCGCCGACACCCTGCAGGGCGCGGGCGGCGATCAGCACCTCGATGCTGGGGGCGATGCCGCACAGCAGGGAGGCCAGCGCGAACCACACCGTACCGATCATGAAGACCTTGCGCCGCCCGAAGCGGTCGCCGAGCGAGCCGCCCAGCAGGATGAGCGCGGCGAGGGTCAGCGTGTAGGCGTTGATCGTCCACTGGAGACCGGCGAGCGTGGCGCCGAGCTCCTTGCCGATCGTCGGGAGCGCGACGTTGACGACGGTGCCGTCGAGGAGGGTCATGCCCGAGCCCAGGACCACCGCCGCGAGGACCCATCGCCCGCTCGCCCCGCCCAGCGTCAGCGTCCCGGCCCGGTCCGTCGCGCCCGCGGCTTCCGTCATCCCAGCCTCCGCCATCCCCCGCCGTCCCCCGCGGGTCGTCACCGAATCTACTCCGGGGGCCGGGGTATCGCGTGGCGGTGGGATCCCTCCACGGACTACCTTGGCCCCGGTCGACGATCATCGCGTACCAGGGGGCAGCATGCGCAGGCTGACGTATTTCGTGGCGTCCACGATCGACGGGTTCGTGGCCGGGCCGGAGGGCGAGTACGACTTCCTCGCGGCCGTGGGCGACCACATGGAGACGGTCCTCGCCGAGTACCCGGAGACCCTGCCGGCGCAGGCCCGCGGCCCGCTGGGCATCGCCGACGCGCCGAACCGGCGGTTCGACACGGTGCTGATGGGCCGGGCCACGTACGAGGTGGGGCTGCCCTTCGGGCTGACCAGTCCCTATCCGCACCTGCGGCAGTACGTGGTGTCCGGGAGCATGACGGCGAGCCCGGACCCCGCGGTGGAGCTGGTCTCCGGTGACCCGCTGGAGTTCGTGCGCGGGCTGAAGCGGCGGGACGGGGCTGGCATCTGGCTGTGCGGGGGCGGCCGGCTGGCGGCCTCGCTGCGCCCGGAGATCGACGAGCTGGTCGTCAAGCTCAACCCCGTGGTCGCGGGCGCCGGCGTCCCGCTGTTCGCGGGCGGTTTCGCCCCGCAGGCGTACGACGTGACCGAGGTGCGGACGCACAAGAGCGGCGTGCTGATGGTGACGTACGCCCGCCGGGAGGACTGAGCGGCGTCCGGGGCGCCGCCACCCGGGAATCCCGCGTCGCGGTGGGCGTTGCACCAAAGGTGATCGCACCGCAGCTCCCCCCGATTCCGTTCTCGATCCTCGACCGCTCCCCCGTCCGCGAGGGCGCCGAGCCCGCGCAGGCGTTGCGGGACACGGTGTGGCTGGCTCGGCACGCCGAGGAACTGGGCTACCGGCGCTTCTGGGTGTCGGAGCACCACGGGGTGCCGGGGGTGGCGGGATCCTCGCCGGCGGTGCTGGCCGCGGCGGTCGCCGCAGCCACGTCCCGGATCCGGGTGGGCACGGGCGGGGTCATGCTGCCCAACCACCGGCCGCTGGTGGTGGCGGAGCAGTTCGGGGTGCTGGAGTCGCTGTTCCCCGGGCGGATCGACATGGGGCTGGGGCGGTCGGTGGGCTTCACGGTCGGAGTGCGCCGGGCGTTGGGGCGCGATGCCCAGGCCGCCGGGGACTTCGAGGAACTGCTGACGGAGCTGCTCGGCTACTTCACCGGCACGGCTGGCCCCGGCGCGGTGCACGCGCGGCCGCCGGAGGGGATGCGCGTCCCGGCGTTCGTACTGGCCACCGGCGCGGGAGCGGCCACGGCGGCGGCCTTCGGGCTCCCCCTGGTGATCGCCGCGGTGCGGGGCGAGGAGCGCATGCGGGAGGCGATCGAGGGCTACCGCGCGGCGTTCCGGCCCTCGGCGGGGGCGGCGCGGCCGTACGTCGTGGTGTCGACGACCGTGTCCGTCGCGGAGACGACGGAGGCCGCGCGGCGGCTTCTGGTGTCGGAGGCCTGGTCGCTGGCGCACTCGCGTACGCAGGGCGAATTCCCGCCGCTGGCGCCGCCGGACGAGGTGCTGGCCAGGCACATGACGGCGCGCGAGCGCGACGTGTTCGAGGGGACGCTGTCGGGGGGCGTCCACGGCACCGAGGCCGAGGTGACGGCCGCGCTGTCGGGCCTGGTCGGACGCACCGGGGCGGACGAGGTGCTGGTCACCACGGCCGGCTACGACCGGTCGGCACTGCTGGACTCGCACCGCCGACTGGCGCGGCTCGCGGGGCTGGGCACACAGGCCGTGGCGGCGCGATGACCGGTGGCGGGAAGGTGCCTGCGGTGATCGCCGCCGTCACGGCGGCCGAGGGAAGCACCCGCGCCCCCAACTCGGCCACCACAAACCGGTCATGGTCCGCGAGGACGCCGACCTCGGTGGCCCGCTGGGCGAGTTGCCGTTACCGGCTGGGTAACTCGTCGCCCTGCGACGGCTGCCGAAGCGGCGTCACGGGCACGGGAGGGACGTCAGGCGGTGGGGCCCTCGTACACGTCGTCGTTGCGGCCCTCTGCGAACTCCCACCACGACAGCGGCAGCCAGTCGCCGTCCACGAAGGCGTCGACGGCCGAGCCCCGTCCGCTGATGGCCACGCGCGTGCCCACCGGGTACACCGTGCCGGACAGGCCGGGCACGGGGACGAGCAGCGTTCCTGAGCGGTGGGCCATTCTTCCCGCCTTTCCTCGCGGTCAATCACAAATCGCCATATTCCACGTGAAGAATAGCTGGCTTGTCTCGCACTGCCCAAGGGGGCAGCATGAGAAATAGGTCACGTAAGCCGCGAATCAGACACCAATCGGAGGTGTCCACGTGAAGGCCGTCGTCTACAAAGGACCGTTCGAAGTAGCCGTCGAGGAAGTCGACAATCCACGCCTGCAGCACCCCAACGACGTGATCGTCAGGGTGACGTCGACCGCGATCTGCGGCTCCGACCTGCACATGTACGAGGGCCGGACCGCCGCGGAGCCCGGCATCGTGTTCGGCCACGAGAACCTGGGCATCATCGACCAGGTCGGCGAGGGTGTCACCACCCTCAAGCAGGGCGACCGCGTGGTCATGCCCTTCAACGTCGCCTGCGGATTCTGCAAGAACTGCTCGGCGGGTTTCACCGGCTACTGCCTGACGGTCAATCCGGGGTTCGCCGGAGGCGCTTACGGCTATGTGGCCATGGGCCCCTGGCCGGGCGGTCAGGCGGAATACGTGCGCGTACCGTACGCGGACTTCAACTGTCTGAAACTGCCGGACGGCACCGCCAACGAGTCCGACTTCGTGCTCCTCGCCGACATCTTCCCGACCGGGTACCACGGCTGTGAGCTCGCCCAGGTCTCCCCCGGCGAGAGCGTCTCGGTGTACGGCGGTGGCCCGGTTGGGCTGATGGCCGCGTACTCGGCGATGCTGCGCGGGGCGGCCAAGGTGTTCGTCGTGGACCGCGTGCCGGAAAGGCTGCAGAAGGCCGAGGAGATCGGCGCGGTCCCGATCGACTTCACCAAGGGCAGTCCGGTGGACCAGATCAAGGAGCACACCCAGGGCGAGGGCACCGACAAGGGCGTCGACGCGGTCGGCTACCAGGCCCAGGCCGGCGGCGCGGGCCGCGAGGAGCCCGCGGCGGTGCTGAACTCCCTGATCGACACCGTGCGCCCCACCGGTGCCCTGGGCATCCCGGGCCTGTACGTGCCGTCCGACCCCGGCGGCCCGGACGAGCAGGCCAAGAGCGGCCGGCTGCTGGTCGCCATCGGCCGGCTCTTCGAGAAGGGCCTGCGGCTGGGCACCGGGCAGTGCAACGTCAAGCGCTACAACCGGCAGCTGCGCGACATGATCATCGAGGGCCGCGCCCGTCCGAGCTTCGTGGTCTCCCACGAGTTGCCCCTGACGGACGCGCCGTCGGCCTACGAGAAGTTCGACAAGCGGATCGAGGGCTACACCAAGGTCGTCCTCCACCCGGGTCAGGGCTGATCCGGCGCAAGCGCGGCACCCGGGGCCCGGCTAGCAGCTCTCCGGGCCCTGGGCGTCGTACGGACCCGAGGGGCTGACCTCCTCCAGGGTGTACGTGTACAGGTCGAACTCCACCAACCCGTCCGCATGCGTGGTGACCCGCGGCGGGCGGGTCCCCGGATACCGGGAGGCGATGACGTCGGCGACCCTGTGGGCGGTCGCCGCGTCGGCAGCGGCGATGCGCACGTAGGCCACTCCCGGTTCGTACAGCGGTCCGAGTTGTCCGGTCATGCTGCTCCCCTTGTCCCGTCCGTCCGGCGGATTACCGCTGGAGACAGCCCGTCGGTCGTCGCGGTTGCCCGCGCGGGCTGGGTTCACTCGAAGATGTCAATGCGGGGGCTCAGGACAGCAGGAAGTCGGCCTTCCCGTCCTTGGCGCCCTGGATGAACATCCTGATCTCGTGGTCCGTGTAGATGAGGGCCGGCCCGTCGGGGTCGGTGGACTGCCGCAGCGCGACCCTGCCGTCGGCCAGTTTCATGGCCTCCACGCAACTTCCCCCGTTGCCGCCGCTCCACGGCTTGTGCCAGCCCTCGGTACCGAGGTCGACGGCGCGCATGCCGTTGTATATGCGGTCGTCCATGTATGTCAGATCTCCTTGCGGATGCCATCGAGGATGGCTGCGGTGCTGTGTGCCGGCGCGGCTTGCGCGCACATCCGGTCGAGGGCCTCGAGGAACGCCGAGACGTCGTCCACGTCGTCCAGGTAGGCGGCGCCCACCAGGCTCTCGGTGAACACGACGTCCGGCAGCTCGCGGATCTGGAACCGGAAGATGTGGAAAGGCCCGTACATCGCCGGGTGCGGCCCGGCGTCGAAGGGCATGATCTGCAGTCTCACCTGCGGCAGCTCACAAGCCTCGGCCAGCCGGTCCAGCTGGGCGCGCATGATGCCGGGACTGCCGATGGGGCGGCGCAGCACGGTCTCGTCCATCACCACCCACAGCAGCGGGGCCTCGGGCCGGGCGATCAGCGCCTGCCGTTCCCGGCGGAGCGCGACCAGGCGCTCGAGTTCCTCCTCGGAGGCGCCCGGGCGTCCGGCCTTCAGCACGGCGCGGGCGTAGTCCTCGGTCTGCAGCAGGCCGGGGACGTAGTGCGGCTCGTAGGCGCGGATGATGGCCGCCTCGCCCTCGAGGCTGACGAAGGCGCTGAACCAGGACGGCAGGACGTCACGGTAACGGTGCCACCAGCCGGGGCGGTTGCCCTGCCGGGCGAGGTCGATGAAGGTCGCCGCCTCGGCGGCGTCGACGCCGTACAGCGCCAGCAGCTTCTCCACGTACGGGATGCGCAGGCCGACCTCGGCCTTCTCCATCCGGCGCACGGTGGCATGGGTGACGTCCAGCTCGCGCGCGGCCTGTTCGTACGAGCAACCCGCCTTCTCCCGCAGGTCTTGGAGGCGTTTGCCGAGGATCACGCGGAGGACGGTCGGCGCCCCGCTCGCCTTCGCCTCACCCACGTCGCAACTCACGCATGGCAGCAGTGTGCCATGTCAGGAATGGAACCCACACCCTGATACTGGCGATTGTGCAATTTGCAGAATGACCCTTGCCTTCTGTGCAAGCAGTGGCCATAGTTGCGTGTGTGCTCTTTGCCCTCAGCGCCCGGGACACCTTCCGGCTCCGACTGCCGGCGCAGGCCTCGTCGGTCGGCGTCGCGCGGCGCCAGGTGCGTTCCGCGCTCAGCAGCTGGGGCCTGGAGGAACTGGGCGACGACGCCGGCCTCGTGGTGAGCGAACTCTTCACCAACGCGGTCGTGCACAGCGGCAGCGACCACGTCGCGTGCCTGCTCTGGACGGCGGGCGGCACGCTGCACATCGAGGTCGTCGACGAAGGGCGCGGGCCCGCGGGTCCGCAGGCACGCGCGGCCGCCGACGCCGACGAGAACGGCCGCGGGCTCGCCCTCGTCGCCCATTTGGCCCAAGGCTGGGGCGTGCGTCCGCCGGCGCACGGCACCGGTCGCGCGGTGTGGGCGACCCTCTCCTGCGCCCGTCCCGGGGCGGTACGGCGCAGCGGTTGAACACCGGGTGACGACCGCCCGGCGTACGCGGGAAGGGTGGCCGTCGCCGCGGCGCGCCGTATTGGGATGGTGGCACCCCGCGTCCGGGCATAGGCTTCTCCCGACGGAAAGGCCCTCGGGGGAGCACCAACACCCCCTGCCTCCGCCCCGGGAGGAACCGCCCACCGCGGTCCCCGCCCGGTTCCGCAACCGGCGCCACCGCGTCCGCTCAGCCATCAGCCCGACCGGGCGGTCGGCGTCCGGCAGCGGCCGGGCCGGCGTCCGGCTCACCCGACACGAAGGAGTGCGCGGTGACACCCGAGAAGTCAAAGCGGAACCAGCTCCCCAAGGAGCCTGACGATCAGCCCGCGCAACAGCGGGAGGTGCGGAACCTGGACGTCTGGGCCAGGTCGGCACCGATCCGACTGGCCGGCTACGAGGACGATCTGAACGAACCCCACATCCTGCGCGGTATCGACTGACCCTCCGGCACGGCCGGTTCACGGGCCGTACGGGCAACGAAGCCCGTACGGCCCCTGCCGTGTCCCGGGCCTCCCGGCGGCGTTTCCGGCCCGCTCAGCCCGCCGCGTCCACAGCGCCCACGGTACGGCCGCCCGGCGGTTCGATGGCGTAGAGGTCCAGGACGTCGGGCGGTACGGCGCGGCCCGGTCCCCCGGCGCGCACCCACGCGACGATGTCGCCGAGGGCGCCGGGATCGTTGACCAGGCCGAGCCAGACCGGCCGGCCTCCGGCCGCGCGCCCCTCCGGCGAGGGCTGCACGACGACGGCGTTGGCCTGTTCGCACACGTCGAGGCACTCGGTGACGCGTACCCGGCAGACCCCGGCGAGTTCCCGCCGGAGCAGGTCGAGTTGAGCGTCGTGGTCGACGCCGGGGACCTTCTCCGTACCGCAGCAGCAGTCGCGGCAGACGCTCACCGTGCAGGCGCCCTGCCGCGGCGCACCGCCGCTCACGTGAGGGTGATCCGCACGCCCACCGTGCCCTCGCGGCCGCGGCGCAGGCGGCTGCCGAACAGGGTCAGCCGGCCGAGCAGGCCGTACTTGCGGGCGACCAGGGAACGGTAGCGCTCGGTCTCCTGCGGTCCGAGGATCTCGGCGCGCGCGGGCACCTGCTCCCCGGTGGGGTTGCCGCGTACGTCGCAGGGGCCGACCAGCACGTCGGCACGGTTGCGGATCCGCTTGACCTTGCCGGAGTCCGCCGCGGTCCAGGCACCGACCGCCTCACCGTCGCGGACCACCCAGACCGGGGTGGCGACGGTACGGCCGTCCCGCCGGTAGGTGGTCACCAGTAGGTACTTGCCCGCCGCGAGCCGGGCGGACGCGCTGTCCTCGATCACGGACCAAGGCTACGCGGGAACGGCCTCCTCGGCCGGTGCCCGGAGCGTTTTGCCCAGGCACACGCTGAGCGGACTGTCCCTGTAGTGGCCGAACTTGGTCACCGGCGTGTAGCCGCAGGAGGCGTACAGGGCGATCGCCTCCGGCTGCATCTGCCCCGTCTCCAGCACCATCCGGGTGCGGCCCGCCGCGGCGGCGCCGGCCTCCAGTGCGGCGAGCATCCGGCGTGCGAAGCCCCGGCCCCGGGCCTGCGGCACCACGTACATGCGCTTGACCTCGGCGTCGCCGTCCTCGAAGCCCTCCGGGGAGGCGTCCTGACCGCGCCAGCCGCCGGTCGCCACGGGGGCGCCGTCGAGGTAACCGACCATGAACTCGCCCTGCGGGCCGTCGAAGTGGTCGGGGTCCATCGCCGTCTCGTCGGGGCCGCCGTACCGCACGACGTACTCCTGCTGCACCTGCTCGGTCAGCAGCACGGCGTCGGGGTGGTCGTAGGGCGTCTTCCGGATCTCCACCCGCACATCGTACGGGTGTGCGGCCTACGCCCCGGTACGGGCACCCTCCGGCGGGCCGGTATCGTCCCCGTCATGCTCACCGTGACCACCGTGAACGTGAACGGGCTGCGCGCCGCGGCCAAAAAGGGCTTCCTCCCCTGGCTGGAGGCGACCACGGCCGACGTGGTGTGCCTGCAGGAGGTCCGCGCCGAGGCCGCGCAGCTGCCCGAGGAGGTCCGTGCCCCCGAGGGCTGGCACGTGCTCCACGCCCCGGCGGCCGCGAAGGGCCGGGCCGGGGTGTCCCTCTACTCGCGGCAGGAACCGTCCGCGAGCCGGATCGGCTTCGGCTCGGAGGAGTTCGACGGCTCCGGCCGCTACGCGGAGATCGACCTGCCCGGCGTGACGGTCGCCAGCCTCTACCTCCCCTCGGGCGAGGTCGGCACGGAGCGGCAGGAGGAGAAGGAGCGCTTCATGGCCGCGTTCCTGGAGCACATGGTCAAGCTGCGGGAGAAGGCCGCCGCCGCCGGCCGCGAGGTGCTGATCTGCGGTGACTGGAACATCGCGCACACCGAGCGGGACCTCAGGAACTGGCGGGCCAACCAGAAGAACGCCGGCTTCCTCCCCGAGGAGCGGGCGTGGCTCTCCCGCGTCTACGACGAGGCCGGGTACACCGACGTCGTGCGCCACCTCACCCCGGAGGGCGAGGGCCCGTACACGTGGTGGTCCTACCGCGGCCGCGCCTTCGACAACGACAGCGGCTGGCGCATCGACCTCCACGTCGCGACCCGCGGCCTGGCGGCCCGGGCCTCGCAGACCCGGGTCGAGCGCGCGGACACGCACCCCGAGCGCTGGTCCGACCACGCGCCGGTGACGGTCGCCTACGATCTCGGCCGGTAGATCCTCCAGGGGGGAGCATGCGGCGGCACTGGCCGCGGGGCGTCGAGCGCGGGGACCGTCCGGGCTTCGCCCTGTCCCGGTCCGGGGACGGCCTGCTGTGGGGCGTGTGCGCGCGGGTGTCGGGGCTGCTCGTGGACCCGTACCGGCGTCCGCACCAGCTCGTCGCGTGCGAACCGTCCGGCCCGCTGCTCGACGTCCTGGACGGGGAGGGGCACGGGATTCCTCGGTGACCTCTGGGTGAGCCCGCGGGACTGCGGGCGGCACGCCGCGCCGGATCCGTTCGACGACCCGCACGCGCCGTGGCGACTGGAGGACGCACGGATCACGGGTCACCGCCGTCGCCCCGGCGCGCCCGCCGCGTGGGACGTGTTCCTGGACGCCGTGGACGGGTGGCCCGAACCGCCCGGCGAACCCTGCCTCGCGGCGGGGCTGCTGATCCACGACGGACACCGGGCCCTAGGTGTATTGATCACGAGCGTTGTTGACACCGGCCCGGGCTTGATCAAGGCGAAGACCTCCGGTGTGGTGGAGCTGTCTAGGACTGCACCACACCGGAGGTCTTCGTGTCCCACCGTAATGCCCGGCTGACCGTTCATGGCAGGCGGCTGCTGGTCGAGCGTGTCTGCTCGGGCCGACCGGTCGCTCATGTCGCGGCTGAGATGGGGATATCGCGCGCCACGGCTCACAAGTGGGTCCGCCGCTGGCGGGTCGAGGGCGACGCCGGCCTGCACGACCGTACGAGCAGGCCTCACACCGTCCCCCACCGCACACCGGCCGCCATGGAACGCACTCGGCCCCGGGCTCGTCGACGTCGGCCTCACCGACGGCGTGTGGGTGCCCTTCCCGGCTCGCGCCCGGGCGCTGTGGGACCGGTGGCTCGCCGGGCCCCCGGCGGAGTCCGGTACCTGGTCCGGGTACGCCACCCGTGACCGGTCGTTGCGGCTGGGCCTCGTCCGGGACCGCGGCTGCGCGGACCCGCGTCCGGCGCGGCCCGCCGGGCTCGTGCACGACCTGGACGGCCGGCACGTCACTGACGAGCCCGCCCTCTACCTCGCGCTGGGTGAGGCGATGAACGGTCCGGGCGGCTACCTCGGATGCAATGCGGACGCCCTGGCCGACTGCCTCCGCGGCGGCTTCGGGGTCACCACCCCGTGCACCCTGGTGTGGCGGGATTCCGCGGTCGCCCGCCGGGCGCTGGGCGGGACGCTGAACTCCCACGGGGAGCCGGACAGCCGCTTCGGCCTGGTCCTCAAGGTGCTGGCCGAGGGCGGCGTGGAAGTCGTCCTCGCCTGAGGGCGCGGCGGCACCCGGTGCCGCCGTACGGGACCGCCGGAGGGCGCCGTCGCCGTATCGTCTAGTCAGCTGCCCTTTTCCGGAGGAGTACCCATGGCGCCGCCCGTCGTCCGCTCTCTGCGCGAGCAGATCCGCGAGTTCATCGTGGACGGCATCGTCAGCGGGCGGTGGAAGCCCGGGGAGCGGATCGTCGAGCGGGGCATCGCCACCGAGCTGGAGGTCAGCCAGACGCCCGTACGGGAGGCGCTGCGGGAGCTGGAGGTCATGCGGCTGATCGAGTCCGCCCCGAACAAGGGGGTGCGGGTGCGCCGGCTGACCGCCGGGGACCTGGAGGAGATCTACCCGGTGCGGGCGGGCCTGGAGCAGATCGCCGCGGAGCTGGCGGCGCCGCGCCTGCGGTACGACCTGTCGGCGCTGGAGGCCGAGGTCGCGCTGCTGCACGAGGCGGACGAGGAGGGCGACGCCGGGGCGCAGGTACGGCACACCGTGGCGTTCCACCGCGAGCTGGTGCGCGCCTCCGGCAACAGCGTGCTGCTGCACACCTGGGAGTCGCTGGGCATCGAGGTGTGGACGGCGCTGTCGATCCGCTGGCTGGGCACCCGGCAGCGGCTGTACGCCGAGGAGCACCAGGCGGTGGTGGAGGCCTTCCGCAGGGACGACCCGCGGGTCGGTGAGCTGGTCAAGGAGCATGTGCTGGGCTGTGCCCCGCAGGGCGGCTGACGCCGGCCCGGAACACCCCGCCCGTAAGGCCGGAGCTCCCCTTTGTGACCCTCGTCACAAGGTATTTGATCGATCATCGATCAGTCTTACTCTGTGAGACACGGGGACACCCCTGCCCGCACGGAACCAACTGGGAGGCGTTCACCATGACCGACGCCACGCTGAGCGCGCTCGATCACCTGCCGGACCCGGACCCGGAGGAGACCGGCGAATGGGCCGCCTCACTCGACGCGGTCACCCACGCCGCCGGCCCCGATCGCGCGGCGTACCTGATGCGCCGCACCTTCGACCACGCGCAGGCGTCCGGTCTCGCGGTGCCGTCGCTGCTGGAGACCGAGCACATCAACACCATCCCGACCGCCGCGGAGCCCGAGCTCCCCGGTGACCTGGAGATGGAGCGGCGCATCGCCGGATGGAACCGCTGGAACGCCGCCGCCATGGTGACCCGCGGCAGCCGGCTGGGTCTGGGCGGCCACATCGCCACCTTCGCCTCCGCGGCCTGGCTGTACGAGACCGGCTTCAACCACTTCTTCCGCGGCAAGGAGGGCGACGGCTCCGGCGACCAGCTGTACGTCCAGGGCCACGCCTCCCCCGGCATCTACGCCCGCGCGTTCCTCGACGGCCGGCTGACCGAGCGGCAGCTGGACAACTTCCGCCAGGAGGCCGGCGGCGACGGTCTGCCGTCCTACCCGCACCCGCGGCGGCTGCCCTGGCTGTGGGAGTTCCCGACCGTGTCGATGGGCCTCGGCCCGCTCGCCGCGATCCAGCAGGCGCGCTTCAACCGCTACCTGACCCACCGCGGCATCAAGGACACCTCCGGCTCACACGTGTGGGCCTTCCTCGGCGACGGCGAGATGGACGAGCCGGAGTCGACCGCCGCCCTCGGCCTCGCCGGCCGCGAGGGGCTGGACAACCTCACCTTCGTGATCAACTGCAACCTGCAGCGCCTCGACGGGCCGGTCCGCGCCAACTTCAAGATCGTCCAGGAGCTGGAGGCGAAGTTCCGCGCCGCCGGCTGGAACGTCGTGAAGTCGCTGTGGGGCTCCGCCTGGGACGAGCTGTTCGCCCTCGACACCACGGGCGCGCTCGTGCGGCGGCTGCGCGAGGTACCCGACGGGCAGTTCCAGACCTACGCCACCCGCGACGCCGCGTACATCCGCGAGCACTTCTTCGGCGCCGACCCGGCCCTGGCCGAGATGGCGAAGCTGCTGACGGACGCCAAGATCGCCGAGTGCTTCCACACCTCCCGCGGCGGCCACGAGCCGCGCAAGGTGTACGCCGCCTACCGCGCGGCCACCACGCACAAGGGCGCGCCGACCGTGATCCTCGCGCAGACCGTCAAGGGCTGGACACTGGGCCGCGGTTTCGAGTCGCGCAACGCCAACCACCAGATGAAGAAGCTCACCCTCCCCGAGTTCCGCGCCATGCGCGACCTGCTCGAACTCCCCATCCCGGACAGTGCGCTCGCCGGGGACCTGGTGCCGTACGCCCACCCGGGCGCCGACTCCCCCGAGGTGCGCTACCTGCAGGAGCGCCGCGCCGAGCTCGGCGGCCCCGCCCCGGCCCGCCGGGTACACCCGGTGGCGCTCCCCGAGCCGTCCGCGAAGCCCTTCGAGGCCCTGGCCAAGGGCTCCGGCAGCCAGGAGATCGCGACCACGATGGCCCTGGTCCGGCTGATGAAGGACCTGATGCGGGAGAAGGAGAGCGGACGCCGCTGGGTGCCGATCGTCCCCGACGAGGCGCGCACCTTCGGCATGGAGTCGCTCTTCCCGAGCGCGGGCATCTACTCGCCGCTCGGCCAGACCTACGACCCGGTCGACCGCGACATGCTCCTGTACTACCGGGAGGCGGAGAACGGGCAGATCCTCAACGAGGGCATCACCGAGGCCGGTTCGATGGCCTCCTTCACCGCCGCGGCGACCTCGTACGCCACGCACGGCGAGCCGATGATCCCGCTGTACATCTTCTACTCGATGTTCGGCTGGCAGCGGACGGCCGACCAGATGTGGGCCCTCGCCGACCAGCTCGGCCGCGGCTTCCTGGTCGGGGCGACCGCGGGCCGCACGACGATGACGGGTGAGGGCCTGCAGCACGCCGACGGCCATTCGCACCTGATCGCGTCCACCAACCCGGCGGCGGTCTCGTACGACCCGGCCTTCGCCTACGAGGTCGGCGTCATCGTCCGCGACGGCCTGCGCCGCATGTTCGGCCCGGACGCGGAGGACGTCTTCTACTACCTGACGGTCTACAACGAGCCCAAGATCCAGCCGGCCATGCCCGCGGAGCCGGGCGTCGAGGAAGGCATCGTCAAGGGCCTCTACCGCTTCCGCGCCGCCGACACCGCCGGGCTGTCCGCCGACGCGCCGCGGCTGCAGCTGATGGCCTCCGGCACGGCGATCCACTGGGCCCTGGAGGCGCAGCAGCTGCTGGCCGCGGAGTGGGGCGTGGCGGCGGACGTGTGGTCGGCGACCTCGTGGAGCGAGCTGCGGCGCGGTGGTCTGGCGTACGACGCGGCCCGGCTGCGCGGCGAGGACGCCCCGCTCCCCCACGTCACCCGTGTCCTGGAAGGTGCGCCGGGCCCGGTGCTGGCGGTGAGCGACTGGATGCGCGGGGTGCCGGACCAGATCAGCCAGTGGGTGCCGCAGGAGTGGCACTCGATCGGCACCGACGGCTTCGGCCTGTCGGACACGCGCGATGCGGCGCGCCGCCACTTCGGCGTGGACCCGCAGTCGGTGGTCGTCGCCGCGCTGGCCGCGCTCGCCGGGCGCGGCGAGGTCAAGCGGGAGACCGTGCAGGAGGCCCGGGAACGTTACGGGCTCTGAGCTCCCCGCTCCGCCCCGGGCGGGGGCATGAGGGCCGGGTACGCCGTCACAGGCGTGCCCGGCCCTCTTCCGTGCCCGGCCCTCATCCGTGTCCGCCCCCTGCGCCCCCTCCCCAGATACATAAGGCAGTGATATAAATTCCTTATGCATCTTCCCGACGACGACCCGGACCACGGCCACGCCGTCGACGTGGCGCGGGCACTGGAGCGGCTGTACCGCATGCTGCGCAGGCTCAGCCAGCCGAGCGAGCTGTCGCTGACCACCGTGGCGACGCTGTCCACGCTGGAGCAGTCCGGCCCGCTCCGGCTGACCGAGCTGGCAACCCTGGAGGGCGTCACTCAGCCGGCGATGACCCAGGTCGTGTCACGGCTGGCGGAGGCGGGACTGGCCGGTCGCGCGGCGGACCCCGCGGACGGGCGTGTGGTGCTCGTCCACATCACCGACGCGGGCCGGGAGGCCATCGCCCGCCGTCGCGCCGTGCGCGCCGAGCGGCTCGGGGAGTTGCTGGAACAGCTGAGCCCGGACGAGCGGGCGGCCCTGGTGGCCGCGCTGCCGGCCGTGGAGGCACTGACCCGGCTGGGGCCGCCCCCGGCCCCGTCGCGCCCGGCCCAGCGGAGCAGTTGATCAGGCATCGGTTTCTACGTCGGAGCACCTTCATGACCGCGCACGCGCAATCGTCTCGTTCCGTGAATCCGTTCAAACAGCCGAAGGCCGTGTTCGCGGTCGCCTTCGCCTGTGTGGTCTCGTTCATGGGGATCGGTCTGGTCGACCCCATCCTGCCCGCGATATCGCAGCAACTGGACGCCACTCCGAGCCAGGTGACGCTGCTGTTCACCAGCTACCTGGTGGTGACCGCGGTCGCCATGCTCATCACCAACTGGGTCTCCAGCCGGATCGGCGCCAAGCGGACGCTGATCGCGGGCCTCGCCCTGATCGTGGTGTTCTCCGCCCTGGCCGGCACCTCGGGGAGCATCGGCGGCATCGTCGGCTTCCGTGCGGGCTGGGGCATCGGCAACGCGTTGTTCATCGCCACCTCGCTGGCGGTGATCGTGGCCTCCGCGAGCGGCGGCTTCGTGGGCGCGATCATCCTGTACGAGACCGCGCTCGGCGTCGGCATCGCGGTGGGCCCGCTGCTCGGCGGCCTGCTGGGCAACGTGAGCTGGCGCGGCCCCTTCTACGGCGTGGCCGTTCTGATGGCCATCGCGCTGGTCGCCACCGTCGTCCTCGTGGAGCCGATCCCGCTGCCGGCCCGCAAGACCGGGCTGAGCGAGCCGCTGCGCGCGCTGCGCCACCGAGGCCTGCTGACGATGTCGCTGACGGCCCTCTGCTACAACTGGGCCTTCTTCACCGTGCTCGGCTACGCGCCCTTCCCGATGGGGCTCGGCGCGGTCCAGCTCGGCCTGGTCTTCACCGGCTGGGGCGCCCTCGTCGCGGTCTTCGCCGTCTTCGGGGCGCCGCGGCTGCAGGCCCGGCTGGGCATCGCGCGCACGCTCTACGCCAACCTCGCGCTGTTCGCCCTCACCGTGCTGGCCATCGCGATCTGGACCGACGACCGGACCGTGCTGATCGTCTGCGTGATCGTCGCCGGCGTCTTCATCGGCGTGAACAACACGGTCACCACCCAGGCCGTCATGACCGTCGCGCCCGTCGACCGCGCCGTCGCCTCCGCCGCGTACGGCTTCGTCCGCTTCATCGGCGGCGGTCTGGCGCCGTTCGCCGCGGGCAAGCTGGTCGAGGCCTTCGGGATCCACGTGCCGTTCTACATCGGCGCCGGGGCACTCGTGCTGGGCATCGTGATCCTCTCCACGGCCAACGGGCTGCTCAAGGAGGCCGAGAAGGTCCAGGCCGAACAGGTCGGGGCCGCCTCGGAGCCCGCCTCGGAGCCCGCCCCGGAGCCCGCCCCGGAGCCCGTCCCCGGGGCCGACGCCGCCCCCTCACTGGTACCGGTCGAGCACGACGCCGCGGCGCACCACGACCCGGGGCGCGGCGCCATCGTCGCCGCCGTGGACAGTTCCCCGCACGCCGAGCGGGTCGCCGCGGCCGCCGGCCGCCTCGCGACGATCAACGGCCGTACGGTGCACGTCGTCCACGTCGAGGAGGCCGCGGTCGCGGGTGACGCGGCCGCCGATGCGGAGGACCTGGAGTCCGCGCGGACCGCCGTCCGCAAGCACCTGGACCGGCTCGCCGCCCTCGGCATCCCGGCCGTCGGGCACGTGCTGCGGAACGCCACCGGCCACGGCGAGGTGGGCCGTATGGTCGCCGAGCACGCGAAGCGCACCGGGGCCCGCGCCATCGTCGTCGGGGCGCCCACCCACGGCGGGCTGTCCGCGCTGCTGGACGCCGGCGCCGGGCAGGCCCTGATGCGGTACGCGACCTGCGACGTCGTACTGATCAACCCGCGTTCGGCGGAACTGGAGGCCGCGGCCTGATCCCACGGCGGAAGATCACGGTGGCCGCGCCATCGAAATACCGACAAACCCGACGTATGGTGGCCTGACGGTGCCATGTGCCGGGGGACGCGGTCACCGTGCCTCCCCATGATCGTGACGGCGGCGCCGGAGGCGGCCATGGCCGATCCCAAGGGCTTTCTCACCACCCCCCGCCGCACCCCCGCGCGGCGCCCCGTCTGCGAGCGCGTCGAGGACTGGCAGGAGGTCTACACCGGCCAGGGCCTGCTGCCGATCATCTCCGCGCAGGCCGGCCGGTGCATGGACTGCGGCATCCCGTTCTGCCACGACGCCTGCCCGCTGGGCAACATGATCCCCGACTGGAACGACCTGGTGTACCGCGAGGACTGGGCCGCCGCCGCGGAACGGCTGCACGCCACCAACAACTTCCCCGAGTTCACCGGCCGGCTGTGCCCGGCGCCCTGCGAGAGCGCCTGCGTCCTGACCATCAACGCCGACCCCGTCACGATCAAGAACGTCGAGGTCGCCATCGCCGACCGCGCGTGGGAGGACGGCCTCGCCCTCCCCCGTCCCCCCGAGCGGCGCTCCGGCCTCACCGTCGCGGTGGTCGGCTCAGGACCCGCCGGACTCGCCGCCGCCCAGCAGCTCACCCGGGTCGGCCACACGGTGACGGTCTACGAACGGGCGGACCGGCTCGGCGGCCTCCTGCGCTACGGCATACCGGAGTTCAAGATGGAGAAGCACCATCTGGACCGGCGCCTGGCGCAGATGCGCGCCGAGGGCACGCTCTTCCGCACCGAGGTCGAGGTGGGCGCCGACCTCGACGCGGAACGGGTCGTCGCCGAGCACGACGCGGTGCTCCTGGCGGTGGGCGCCACGGCATGGCGCGAGCTGCCGGTACCCGGACGGGAACTGGCGGGCATCCACCAGGCGATGGAGTACCTGCCGCTGGCGAACCGCGTGCAGGAGGGCGACCTGACCGAGTCACCGGTCAGCGCCGAGGGCAAGGACGTCGTCATCGTCGGCGGCGGCGACACCGGCGCCGACTGCCTGGGCACCGTGCTCCGGCAGCACGCGGCCTCCGTCGTGCAGCTCGACATCAACCCCCTGCCGGGCGAGTACCGCCCCGAGCAGGAGCCGTGGCCGGTGTACCCGCACGTCTACCGGGTCTCCCCCGCCCACGAGGAGGCCCGTGAACTGGCCCGGCGCGGCGTCTGGGACCCGGCGGAGCACGGCGGTGTGCCGCTGCCCGGCCCGGAGGGCGACATCCGGGTGTTCTCCGCCTCGACCTTCCGCTTCGAGGGCGACGACGAGGGGCACGTACGGTCGCTCCACCTGGTCGGGGTGGAGCCGCGGCACCGCCGTCCGCAGCACGGCACCGAGCGCGTCATCCCCGCCCAGCTGGTGCTGCTGGCGCTGGGGTTCTCGGGGGCCGAACGCGACTGCGGGCTGGTCACCCAGCTCGGCCTGGACATCGACCGGCGCGGCCACGTCGTCCGCGACGCCTGCTTCGCCACCGGGGTGGAGAAGGTCTTCGTCGCGGGCGACGCGGGCCGCGGTCAGTCGCTGATCGTCTGGGCGATCGCCGAGGGCCGGTCGGCCGCGGCGGCGGTCGACCGGTGGCTCACCGGCAGCACGTGCCTGCTGGCACCGATCACGCCGACGACCCGGCCGCTGGTGGCGTGACGGCGGCGGAACGCGGGCGCGGCTCGAAGCCCGCGGCGCGGTAGCAGGCGTCGATCATGCGCATCGACTCCACGGCGTCGTCGGCGTCCGTGGGCAGCGGGGCGCCGTCGCGCAGGGTCGCCGCGAACGCCTCCAGCTGGTAGGTGTACGACAGGCGCCTGCCCAGCTCCTCGACCCGCTCGCCGTCCGGCGTACGGACCACGACCCGGTCGTCCTGGTGCGGCAGCACGAAGCACGGCGCGGTGGCCTCGCCGCGGCTGCCGACGATGCGCCAGCTCATCTCGAGCGCCTCGGCGTCCATGTGGCAGCGGGCCGAGGCGGTGGCGCCGCCGGGGTACTCCAGGTCGGCGTCCAGCCATTCGTCGACACCCGGCGCCTTGGCGCGCTCCCCGCCGCGCGCGGCCACCAGGCGCGGGGCGCCGCCGGCCCACGGGGCCAGGGATCCCGCCGCGTGCAAGGAGTAGCAGCCCAGGTCCATCAGGGCGCCGCCGGCCAGCGGAAGCGACCAGCGGGGGTCCTCGTCCGCGGGCGCGGGGATGTTGACCACGGCTTCCACGTGCCGCAGCTCGCCGAGCTCACCGGACTCCAGCAGCTCGTGCAGGCGCCGGGTGACCGGGTGGTAGAGGTAGTGGAACGCCTCCATGACGACCACGCCCGCCTTGGCGGCCGCGTCGCGCACCTCGACGGCCTCCTCGAGGTTGCTCGCGGAGGGCTTCTCGCTGAGCACGTGCTTGCCCGCCGCGATGGCGGCCAGGTTCCAGGGGCCGTGGAGGCCGTTGGCGAGCGGGTTGTAGACGGCCTCGACCTCGGGGTCGGCGATGACGTCGGCGTAGGAGTCCAGCACGCGCTCGACGCCGTGCTCGGTGGCGAAGTCCGCCGCCCGGGAGCGGTCGCGGGCGGCCACGGCGACCAGCCGGTGACCGGTCGTGCGGGCGGGGGCGGCGATGGCGGTCCCGGCGATGCGGGCGGCGCCGAGCACGCCGATGCGCAACGGTTCGGTGGTCATGCGGTGCGTACCTCTTCCATGACTGCGGGTCGGTGGTCCCCGTGGAACAACGTGCAGGCCTCGGCGATCCATCCGGCCTCGACCCCGTCGGCGACGCTACACCGCGCAGGCGAACGGCCGGCGACGGCCTCGGGGAAACCGGGCCAAGCGGGGCCCACCTCGGCCGGGGGCGGCGGCGGGCCGCTGGCCGCCGCCCCCGCCACCGCCGGAGTCGCCGCAGTCGCCGCGCCTCAGTCGAAGACGGGACCGGCGGTGCGGGTGCGCTTCATCTCGTAGAAGTCCGGCATGGAGGCGAGGACGATCGCGGCGTCCCAGAGGCGCCCTGCCTCCTCGCCCTTCGGGGCGGGACTGACCACCGGGCCGAAGAACGCGGCCCTGTCACCGTCCTGACCGGGCAGGGCGACGACGGGACTGCCGACGTCCTCGCCGACCAGGTCGACGGCCTGCTGGTGGGAGGCGCGCACCAAGGCGTCGAAGGTGTCGGTGTCGCCGGCGTCCGCGAGGCTCTCGGGCAGGCCCGCGTCGCGCAGCGCGGCCGCGATCGTCGGCTTGGTCCGGGGCTGCTGGTGCAGGTGGAAGCGGGTGCCCATGGCGGTGTACAAGGGCCCCGTCACCTCGGGTCCGTAGGCCTGCGAGGCCGCGGTCAGGACCCGGACCGGTGCCCATGCCAGGCCCATCAGCTCGCGTATGCGCTCCGGCAGTTGGTCGAGGCGGTCCTCGTTGAGCACGGCCAGGCTCATCACGCGCCAGGTGACGTCGACCGGCCGGATCCTCTCGACCTCGAGCATCCAGCGCGAGGTCAGCCAGGTCCAGGGGCACACCGGGTCGAGCCAGAAGTCGACGGCCGTACGGGGGCGGGATGCGTTCACAGGAGGGTCCAAACTCGGTAGCAGGAACCCTGGCGGAGGGGCCAGGGAGACGTCGGGTTCACGTTGTTCACCGGTCGGCGGGGAAATCGGTGGAGACCGTGAGGTCGGCCCAGGCGGCGAGGTCCTCGCGCAGCAGCCGCTGCCCCTCTTCGACCAGACGCAGAGCATCGGTGCCGAGGACGAGGTGGACCGGGGGGTTGTCGGCATCCAGGACCCGCAGCAGCGCCCGGGCGGCGCGGGCCGGATCACCGGCCTGGTTGCCGCTCTTGGCCTGCCGGGCGGACCTGATGGGGTCGAACAGCGTGTCGTAGTCGGGGATGCTGCGCGGCACGCGGGTCATCGAGCGGCCCGCCCAGTCGGTGCGGAACGAGCCGAGCGCGAGGGAGGTGACGTGGATGCCGAAACCGGCGACCTCCTGGGCCAGGGACGCGGCGATCCCCTCCATGGCGAACTTGCTCGCGCCGTAGAACGCGACTCCGGGGAGGGCGGTGAGGCCGGCCATGGACGAGAGCGTCACGATGTGCCCGCCGCGGCGCCGGCGCATGTGGGGCAGGACCGCCTTGATGACGGCGACGCTGCCGAAGACGTTGACCTCGAACTGCCGGCGCAGGTCCGCCATCGCCGACTCCTCGACGGTGCCTTCGAGGCCGTAGCCGGCGTTGCTGATCAGCACGTCGACGGGGCCGGTGTTCCGTTCCACCTCGTCGACGAGGGGGACGACGGCCTGTTCGTCCGTCACGTCCAGCAGCCTGGCGCTGGCACGCCCCGGGGCCAGGGCCTCGAACTCGGCGATCCGCTCCGGTGCGCGGACCGTGCCGACGACCCGGTGACCGGCGGCGAGTGCCTCCTGGGCGAAGGCACGGCCGAGGCCGCCGCTGACACCGGTGATCAGAAACGTCTTGCTCTGGCCCTGAACGCTCATGTGTTCCTGCTCCGGGGGGAGGTGATGGAGACGTAGTAGACGATCGGTCTACTACACGATAGGCGACCCGCCGGGGTGCGTCAAAGGCGCGGGGCCCGCCCACCCTTGGTCGTGTCCCGGATCTGGGATACCGTCCCGGATGTGAGAGAAACCGCCCCCACGTCCGTCGACACCCGCCTCGCCGCGCGCCTCGCCGAGCTGCGCGACGAGCGCGGCTGGTCCCTCGACGACCTCGCGACGCGCACCGGCATCAGCCGCTCGACGCTCTCCCGCCTCGAACGCGCCGAGATCAGCCCCACGGCCGCCCTGCTCGGGCGCCTGTGCACCGCGTACGGACGCACCATGTCCCGGCTGCTCGCCGAGGTCGAGAGCGGCGGCGAGCCCGCGCAACTCGTACGCGCTGCCGACCAGCGCGTCTGGACCGACACCCCGTCCGGCTTCGAGCGGCGCTCCGTCTCACCCCCGCACCCCGGACTGCGGGCCGAGATCATCGAAGGGGTGCTGCGCCCCGGTGCGGACATCGCGTACGAAGGCCCACCCGTGGCCGGGCTCGAACACCACGTGTGGTTGCACGAGGGGGCCCTCGCGGTCACCGTCGAGGACCGCTCACACCACCTCGCCCCCGGCGACTGCCTCCGCTACCGCCTGTGGGGCACCTCCCGCTTCCGCTGCCCCGGCCCGGACCCCGCCCGCTACACCGTCGTGGTGGTACTGCCATGAAGGACAGCCGCGCCCCCGCCCCCGTGCACGCCGTCGCCCCGCTCTCCGCCGAAGCCCTGCTGGAATCCGCCGACGACCTCGCCGCCCTCCTCGTGGACGCCGTCGAGGGCGGCGCGTCCCTCGGCTTCGTGACCCCCTTCACCCACGCCGAGGCGGCCGCCTGGTGGCGCGCCCGCGCCCACGTCGTCGCGGACGGCGGTCTCACCGTCTGGGCCGCCCGCGACACCGCCGGTGTCACCGGTACCGTCAGCCTCGCCCACGAGGGCAAGCCCAACGGCCGCCACCGCGCCGAGGTCCTCAAGCTCATGGTCCACCGCCGCGCCCGCGGCCACGGCCTCGGCCGAGCCCTCCTCACCGTCGCCGAACACGCCGCGGCGGCCGCGGGCGCGACCCTCCTGCTGCTCGACACCGAGACCGCCAGCCCCGCAGAACAGCTCTACCGCAGCGCCGGCTGGACCCCCTACGGCACCGTCCCCGCCCACGCCGCGAACCCGGCGGGGGTGCTGCGGCCGACGACCTTCTACTTCAAGGCGCTGCCGTCCGCGCAGGAGCGCGCGTCGAACCACCGGCCGTAGGCCCGCGCGCCTCGCTCCCGCCCGCACTGCGAGCGCGGATCCGCCGGTACGCGACCTCGCGGTGAACGGAAGGACAAGGACGAGCGGGCAGCCGGCGAAGAACGGCCGAACCCGGCCGATCGCGCGCAACCCTGCCCGGTCATCGAGCGTCTGGTCAGCGGCGTCGCACGGTTCGGCGCTCGTCCATCAAGACCAGAGGAGATTCCGTGTCACGTGCGTCGTGGCCCGCGGCAACTGCGACGCAGGCACCCCCGCCACCGGAGGCGAACGCCGGAACACCGGTCCGTCCGGCCGCCGGAGCACCGCTGCGCCTCGACATCCAGGGGCTGCGCGCGCTCGCGGTCTCGCTCGTGGTGCTCTCGCACGCCGGGGTCCGGCCGCTGGCGGGCGGCTACATCGGGGTCGACGTCTTCTTCGTGATCTCGGGCTTCCTCATCACCTCGCTGCTGCTGCGTGAGCTGGCCCGGAACGACCGTGTGTCGGTGCGGAGGTTCTACGCCCGCCGGGCCCTGCGGTTGCTCCCCGCGTCGACCCTCGTCGGGGTCGTCACGCTCGGCGGCGCCTGGCTGTACCTGTCGAAGGTCCGCTTCGCGGAGTACGTCGGGGATGCGCTCGGCAGCACCTTCTACGTGGTGAACCTCCGGCTGGCGAACGCCGGCACCAACTACCTCAACGCGGACAGCCCGCCGTCGCCGTTCCAGCACTTCTGGTCACTGGCGGTCGAGGAGCAGTTCTACCTGGTCTGGCCACTGCTGCTGTGGGCGAGCTGGAAGCTTGCCCGGCGCCGGACCGGACTGCTGGCGGCGCCGCTCGCGGTGCTGTGCGCGATCTCCTTCGCCCTGAACGTGTGGGTGACGGGCACCTCGGTGTCCTGGGCGTACTTCGGCTCGCACACCCGCTTCTGGGAGCTCGGTGCCGGGGCGCTGCTCGCGCTCTCCGCCGGCCGGCTGGAGCGGTTGCCGGCCCGGGTGGCCGGGCCGATGAGCTGGGCCGGGCTGGTGTCGCTGGTGGTGGCGGCGGTCTGGTTCGACGACGCCACGCCGTTCCCCGGGCCCTATGCGCTCGCGCCCGTGCTCGGCACCGTGCTGGTGCTGGCGGGGGGCTGTTCCCCCGCGCGGTACGGGGCCGGGGCGCTGTTGTCGCTGCGGCCTCTCACTTGGGTCGGCGGCCTGTCGTACGGCTGGTACCTGTGGCACTGGCCGATGCTGGTGATCCTGCCGATGGCGTGGGAGCGGCCGGCGACCGTCCGCTTCGGCCTGGTGTGTGCGGTGATCTCCCTGCTGCTGGCCTGGGGGACGCTGCGTCTGGTCGAGAACCCGGTGCGGTTCCACCACGTCTTCCGCGGCCGTCCCGCACGGGCACTGGGGCTGGGCGCGGGGCTGACGGCGTGCGCCACGGCGGCGGCGCTGGTCGCGACGGCCTTCCCGCCACTGATCAGTTCGGGAGCGGCCGCCCCGGAGCTGAGGGGCACGCTCACCGGGGTGACCGACCCGCAGACACGTCTGACCGAGCTGCTGGAGGCACCCGAACGCAGTCTGCCGGTCAATCTCACGCCCGGGATCACCAAGGTCAAGGGGACGTTGTCGGCGGTCTACCGGGACGGCTGCCACATCGGCTACCAGAGCACGGCAACACCGTCGTGCGTCTACGGCGACCGGTCCGCGCCGAAGACGGTCGTCCTCTTCGGGGACTCACACGCGGCCCAGTGGTTCCCCGCGCTCGACCGGCTGGCCCGCGAGCGCCACTGGAGACTGGTCTCGCTGACCAAGGCATCGTGCAAGGTCGCCGCGGTCACCACGGTCTACCAGGGCGAGCCGTACACGTCCTGCGACCGGTGGCGCACCAAGGCACTGGCCCGGATCAGGTCCCTGAAGCCCGCGCTGGTGATCGCCTCCTCCTCGGACACGGCCGACCTGGCCCGGCCGTCCGCCGACCCGCGCCGGCAGTGGACCGACGGTTTCGAGCGGACCTACCGGGAACTGGCGAGGAGCGGCGCCCAGGTGCTGGCCATCGAGGACACCCCCTGGCCGAAGGGGGACGCGGTCGACTGCGCGGGGACCCATCCGCAGGAGCTGGAACGGTGCGCGTCCGAGATCGGGCAGGCGGTCAGGGATCCCGACAAGAAGCGGGAGATCACCGAAGCGGCCGCGGCCACCGGCGTCTCGGTGGTCGACCCGGTCCCCTGGCTCTGCGGCACCGGCGGCGACTGTCCCGTGGTGGTGGCCGACACCTTCGTCTACCGCGACGACAGCCACCTCACCGAGTCCTACGCCGAGGCCATCGCACCGGTGCTGGACCACGAGATGACCGTCCTCTACGGCGCGGACCTGAGCCGGCACCCCGTACGGCCGACCGGCCCTTAGGCCCTCCCGCCGGCCGGGAGTCAGGCGGGCAGGGTGAAGAGCCGGTACTCGGAGACCGTGGTGAAGCGGCGGTAGAGGGGTTCACCGGACGGGCTGGCGATGAGGGCGGCCAGGTGCGTGCCCCGGTCGTGGGCGACGTCGAGGGCGGCCGAGGTCAATGCGGCGCCGATGCCGCGGCGGCGGTGGGGCGCGGCGACGTGGACGAGGAAGATGCCGGCCACGTCGTGCGCCGTGATCAGCACCGTCGTACCGACGACGTCACCGTGCAGCACGGCGGCCAGGCGGACGATGTCCGCGTTGTCCGCGCGCCGCGCCTCTGACCGTACGAGGCCTGGCTGCAGCTCGGGCGCGAAGCCCATGGAGGTGCGGTACGTGCCGACCAGTTCGGCCGGCCGGTCCGGGGTCTCCACCGCCTCGACGCCCAGGCCGGCCGGCGGGTCCTGGGGGGCCGGGGCGCGGTCGAGGGGCCGCACCATCAGGGGCAGGGCGCCGAGCGGGACCGCGCCGTGCCGGGTCAGGGCGGCAGAGGCGCCTTCGGGGCTGTCCGGGCCGGCCCACCACCAGGGGACGCCCGCGAGTTCGGTGCGCGCGGCGGTCACGGCCTGCGCCACCGCGTCCAGGGACCGTACCCGGACCACACCGTTGAACTGCGGCGTGGCGAGACCGCTGCGATAGCGGTCGAGGTCGCCGTCGGCTCGCTGCGTCCGGCCCCACCCCGTCAAGTACTGGCGGAGGCGGTGACCCGTGCCAGCGCCTCCGTGCTCGCCGCGCCCAAGGCGTCTCCTTCGTCTGCGATCTCGATCAGGCATGGTGTCACACGTGTCACATGCCGATGCAGTGCGGTGACGGTCCTTCCTTGTGGGCGGTGACCTCCCCTTATGCTGGCGGGCATGAGCGAGGGACTGCTGGAACGGCGTGAGGGCCCGGCGGGCGACGGGGCGGCCTCCGAGGCGATGGTGGTGGTCGAGGACCTGGTGCGCACCTTCGGTGCCGGGGACACCGCGGTGCACGCCCTGGGCGGGGTGTCCTTCTCCGTGGCCCGAGGTGAACTGGTCGCGCTCAAGGGCCGCTCGGGCTCGGGCAAGACGACCCTGCTGAACATCATCGGCGGCCTGGACCGCGCCGACGCCGGCCGCGTCACCGTCGACGGGACCGCGCTGGGCGGCCTGGGCGAACGCGACCTGCTCGCCCTGCGCCGCGACCGCATGGGCTTCGTCTTCCAGTCCTTCGGCCTGCTGCCCATCCTCACCGCCGCCGAGAACGTCGGCGTCCCCCTGCGACTGCGCAACACCCCCCGCCGCGAACGCGAAGAACGCGTCGCCCTCCTGCTCTCCCTGGTCGGCCTGCAAGGCCACGCCGACCAGCGCCCCGGCGAGATGTCCGGCGGCCAGCAACAACGCGTCGCCATCGCCCGCGCCCTGGCCAACCGCCCCGCCCTGATCATCGCCGACGAACCCACCGGCCAGCTCGACGCCGACACCGGCCGCGCCGTCATGGAACTCCTGCGCGCCGTCGTCCACAGCGAAGGCGTCACCGCCCTCGTCGCCACCCACGACCCCCAGCTCCTCGCCCTCGCCGACCGCGTCCTGGAACTCCGCGACGGCCACATCACCCCCACCGACTGACCCACGCCTTCCACGAAGAGTGGGGACATCACGCCCCTCGGCGCGTAAATTGGGATACGAACGGTGCCCATCGGTCGGCACCATGTGCATCCGTGTGAACGCGGAACGCACGGAGGTGAGGGGATCACATGGCTTCGGTGACCCGGGCGGCGCGGAACGTCGAGCACACCGCGGAGAGCCTCCACGAGGATCTGGTCCGTCTAGAGGCCCAGAGGCAGGCCCTGGAGAGGGAGCTCGCCGCGGTCGTGGCGCACCTCGGTTCGGTGCAGCGGGCCCTGGGCGCCCTCCAGTCGGTCATCCGCACCCCTGAGGCCGCCGCCCCCACCCCTGCGGACGTGACGTCCCCTGCCGGCACCGGCACGACGTACGGCAGGCTCACCGAGCAGATCATGGACTTCTTCGAGCAGGCCGGTGACGCCGAGGTACGTGCCCGCGACGTCGCCGCGGCCCTCGGGCGCGACGGTGACAGTGGCAGCATCAACGCCGTCCGGAGCACACTGGACCGCCTCGTGGGGGCGTCGCGCGTGGACCGTGCGGGCCGTGGCCTGTACCGGGCGCGCCGGGGGTAGGCCCCCTCCGGTCGGGGTTCGACATTCTTCGAACATTCGGGTTATCGTGACCCCATGGCGGACCAGCATTCCCACGAGGCGAGCGAGATGAGCCTGCCGCGCGTCCTCGCCGCGCTCAGCGATCCGACACGGATCGGGATCGTGCGCGTGCTGGCCGACGGCAGGGAACGCGGGTGGGGCCAGTTGCGGGCGCCCGTCGCCAAGTCCACCTTGAGCCACCATCTGAAGATCCTGCGCGAGGCCGGCATCACACGGACCCGCCAGGAGGGGACGCGCTGCTACGTCACGCTGCGTCGCGCCGAGCTGGACGAGCGGTTCCCCGATCTGACCCGGGCCCTGCTCTCCGCGGCCGACGCAGAGGACGTCGGCGAGGTCACCGTGGTGGATCCGTAGTCCGGGACACCGCCGTTGGAGTCCCGCGTGGTCACCGCGTGTGTTCGCCGTACTAATCTGTGTGCGCGGACGTTGGCCCCCAGGGGCCGGGAATGAGAGGACACATGGTCTCAGCAGCGCACACGACCGAGGATCTCCAGGTCACGGCCGGAGCCCTGCAGGGAGAACTGCAGCGCCTCGAGCTGCAGAAGCAGGCACTCGAACGGGAGTTGGCGGCGGTCGTCGCCCACCTGGGATCGGTGCGAAGGGCTCTCGGCGCCCTCGGCCACCTGGCGGTCACGGCTCCCGCCCTCGCGGCCGCGGGCACCCAGGTCGAGGAACGGCAGCCTCCCGTCGTGGAGGTCGAGGAAGCGAGGGCCGAGGAGGAGAGGGCCGGGGAAGCACGGACCGCTGAAGCGCAGTCCGAGGAAGCCGAGGACGGCACGGCGGAACGGAACGGCGCTTCCGCGGCGGGCGGCTACGGCAGGCTCACCGAGCAGATCCTCGACTACCTCGCCACAACAGGCGGGTCGGAGGTGCGGGCGCGCGAGGTCGCGGCGGCTCTCGGCCGGGACGAGAACGCCGGCAGCATCAACGCGGTGCGCAGCACGCTCGACCGGCTGGTGGGCGGCTCCAGGGTCCAGCGCGCCGGGCGCGGCCTGTACCGGGCCGCCGGCTGACGACCCGGGGCCACGAGGCCCCTGGCGCTTCGTTGTCACAATCCCGGCGGCTGAACTGTCAAGAGTGTGCTTGACCGGCGCTCCGCGCCGGGTGAGCGGCCGGAGGAGGGGGTTTCCCCTGCCCCCCTCCTCCGGCCGTTCGCGTCTCGACGGCTGTTCCGCCTGGAAGGACAACGATGCTCCCGAACACCGATGGCGCCCCCGACGTGCGGGCGATCGTCATGTCACTGGCCGCCGAGGCCGCCGCCCTGGAGGCGCACGTCCATCGGCTGCAGGAGGAGATCACCGCGGTGGACGCCCGGCTGGAAGCCGTGAACGAGTCCCTGCGCGACCTGCCCAGCCTGCCGGGCCTCGCGCGCCCGGACGCAGACGTAGACTGACGCTGTGACACAGCATGTGAACAGTGTGAACTCTTCCTCCTCGCCCGCTGCCCTCCCTCGCGCCGCCGACAGCACGGGCGGGCCACTCGCCCCGGGTACCCACACGATCACCGTCGACCACAAGGGCGCCGCCGTCGCGCAGCGGTACCACGTGGCCGGCGCCGGGGGCCCGGTGTGCCTCGCCCTCTCGGGCGGGCCCGGCATCGGCTGGGAGTACCTGCGCATGCCGCTCCTGGAGCGTGCGTTCACGATGGTGTACGTCGAGCCCGTCGGCACCGGCGCGTCCGGACGCCTGCCCGACCCGCGCGACTACACCTTGGCGACGTACACGCGCTTCGTGAACGCTGTGATCGAGCACCTCGCGCAGCCCTCGGTGACGCTGCTCGGCCATTCGTACGGCGGATTCGTCGCCCAGCAGTACGCGCTGGAGCACCCGGAGCACCTCGGCTCCCTCGTCCTGTACGACACGTCCCCCGTGACCGGCGAGGAGTTCTGGGCGGACGCCGTGGCCAACATGGAGCGGTTCGCCCGCCGTCATGTCGCGGACCACCCCGAGGTCGCCACCTACGTGGAGGCCCTGACGGCGCCGCTCGGGCAGCTCGACGACGACGGCGCCACCGACTGCCTGCGCACGATCCTGCCGGCGTACGTCGTCGACTACTGGGGACGCGAGGGCGAGTTCGGGCCCGCGCGCGGGTCCTTGCGCATGTACGCCGAACCCTCCCTCGGCGAGGGCCCCGCCTTCGACGTCCGCGAGCGGCTGTCCGGCATCACGGCGCCCACGCTGGTGCTGGTCGGCGCGGACGACTTCATCTGCGGACCGCGGTGGGCGCGGATGATCCACGAGCGGATCCCCGGTGCGCAGCTTGCCGTCCTGGAGGACACGGGCCACCTGGCGCACTTCGAGCGCCCCGGGCGGTTCGCGGACGTCGTGACCGGCTTCGTGCTGGAGCACGTCGTTCCCCAGGGGGCGTCGCGCTGACCGTGGGGGCGGAGCCGGGCAACCGGACGTACGCCGGGCCCGCCGGACGGTCGTCCGGCGGGCCCGGGTCAGCGGGCGTACGGCCCGTCACTTGATGAGATAGGCCTTGAGCACGGTCTGCTTGAAGGAGTTGCCCGCGGCATCCTCGACGAAGGTGCGCAGGGACACGGCACCGCCAGAGAAGCGCTTCGGGTGGGACACCTTCACGGTGCGATGCATGCCCGAGCCCTTGACCTCGGCGCGCTGCCAGGTCTTGCCCTCGTCGTAGGAGACCTCGACGGTGAACGTGCGGACGGCGGACACCGGGGCCCCCTCACGCTGGATGTAGGCCGGGATCTCCAGCGTGCCGCCGGCTCCCGCGCGGTTCCACTCGTCGAGCTCCGGCGACATGCGGACCGCGTACAGCGGGAGCGACTTGGGCTGCTCGGTACCGGCGGAGCGGAACCGCCACTCCGCGGAATTGCCGGCGGAGATGTCGCTGAGGGCGGAGTCGCGGTCGTAGCTGGCCTTCAGCACGTGGTCCGCGGGAGTCGGGTCCTGTGGAACCGTGACGTCCGCGAAGGGGTAGTCGGAGACCATCTCGCCGTTGCGCCGGAGCTCGCCCCGGAGGATGCCGGTTCCGCTGCCGACGATGGGGGCGAGGATCCCGCCCCCGGCCGGTGATCCCGGGGGCAGGGAGGGCGCGGGGAGGGCGCGGAACGCGCCCCGGCTCAGCGCCGGGGCAGGTGGTACGGCTCGTGCGGCGTCCGGGAGGCGGGCACGACCAGGCCGTCCACGTACTGGCGGACCAGGCGCGGGCACCTGTCCTCGGTGGCCCGCCAGGTGGCGCCCGGCAGGGGGCGGCCGAGCTGGGCCACGACGGCGAGGACGTCCTCGGCGGTGATGTCCTCACGTACGCGTCCCGAACGCTGCGCGCGGGACAGCAGCCGCCGCGTGGCGCCGGCCACGCGGGCCCGCGGCCCGTCGGCCGCGCCTTCGGGCAGGCAGTACAAGGCAGCCGGCCGCGCGGACGCCATGGCTTCCAGGAAACCGCGGAGCGCGACCAGAGGATCGCTCGTGGCCAGCCGTGCTTCGGCGGCCACGGCCACCGCCGCGATCTGCTCGGCCACGTCGGTCAGCAGTTCCTCGCGGCTGGCGTAGTGGCGGTACAGCGTCGCGTTGCTGACCCCGGCCAGGCGGGCTATCCGGTCCAGCGACACGCCCGCGCCCTGTTCGGCGAGCAGGTCGGCGGCGGCCGTACGGATCCTGCGGCGGTTGCGCACCGCGTCGGCCCGCAGTCCGCCGTAGCGCGGCCCGCACTCCTGCTGCGCTCCGCCGTCCGGTGCGGAAGTGGTCACGCGCCGGTCCGCGGTGGGCGCGGGGCGCGCAGGTGGGCGCGCTGGGCCAGTTCGGCGTCGTCGACCAGGGTGAGCATCGGCCGGCCGGGCGCGCACAGCATGGTCACGACGAACCGGGTCCGCGCGTCCGGCAGGGCGTTGCCGTCCTGGTAGTGGATGACGTCCCCACCCGGCTCCCAGAACGTCTCACCGGCCTTGACGATCCGCTCCGGCTCGCCTTCGAGCTCGAACCGGACCGCTCCTTCGAGCACGTACCCGAAGGCCGGCCCCGAGTGGCGGTGGGGCGGGGTCCCGGGGTCGCCGGGGGGCCACTCGACGGCGATCGTCATCCCCGAGGCGCCCTCGGGGATGAAGGGGGGCTTGGCATCCTGCAGCATCGTCACCGCCGTCTTCCAGGCCTCCGACCGCGGCTGCTCGTTGCTGCTGCCCTGTGTCTCCGACACTGCGCTACACCTCCTTGATTGTGCCCGAATTGTGCAGAAATGATGGCATGTCGCCGTTGCGCACGGCCGAGGTACCGACATCGGCCGGCGATGGCCACCACCGTCGTCCCTTCCGGGCGGACGTCGCTGCTCCTCCATACGACCGGACAGCACCCGCCGGTGTGACGTCCCCCGCCTTCGCGCCTCCCCGACCGCTCGCAGGAGCCGTCGCCCGGTGGTGTCACAACCGCGGCACGGGCGCGGTCACAGCAGGTGGAGTGGCCGGCTGCGCCGTCACGAGGACATCGGAGGGCCGACGGCCCCGCGGACGAAAGGGACCCGGATGAGAGTCGTTGTCGCAGGGGCCGGCGGTCTGCTCGGTTCCAGGACGGTCGCCAGGCTGCGGGACCACGGGGTGGAGGTCGTCCCCCTGCCGGACTGCGACCGGCCCGGAGCCGTCACGGACAGGGACCTCGCCGGGACACTGCGCGGCGCCGACATCGTGGTCGACGTCACCGACACGCCCTCGCCCGCCGAACCGGTCAGCCTGCAGTACTTCCGCACCGCCACCGCGCGCCTGCTGGCCGCGGCCGAGGCGGCGGGGGCCGAGCACCACGTGGTCCTCTCCTTCATGGGGGCCGAGCGACTGCTGTCGGGCTACTTCCGCGCGAAGCTGCTGCTGGAGGAGCAGGTGCGGCGCTCCCCGGTCCCCCACTCGATCGTCCGTGCCGCCCTGTCCTTCGAATGCGTCGAGGCGATGGCCGTGGCGGGCGCGGACCAGGACGGCGAGGTGCGCGTGGCGCCCGCCCTGGTGCGGCCCGTGTCGGCGGACGACATCGCGGCGGCGGTCGCGCGCGTGGCGGTGGGGGTGCCGCTGTTCGGCACCCTGGAGGTCGCCGGGCCGCACGAGTTCGCGCTCGACGAGCTCACCGCCGACCTGCTGACCGCCACGGGCGACGCCCGGAACGTCGTCACCGACGAGCACGCGTGGTTCTTCGGCGCCGAGCTGCAGCGACGGTCGCTGCTCCCCGGAGCGGACGCCCACGTGGGCCGCACGACGTTCCGCGAGTGGCTCACGCAGCGGTGACGCCCGCGGCACCCGCGGCACCGTCCGCGCCCGCCCCGCACCGCCCCGTCTCCGGCGGCCGCCGTCCGCGAGTCCCCCTCCGCGGCCGCCGCCCTCCCCTCCCCTTGTCCCGACAGGAAGGCCGCCATGAGTGATCCGGCGCAGTCCGCGCAGTCCCCCTCGCCCAGCCCGCTCGACCGGTTGCCCGACCGCGACGCCGAGGAGACCGCGGAATGGCGGGCGTCGCTCGACGCCGTCATCCGGCACGCCGGTCCCGACCGGGCCGCCTACCTGCTGCGGCGCGTCCACGAGTACGCGGCGGCGTCCGGGGTGCCGGTCCCCGGGCTGCTGTCCACGGAACCCGTCAACACGATCCCCGCGGCGGCCCAGCCGGCCTTCCCCGGCGACCTCGCGATGGAGTCCCGGATCACCGCGCTGAACCGGTGGAACGCGGCGGCCATGGTCACCCGCGCCTCCCGCCTGGGCCTGGGGGGCCACATCGCGACGTACGCGTCGGCGGCCTGGCTCTACGAGGTCGGCTTCCAGCACTTCTTCAAGGGCAAGGACCGGGGCTCCCCCCGGGCCGAAGGCTCCGGGGGAGGTTCGGGCGACCAGCTTTTCGTGCAGGGGCACGCGTCACCCGGCATCTACGCCCGCGCGTTCCTGGAGGGCAGGCTGGGCGAGGAGCAACTCGACGGCTACCGCCGTGAGGCCGGAGGCCATGGCCTGCCGTCCTACCCGCACCCCCGGCGCCTGCCGTGGCTGTGGGAGTTCCCCACCGTCTCCATGGGTCTCGGCCCTCTCGCGGCCGTCTACCAGGCCAGGTTCAACCGCTACCTCCACGGCCGCGGCATCAAGGACACGTCCGCGTCGCGGGTGTGGGCGTTCCTCGGGGACGGCGAGGTGGACGAGCCCGAGTCGCTGGCCGCGCTGGCGCTCGCCGCGCGCGAGGGTCTCGACAACCTGACCTTCGTCGTCAACTGCAACCTGCAGCGCCTGGACGGGCCGGTACGGTCCAACTCCAGCATCGTGCGGGAACTCGAGGGCCGGTTCCGCGGCGCGGGCTGGAACGTGGTCAAGTCCCTGTGGGGCGAGGCCTGGGACCCGCTGCTGGCGCAGGACACGGAGGGGGCCCTGGTGCGGCGGCTCGGCGAGGTGCCCGACGCCCAGATGCAGACGTACGCCGCGCGCGACGCGGCCTACGCACGCGAGCACTTCTTCACCGGCGACGCGCTGGCCCGCATCGCGGCGGGACTGACCGACGGACGGATATCCGAGCTGTTCACCGAGTCCCGGGGCGGTCACGAACCCCTGAAGGTGTACGCCGCCTACCGCGCCGCCGTGGAGCACCGGGGCGCGCCGACCGTCGTCCTCGCCCAGACCGTCAAGGGGCACACCCTGGGCTCCGACTTCGAGTCGCGCAACGCCAACCACCAGATGAAGAAGCTGACGATGGCGCAGTTCCGCCGGATGCGCGACACGCTGGAGCTGCCCATCCCGGACAGCGCGCTGAGCGGGGACCTGGTGCCGTACTGGCACCCCGGCGAGGACTCCGAGGAGGTGCGCTACCTGCGGGAGCGGCGGGCGGCCCTGGGCGGCCCCGCGCCGGTGCGCAGGGTGGTCGCCAAGCCGCTCAAGCAGCCGCCGGCCGCGCCCTTCGAGGCCCTGCGCAAGGGCTTCGGCAAGCAGGAGGTGGCCACCACCATGGCGCTCGTGCGGCTGGTCAAGGACCTCATGCGCGACCCCGACACGGGACGGCGCTGGGTGCCGATCATCCCCGACGAGGCGCGGACGTTCGGCATGGAGTCCCTCTTCCCGACGGCCGGGATCTACTCCCCCGACGGCCAGACCTACGAGCCCGTCGACGCCGACCAGTTGCTGCACTACCGCGAGGCCGAGAACGGGCAGCTGATCGACGAGGGGATCACCGAGGCCGGGTCGATGGCGGAGTTCACGGCCGCCGCGACGGCCTACGCCACGCACGGCGAGCCCATGATCCCGTTCTACATCTTCTACGCGATGTTCGGGTTCCAGCGGACGGGCGACCAGTTCTGGGCCCTGGCCGACCAGTTGGGGCGGGGCTTCGTGGTCGGCGCGACCGCGGGGCGTACGACGATGACGGGCGAGGGCCTGCAGCACGCCGACGGGCACTCGCACCTGCTGGCGTCCACCAACCCCGCCGCCGTGAGCTACGACCCCGCCTTCGCCTTCGAGATCGCCGTGATCGTCAGGGAGGGGCTGCGGCGGATGTACGGCGACCGGCCCGAGGACGTCTTCTACTACCTGACGGTCTACAACGAGTCGAAGCGGCAGCCTGCGATGCCCGACGGGCCGTCGGTCGAGGAGGGGATCCTGCGGGGCATCTACCGCTTCCGGCAGGCGCAGTCCCCCGGCGCCGGGCCGCGGATCCAGCTGCTGTCCTCCGGCACGGCGATCCACTGGGCGCTGGAGGCCCAGGAGCTCCTCGCGTCCGAGTGGGGGGTGCAGGCGGACGTCTGGTCGGTGACCTCCTGGACGGAACTGCGCCGCGACGCGCTCGACGCCGACCGGCAGCGGATCGGTGGTGAGGAGCGCGTCCCGTACGTGACCTCGGCGCTGTCGGGGGCACCCGGGCCCGTCCTGGCGGTCAGCGACTGGATGCGGCAGGTGCCCGACCAGATCAGCCAGTGGATCGAGCAGGACTACTCCTCCCTCGGCACGGACGGCTTCGGCCTGTCGGACACCCGGGAAGCGGCGCGCCGCTACTTCCGGGTGGACGCCGGGTCGATCGTGGTGGCCGCCCTGGACCGGTTGGCGCGCGCCGGAGCGGTCACCCCGCAGACGGTGGAGCAGGCCCGCGGCCGATACGGCTGGCAGGCCTGACGCGCCCACCGGGGGCACGGACGTCTCCGTGTCCCCGCGGGCCCTCGGTGTGAACGTCGCCGAGGGCCCGCCGCCCCGCGCCGGGCGGCGGCCCGGCGCGGGGTTCACTCCCGCATCCCGGCCAGTGCCGCCGCCGGGCCCCGCACGGCCAGCGCGGCCGGGACGGTCGCGGCGGCGACCGCGAGCACCGCGCACGCGCCCACGGCCGCACCGACGGCCGTCCACGGCAGTGCGATCGGACTGTCCACCGACAGCAGGGCCAACGCACAGCGCATCCCGGCCAGGTTGAGTGCGGCGACGGCCAGGCCCAGCAGGGCGCCGACCGCGACGACCACCAGGGACTCGGCGCCCACCAGCCGCAGCACCTGCCGCCGCGTGGCCCCGGCCAGGCGCAGCACGGCCAGCTCGCGGATCCGGTCGGAGGTGGCCATCACCATGGTGTTGACCAGGGAGATGGCGGTGTAGAGCAGGGCGATGCCGAGGACGAGCAGGAAGCCGAGCCGGGTCGTGCGGTCGTTCCCGGGCCGGGCGGCCGCGAGCCACGCGTCCCGGGTCAGCACCCGGCCGCCGGACGGCTGCACCGCCTCGCGCAGCGCGGCGGCCACCGCGCCGGGGTCGGCGCCCTGGGCCAGGGCGACGTCCACCCGGTCGACGGGAGCGCCGGGGGCGTTGGCGGGGGTGACGTAGACGCCGTTCCCGCCCGTGCCGGTGGCCATCACCGCCGCGATGCGCAGCGTCCTGCCGGTGCCGTTCCCGAGCCACACCCGGACGCTCTGCCCGACGGAGTGCCGTTCCCATTCCTCGTTGACGACGATCGACCCGTCGTCCAGGTCGCTCACCTTCCCCGCGACGAGCGGCAGCCGGCTGGTGGCGGCGAGGGCCCGGGGGTCGGCGGCGTGCGCCTCGGACCTGATCAGCGCCGGGCCGTCCTCCAGGACGTACACCGCGCTCGACGCGGTCGGTGACACCTGCGTCCCGGGGACGTCGCGCAGACGCTCCAGGGTCCGGGTGCCGAAGCCCGCGCCGTCCGGTGCGACGAGGACGAAGGCGGCGGTGGTCCGCTCGCGCGCCTCGGCGGCCTCGGCACGGCCGAGCGTGGCGGTGGCGCCGAGCAGCGAGCCCGTGAGGGCGACCACCACCAGCACGGGCGAGGCGACCGCGGCGGTACGGCGCACGCCGGCGGCGGCGTTCTCGCCCACGAGCATGCCGGCCGCGCCGGGCAGCAGCCCCGAGGCCCGGGCGAGCAGCCTGGTCAGCGGGCGCAGCACGACGGGTGCGAGCAGCGCGGTCGCGGTGATCAGCAGCATCGGCCGGCTCACGTACGTCTTGCGGTGCAGCAGGTCGCCGGGGTCGCCGTACAGCGTGACGCAGAGGGTCACCACGGCGGTCAGCAGCAGCCCGCCGCCGGACAGCCACCGGCCCCACGTCATCGCCCCGGTGTCCACGGAGGCCTCGCGCAGCGCCTGCGCCGGGCCGGTGCGGCCGGCCCGCCACGAGGCCGCGGCCGCCCCTCCGAGGGCGACGAGCAGGCCCGTCCAGAACGCGGCGTGGTACGGCCAGGTGTGGTCGCCGACGGCGAACCAGCCCGGTGCCAGTCCGCCGTCGACCACCGACGCGGCCAGCCACGGCGCGGCGTACCCGCCGAGCGCGCAGCCCGCCGCCGAGGCGAGCACGCCGACCAGCAGGGACTCGGTCAGCACCATGCGGCGCAGCAGGCCCGGGGTGGCGCCCGCGGTGCGCAGCAGCCCGAACTCGCGGCGCCGCTGGGCGACCGCGAAGGCGAACGTGGACGCCACGACGAACACCGACACGAAGGCGGTGACGCCGCCGGCGGTGCCGAACAGGGCGTTCAGCGCGGTCACCGCCTCGGCGTCCCGGCCGGGGTCGGCGTCGGCGTGACGGCGCTGGTTCCCGGTCAGCACCCGGGCGCCGCTGCCGCGGACGGCGTCCCGTACCGCGGCGGCGTCCGCGTCGGCCACCAACTGCACGCTGACGGGGCACAGTCGGGCGGCGCGCGCGTCGGTGTAGAACACGGCGTGCTCGAACCCGCGCCCGGGCACGGTGCCCACGACGCGGACGGTGCCCCGGTCGGTGCGCACCCGTGCGCCCGGCGTGGCCCAGCCGCCGGTCACGACGACCTCGTCGGCGGCGCGGGGCGCGCGTCCCGCACTGAGCCGGTACGGGGCGAACGCCGCGGTGGACCAGGGGTGTCCCACGAGGTCGCCGGGCCCGCCCTCGGCCCGTACGGGGAAGGACCGGTCCTCGACCACCGTGCCGAGCCGCCGCAGCCCGGCGAGGGTCGCGGCGGGTACGGCACGCGGCTGCGCGAGCGGCTGCGTCGCCTCGCCCCTCGGCGTGGCCACGCGCAGGGTGTCCTGGCCGCGGACCACGACCGGCGCCGCCGCGAAGCGTTCCGGCACCCGTACGGGCGCGTCCTGGGAGGAGGCGAGGACCAGCCCCATCACGGCCAGCAGCGCGACCCCCAGCGACAGCGCGACGAAGCTGCCGGCGAAGGTGACCCAGCGGGTGCGCAGGGTGTGCAGGGCGAGGCTCAGCACGGCACGGCCTCCAGCCCGGTCATGCGCGCGGCGATGACGTCGGCGCCCGCCGCGGCCACTTCGCCGTTGACGCGGCCGTCGACGAGGAACACGACGCGGTCGGCGTAGGAGGCGGCCACCGGGTCGTGGGTGACCATCACGACGGTCTGGCCCTCATGGTCGGCCATGCCGCGCAGCAGGGTCAGCACCTCTCGGCTGGTCCGCGAGTCCAGGGCGCCGGTCGGTTCGTCGCCGAACAGCACCTCGGGGCGGGTGATCAACGCACGTGCCAGGGCGACGCGTTGCTGCTGCCCGCCCGACAGCTCCGACGGCCGGTGCCCGGCGCGGTCGCCGAGCCCGACCTGCCGCAACACGTCACGCACCCGCGCGCGGGAGGGCCGGCGGCCGGCCAGGCGCAGGGGGAGCGCGGCGTTCTGCTCGGCGGTCAGCGACGGCAGCAGGTTGAACGCCTGGAAGACGAACCCGATGCGTTCACGGCGCAGCAGGGTCAACTGCCTCTCACCGAGGCCGGTGAGGTCGGTGCCGCCGAGGAGGACCGACCCCGACGTGGGCCGGTCCAGGCCCGCGGCGCACTGCAGGAGGGTCGACTTGCCCGAGCCGGAGGGCCCCATGACGGCGGTGAAGGACCCCCTGGGAAAGGCGAGGGAGATCTCGTCGAGGGCCGTCACGGCGTTGTCGCCGCAGCCGTGCCGCCTGCTGACGGAGCGCAATCGGATGGCGTCGTCGTTCATCTGTCCCCACTCGTTCGGTGCCGGTTCTCCGCCGCGCCCGGCGGGGCGGCGTGCTCCGGGACGCGGCGCCTCCCGGACGGCTCCACGAAATCCCGTGGGACGGGTCCGGCGCAGTGCGGCAGGGGCGAGATCCGGGGTAGGGCCAGGCATACCCCCGGTCCTCCCGCCGGCCCGATGGTCCGGACCCGCGCCCGGGTCCTACGGTGATCCGCATGCAACCCAGGAATGTGTGGCAGGCGATGTCCGGACCGGGGTTCCTGCGGTCCGCGTGGCCGTGGCGCTCGCTGGCGTACCTGCTGACCGGGGTGGTCGCGGGCGCCGTCACCCTCGTGGGGATCGTGACCGCGGCGGCCGCCGGGGCCGCCCTCGCGGTCGTGCTGGTGGGCCTGCCGTTGCTCGTGCTCACCGCGCTCGCGGGTCTTCCCGTCGCCGTGCTGGAGCGGGGCCGGCTGCGCCTGGTCGACCGTGATCCCGCGCCGGGACCGCATGTGCCGCCCGCCGAGGGAGGGTTGTGGGCCTGGCTGACCACCCGGCTGCGGGAGCGGGCGACCTGGCGGGAGCTCGGCTACGCCCTGCTGTTCGCGGGTCTGCTGTGGCCGGTGGACGCCCTCCTCGTCACCGTCGCGCTGGCGGTGCCGGTCTCCCTGGTCGCGACTCCGGTGCTGATGGCCACCGCCGGGGAGGGCCACGAGGCGAAGGTGCTCAAGCAGTGGAGCGTCACCACGTGGCCCGCGGCGTGGGGCACCGCCGTCCTGGGGCTGCTGCTGCTCGCGCTCGGCGCGTACGTCCTGGGCGCCGCCGCGGGCGCCAGGGCCGGCCTCGCCCGGCTCCTCGTCGCCCCGCGCGACCGGGACCTGGGCGCCCGGATCGTCGAACTGACCCGCTCCCGCGTGCGCCTGGTGGACGCCTTCGAGGCGGAGCGGCGCAGGATCGAACGGGACCTCCACGACGGGGCGCAGCAACGCCTCGTCGCCCTGTCCATGGCCCTGGGGCTGGCCCGCATGGACGCGCCGCCCGGCCCGCTGGCCGACCGGCTCGCCACGGCCCACGACGAGGCGGGCAGGGCCCTGGAGGAACTGCGCGAGCTCATCCACGGCATCCACCCCCGGGTCCTGGCCGACTTCGGCCTGGCGGCGGCCGTCGCCGACGCCGCCGACCGCTCCGCCGTCCCCGTCGACGTCGACGTGGAACTGCCCGGACGGCTGCCCCGGGCGGTCGAGGCCGCCGCGTACTTCGTGGTGCGCGAGGCCCTCGCCAACGTCGCCCGGCACAGCGCCGCCGACCGCGCCGAGGTGAGCGGCGGGCACCGCGACGGGCGGCTCTTCCTCCAGGTGCGCGACGACGGCCGGGGCGGCGCCGAGCCCGCTGCGGGCAGCGGGCTGACCGGGCTCGCCGACCGGGTGTCCGTACTGGATGGCAGACTCTCCCTGTCCAGCCCCCGGGGCGGGCCGACCCTGCTACGTGTGGAGATCCCTTGCGAGTGGACCGAGCGCTCCGCGTAGTGCTGGCCGAGGACAGCGTCCTGCTGCGGGACGGGCTGACCGGCCTCCTCGACCGCTGCGGGCACGAGGTGGTGGCCGCCGTGGGCGACGCCGGCGCGCTGGTCACGGCCGTCGACGAGCACTCCCCCGACGTGGTGGTGACGGACGTCCGCATGCCGCCCGGATTCCAGGACGAGGGCCTGCGGGCCGCGGTGCTGCTGCGGCAGAAGCGGCCCACCCTGCCCGTCCTCGTCCTCAGTCAGTACGTGCAGCGCGCCTACGCCGCCGAGTTGCTGGACTCCGGCGACGGAACGGGCCTCGGATACCTGCTGAAGGACCGGGTCGGCCAGGTCGAGGAGTTCGTCGAGGCGCTGTGCGAGGTCGCCGCGGGCGGCACGGTCGTCGACCCCGAGGTCGTACGGCAGTTGCTGCGCCGCCGCCGCGATCCGCTGCAGCGGCTCACCCCGCGTGAACGGGAAGTGCTGGCGCTGGTCGCGGAGGGCAGGTCGAACGGCGCGATCGCGCGCCACCTTGTCGTCTCCGAGGCGGCCGTGGGCAAGCACATCGGCAGCATCCTCACCAAGCTCGACCTCCCCCCGGCCGACGAGACCCACCGCCGCGTCCTGGCCGTCCTGGCCTACCTGCGGGCCTGATCCATGCCGAACCCCCGCACCGGTCGCTCCGCGGGTCAGCCCGCCGCCGCATCGTGCCGCCGGCGGACCATCTCGGTGATCCAGACCGGCGCGAACGGGGACGTGCACCCCGGGGAGGTCGGGTAGTCCTTGAGCACCTCCAGGCGCTCGCCGATGTCGACGGCGCGGGCGCGGAGCTCGGGGTGCTCGATCCCGATCTGGGCCAGGCAGTGGTTCATCGCCCACTGCAGGCGGTCCGGGGCGTCCTTCATGTCCGCCTCGATGGCGTCGAGCAGCCCCGGGAGATCCAGGCCGTCGGGCTTCTTCGCCACGCGTTCGGTGGTCAGCGCCCATCCGGCGCTCGCCACCACGGGATCCGGGTCGGCCAGCCAGGCCACCCGCAGCTCTTCGGCGTGCGGGTTCTTCTTCACCACGTAGTTCACGAGCCAGTCGTGCACCTTGGGCGCGCGCGCCTCGCGCAGCATGACGTCCAGCTCGCCGCGCCCGAACGCCTTGGGGCGGCAGATCAGGGTCGCCAGCAGTCGCGCCGCGGTGTCGTCCCTCTCCCAGAGCCCGCACGCGAGTTCCTGCTGCGTCTTCAGCCGCTTCGCGAGGGCGCGCAGCTTGCCGAGGTTCACACCGTGGTCGTCGCCGTGCCTCTCGTTCACCGCGCGGGTCTTGGGGTCCTCCAGCGCGGCCAGCTCGGCCATCACCTCGGCCGGCGTCGTCTCGGCCACCTCGGTCTCCTGTCCCTCGCGAGCGGGGTTCAGCTTACGACGGTGCCACAGCCGGCCGGAGGCCGCGGCGGCCGGTCCCTACGCGGCTGAGGCGGCCACGTCCAGTTCGGCCCAGACGACCTTGCCGTCCACCGCCGAGCGGGATCCCCAGCGACGGGACATCTGGGCGACCAGGAAGAGGCCGCGGCCGTTCTCGTCCATGGAGTCCGCGCTGCGCAGGCGCGGGGCGCAGACGTCGGTGTCCGACACCTCGCAGGTCAGGGCCTGGTGCCGGATCAGGCGCAGGCCGATCGGGCCGGCGCCGTGGCGCACGGCGTTGGTGACCAGCTCGCTCACGAGGAGCTTCGTGGAGTGTTCGAGCCCGTCCAGGCCCCAGGCGGTCAGCTGGCCGGCGGCCAGCTTCCGGGCGCGGCGCACGGCGGTCTCGTCGGCGGGCAGCGTCCAGGAGGCGATGTGGGCCGAGTTGAGCGACCGGGTCCTGACCAGGAGCAGGGTGACGTCGTCGCACGGTACCTGCGCGGGGAGGGACTCCGTCGCGCGGGTGCAGAGCTCCTCCAGGGACCGGCCAGGTTCCCCGAGGGCGGCGCCCAGGCGGTCCATCCCTTCCTCGATGTCGCCGCCGCGGCTCTCGATCAGGCCGTCGGTGTAGAGGGCGATCAGGCTTCCCACGGGCAGTTCCAGCTCCACGGCCTCGAAGGGGTCCCCGAGGCCGATGCCCAGGGGCGCTCCGGTGGGCAGGTCGGGGAAGGTGACCCGGCCCTCGTGGTCGACGAGGGCGGGCGGGGGGTGCCCGGCCCGGGCCATGGTGCACACGCGGGTGGCCGGGTCGTAGACGGCGTACAGGCAGGTGGCGCCCACGACGGCGGGTGTCTGGTCCGCGGGGTCGGTGTCCTCCTCGACCAGTCTCTGGACCGTGTCGTCGAGGCGGGTCAGCAGTTCGGCGGGGGGCAGTTCCATGTCGGCCAGCGTGCGGACGGCGGCGCGGAGCGTGCCCATGGTCGCCGCGGCGTGCAGACCGTGACCGACGACGTCACCGACGACGAGGGCGACCCGGGCGCCCGACAGCGGGATGACGTCGAACCAGTCGCCACCCACCCCGTGGTCCATGTCGGCGGGCAGGTAGCGCGATGCCGCGTCGACGGCCATGCCGCCCCTCAGCCGGTGCGGGAGCAGGTTGCGCTGGAGGGTGAGGGCCGCGGTGTGCTCGCGTGCGTACTGGCGCGCGTTGTCCAGTGCCACGGCGGCACGCCCGACGAGTTCCTCGGCCAGCAGCAGGTCGACGTCCTGGAACGGCTCGGGGTCCGCGGTGCGGATGAACAGCGCCACACCCAGCAGTGCGCGCCGGGCGCGAATGGGGACGACCATCAGCGAGTGGACCCCGTTCTTGCGGATCCTCGCGGCCAGGGCCGGGTCCTGGTCGATCCAGATCCCCGGGGCGATGTCCAGGATCGGCTCCAGGTGGGACCTGCCCGTGCTCAGGACGTGGGCGAACGGTGAGCCGGGCGGCACGGTGACCGGTTCGCCGCGCACCCACGCGGATTCCGGGGCTCCCTGGTGGATCGTGGCCAGACCCGCACGTCGCAGAACGGGGAGGCGTTCGCCCGTCGGGTCGATGCGCACCGGCGGTCCCTCGCTGAACGGCACGGACTGCTCCAGGTCCACGGCGACGTAGTCCGCGAGCAGCGGCACGGCGAGCTCGGCCAGTTCCTGGCTGGTCTGCATCACGTCCAAGGTGCTGCCCAGACGCGTACTGGCCTCGCCGACGGCGGCGAGGCGCTCGCGCGCGAGCCGGCTCTCGACGACGTCGGCGCTGATGACGCAGACCCCCAGCGATTCCCCGTCGGCGCCCTGGAGGCAGTGGAACGACGCCGCGAACGGATGCTCCCGGCCCTTGCTCACCGGCAGCCAGGTCCGGTACTCGTGCACCTTGGTGGTGCCGCTCTTCAGGACCTGCCGCATCACGGCCTCGAGGGCGCCCGCCTTGGCGCCGGCCAGCACGTCGACGAACCGTCGTCCGAGTCGCTCGTCGCCGGGGATGCCGTCGTGGTCCTCCATGACGTCGTTGACGAAGACGCACCGCAGCTGCGGGTCGCGGATGACCACTCCGATGGGCGCGCGCGCGAGGAGCGGCCCCCACACCGATCCGCTCAGCGCGTCCCCGGACAGGACGCCGGTGTCGGTCAGGGTCGCGAGCCAGCGTGTCGTGCCGTTCCGGCCCCGCAGCATCGTGATCCGCAGGGTGACGTCGATCGTGCGCCCGTCCTGGTGGGACACGGCCGTCGTGCCCGGCCAGCCGTTCTCGGCACGGCACTGCTTGACGAAGTCCGACATCGACGGGGTCTCCACGAAGGACGGCAGCACCAGCGCGGCGGGCAGTCCGACCACGGCTCCGGCGGAATATCCGACCAGGCGCTCGGCGGCCGGCGTCCACGCGACGACCGTTCCCCGCTCGTCGAAGAGCGCGAACGCCGAGTCGGATATCCCGGGCGTGTTCACGTGCTTACCGAGTGTCACCGCGTCCGTGCAGGTCATCGAAGTCTCGTCCTCAGGCAGGCAGGGTGGGCGGAATGCCCGATTTGCGTCTTCCGGGGTTGTGACCGGACAGCATCCGGATCTGTGACAGACAGCCCCGCACCCGGCACTCCCCCGGCGCCGTCCGCGGCGCCGGCTCACCGCGCGCCGGCGTCGGTGGACGCCTCCGCGGCGGCTATGTCGCCGGTCTCCGCCCAGACGGTCGTCACGCCCTCCTCGTGCAGGGTGTGGAGGGGGACGGAGGTGTGCGACAGGATCGCGGGGATCTTCTCGTCGCCGGGCAGGACGAGGCCGTAGACCTCCTTCCACCCGGCGCCGACGGCACGGTGCCCGAGGTCGCGCAGCAGACGGCTGCCGAGCCCGCTGTTCTGCCACGCGTCCTCGACGAGCAGCGCCGCCTCCGCGTTCCCGCGGTCCGGCATCAGGTGGCCCACGGCCACGATGTCGCCGGCCGGCTGCTGCACGGCCAGGTGCACGGCTCCGGGCCTGGACAGCAGGGTGTGCAGGTAGGAACGAGGATCGCCCATCGCGCGGTGGTACCGGCTCCACAGGGTGCGGGCCGAGCACCTGAGGTGCATGGCCACGGTGCGTTCGAGGTCCTGGGGGCCGACCTCGACCACGTCGGGCCCCTGCCGCGCGGGCCTTGCGTTCCGCAGCCGGTCGCGAGCGAAGGGAATCACCGGCCCTCGCCTCCCGGGGCCGTCACGACGGGAACCACAGGTCGGCCTCCTCGGCCTCCTCCTTGCCGATGGCGAAGAGGGCGATGTCCTTCTTGCGGGACCGCTGCGGCGGCAACCGGGCCACGAAGGCGTGGTCCCCGTCGCCGACCAGCGGCCTGCCATGCCCACCGGAGCCCGAAGTGGGCCGGAAGTACTCGGCGTTGACCTCCCTGTAGCGCGCCCACTCCTGCGGGAGGTCGTCCTCGCGGAAGATCGCCTCGACCGGGCACACGGGCTCGCACGCACGGCAGTCCACGCACTCCACGGGGTTGATGTAGAGCGTCCGGCCGCCCTCGTAGATGCAGTCCACCGGACACTCGGCGACGCAGGCCCGGTCCTTGACGTCGACGCAGGGCTGCGCGATGACGTAGGCCACCTTCTGCTCCTCGGTCGCTACGGGGACGGACCGGTGGGCCGGCTGCCCCGGGCGTCCTTCGATCAGCTGTATGACCGGCACACCCCTGACGTCGTGACATGGCGCCCGCCCGGAGGCCGGGCGACACGACCGGCTGTGTCACACGACGGAGCGGCGAGCGGTCTGGTGGTTGACTCTCCGTACACGGTTCGCAGCATGCGACATCCGAGATGAGGTGCATTGTGTCCCCTGAGAACACTTTCGTGATCGTCGGAGGCGGTCTGGCCGCGGGCAAGGCGGCGGAGGCTCTGCGGGAGAACGGCTACGACGGCCGGCTCCTCCTCATCGGCGACGAACGGGACAGGCCCTACGTCCGCCCGCCGCTCTCGAAGGGCTATCTGCTCGGCAAGGAGACGCGCGACTCGATCTTCGTGCATCCCGACGAGTGGTACGACAAGCACGACGTCGACCTGATGCTCGGCACGACGGTGACCGGCCTCGACGCCGGCGCCAAGGAGGTGGAGCTCGACGGCGGGCGCCGCATGCCCTGGACGAAGCTGCTCCTGGCCACCGGTTCGACCCCGCGGCGCCTGCCCGTCCCCGGGGCGGAGCTGGACAACGTGCTCTACCTGCGCCGTGTGGGCGACAGCGAGCGGCTCAAGGAGGCGTTCACCGCGGGCGCGCGGATCGTCGTCATCGGCGCCGGGTGGATCGGCCTGGAGACCGCCGCCGCCGCCAAGCAGGCCGGGGCGGAGGTGACGGTGCTGGAGCACGAGGAGCTGCCGCTGCTCAGGGTCCTGGGGCGCGAGGCCGCCGAGGTCTTCGCGGGCCTGCACACCGAGCACGGCGTCGTGCTGCGCCACGGCGTGACGGTGGAACGCATCACCGGCACCGGCGGCCGCGCCGACGGGGTGCAGCTCGCCGACGGCACCCGCCTCCCCGCGGACGCCGTGGTCGTGGGCGTCGGCATCACCCCCAACGTCCAGCTCGCCGAGGCGGCCGGGCTGGAGGTGCGCAACGGCGTCGTCACCGACGCGCACCTGCGGACCTCGTCACCGGACGTCTTCGCCGCGGGCGACGTCGCCAACGCCTACCACCCGTTCCTCGACCGCCACATCCGCGTCGAGCACTGGGCCAACGCGCTCAACCAGCCGGCCACCGCCGCGCAGGCCATGCTCGGCAAGGACGCCGTCTACGACCGGCTGCCGTACTTCTACACCGACCAGTACGACCTGGGCATGGAGTACACCGGCTACGTGGAGCCCGGCGGCTACGACCGCGTCGTCTTCCGCGGGGACCGGGCGGCTCGGGAGTTCATCGCCTTCTGGATGTCGGGGAACCGCATCCTGGCCGGCATGAACGTCAACGTGTGGGACGTCGTCGAGCCGGTCCGCGACCTGATCACCTCGCGCGCCGCGGTCGACGACGCGCGCCTGGCCGACCCGGACGTGCCCCTGGACCGCGTCGTCGCCTGACGACCGGTCCCGTGGGCGTGGGACGGCCGGGTGATCCGGTCGTCCCACGCCCTTCCGGACGCCCCGCCACGCGGTCCGGGGGCGGGGACCGCTGTCACAGATGGCTTGACCGCCCGGTCGTATGGGGTGACAACCAAGTCGATCGGAGCAGACCGTGGCCCTCACTGAACGACACATTTCCACCATGGTGCTGGTGATCGGTACCGGAGGAGCAGGACTGCGAGCGGCGATCGAACTTGCGGAGGCCGGAGTCGACGTCCTCGCGGTCGGCAAGCGGCCCAAGGACGACGCCCACACGGCCCTGGCGGCCGGAGGCATCAACGCCGCGCTCGCCACGATGGACCCCGAGGACAGCTGGCAGCAGCACGCCGCGGACACGCTCAAGGAGAGCTACCTGCTGGCCGACCCCCGCACCGTGGAGATCGTCACCCAGGGTGCGGCCCTGGGCATCGACGACCTGGAGCGGTACGGCATGGCCTTCGCCAGGGAGGAGGACGGCCGGATCTCGCAGCGCTTCTTCGGCGCGCACAAATACCGCCGCACCGCCTTCGCCGGGGACTACACCGGCCTGGAGATCCAGCGCACGCTCGTGCGGCGGGCCGAGCAGCTCGACATCCCGGTGCTCGACGGCGTCTACATCACCCGCATCCTCGAGCACGACGGCGCCGTGTTCGGCGCGTACGGCTTCGACCTCACCGACGGCACGCGCTACCTCATCCACGCCGACGCCGTCATCCTCGCAGCCGGCGGCCACACCCGGATCTGGCGGCGCACCTCCTCCCGGCGCGACGAGAACACCGGTGACTCGTTCCGTCTGGCCGTGGAGGCCGGCGCGCGGCTGCGCGACGCCGAGCTCGTGCAGTTCCACCCCTCCGGCATCATCGAGCCGGAGAACGCGGCCGGCACGCTCGTCAGCGAGGCCGCCCGCGGTGAGGGCGGCATCCTGCGCAACGCCCTCGGGGAGCGGTTCATGAGCCGCTACGACCCCGAGCGGATGGAGCTGTCCACCCGCGACCGCGTCGCCCTCGCCTCGTACACGGAGATCAAGGAGGGCCGCGGCACCCCCAAGGGAGCCGTGTGGCTGGACGTCTCCCACCTGCCGCGGCAGACCATCATGAACCGGCTCCCCCGCGTCTACCAGACGCTGCTCGACCTGCAGATGCTGGACATCACCCGCGACCCGATCGAGATCGCGCCCACCGCGCACTACTCGATGGGCGGCGTCTGGGTGCGGCCCGAGGACCACAGCACCGACGTCCGCGGCCTGTACGCCATCGGCGAGGCGTCCAGCGGCCTGCACGGCGCGAACCGCCTGGGCGGCAACAGCCTCATCGAGCTGCTGGTCTTCGGTCGCATCACGGGTCAGGCGGCCGCCGCCTACTCGCTGGGACTGACCTCGCAGCCGCGGTCGGCGGCGGCGGTGGCGCAGGCCCGCGCCGAGGTCGACGACCTGGTGGCGGCGGACGGGCCCGAGAACGTCCGCGCCCTGCAGCGCGCCATCCGCAACACCATGACCGAGCACGCGGGCGTGGTGCGCGACGAGGAGGGCCTGCGGGCCGGTCTGACCGAACTCGACCTCATCGAGAAGCGGATGGAGTCCGTCGGTGTCCACCCCGACATCGCCGGCTTCCAGGACCTCGCGCACGCCTTCGACCTCAAGTCGGCGGCCCTGGCGGCGCGTGCCACGCTGGAATCGGCGCTGGAGCGGCGTGAGACCCGCGGCTGCCACAACCGCAGCGACTACCCTGAGCAGGATCCCGCGCTGCGGGTCAACCTCGTCTGGTCCCCCAAGACCGGCGTCACCCGGGAGAGCATCCCGGACATCCCCGAGGAGATCACCGCCCTGATGCAGGAGGTCTCCACCGAGGGCAAGCTCGTCGAGTGAGGACGCTCGCGTCCTGTGAGGGATCCGGGGGCCCGCCGAATCGGGCCCCTGTCACAAACGGCTCCGCTGCCCGGTCTTCCCAGCGAAGAGACACCGGCCGGTGCCGGTGGGGCGCCCCACCGCCCCTTGCGCGTCACGCACGAGAACATCCGAGAGGACTCCATCATGAAGGTCGTAGTCATCGGCGGAACCGGGCTGATCGGCTCGAAGGTCGTCAGCAAGCTCAACGAGCACGGGCACGAGGCCGTCGCGGCCTCCCCCAACACCGGCGTCAACACCCTGACCGGCGAGGGCCTCGCCGAGGTGCTGCAGGGCGCGCAGGTCGTGGTCGACGTCTCCAACTCGCCCTCGTGGGAGGACGAGGCCGTGATGAACTTCTTCCGCACCTGCACCGGCAACCTCATGGAGGCGAACGCCAAGGCGGGTGTCGTCCACCACGTCGCGCTCTCCATCGTCGGCACCGACCGGCTCCCGGACAACGGCTACTTCCGCGCCAAGCTGGCCCAGGAGGAGCTGATCAAGGCGTCGGGCATGCCCTACTCCATCGTGCACGCCACGCAGTTCTTCGAGTTCGTGAACGGTATCGCGGACGCGGGGACCGAGGGCGACACGGTGCGCATCGCGCCCGTGAAGTTCCAGCCCATCTACTCCGACGACGTGGCCACGGCCGTCGCCCGCACCGCGGCCGGCACGCCCCTGGGCGGCGTGGTGGAGATCGCCGGCCCGGACGTGTTCCGGTTCGACGAGCTGGTCCGTGACGTGCTCGCCGCCCAGAACGACCCCCGCAAGGTCGTCGCGGACCCGCAGGCCCCGTACTACGGGTCCGTGCTGCAGGAAGACTCGCTCGTCCCCGGCGCCGGCGCGCAGCTCGCCGCGACCCGCTTCGCCGACTGGTTCGCCCAGCAGCAGCGGTAACCCCCGCGGGTGGCCCCTGCCCCCGGTGGGGGCCACCGCGCCGTCCCCGACCCACCCGTACGAAGAGGTCGACCCGCCATGCCCAGGAATTGCGCGGAAACCACCGTCCCCGGCTCCCGTCCGCAGGAGGAACTGACCGGTGCGTACGTCATCGACCCGGTCCACAGCGCGGTCGGCTTCTCCGTCCGGCACGCCATGGTCGCCAACGTACGGGGCAGATTCACCGCGTTCGAGGGGTTCCTCCGGCTCGACGCGCTTCACCCGGCCCGTTCGGAGGCCCACGTGAGCGTGCAGACCGGCAGCCTGGACACCGGCGTCCGGGCGCGGGACTCCCACATCACCGGCCCCGACTTCCTGGACTCGGCGACGTTCCCCCTCATGGTCTTCCGCTCCACCGCGGTCGTCCCCCTGGACGAGGACCGCTTCCGCATGACGGGGAACCTCAGGATCAAGGACGTCGAGCTGCCGCTGCACATCGACCTCGACTACGGCGGCACCGCCCGCGACACCGACGGGCAGCGGCGGGTCGGCTTCGAGGGCTCGGCCGTCCTCCGGCGTTCGGACTGGGGCCTGAACTGGAACGTCCCCCTGGAGACCGGAGGCGTGCTGCTCAGCGACAAGGCGCGGCTCGAACTCAGCGTCTCCGCGCTGCAACTCGGCCCGGAGGCCCTGTGATGACCCGATCCGCCGACCACCAACCCGACACTTCGGCCACCGCCGCGGCACTCACCGCCCAGGCCGTGGCGCTGGAGCGGCGCGTCATGGAACTGCGCCGCGAACTTGCGGACGTCGCCGATCGCATGACCGCCGTCGCCGAGGCCCTGAGCGGCCTCCGCAGCTCCGGTCTCCTCCCCGACCAGGCCACGGGCGACGACCGCTGAGGGGCCCCGCGGTCAGGCGGGCTGCCACAGCTCGATGCGGTTGCCCTCGGGATCGGTGACCCAGCCGAACCGGCCGACGCCGTCCATGTCCTGCGTCTCCTCGGCCACGTCGGCGCCCTTGGCCCGCAGTTGCGCGAGCATGGCGTCCAGGTCGCGGACCCGGAAGTTGAGCATGGTCTGCTGGGTGCGGGACCCGAAGTAGTCGGTCCCGGACTCGAAGGTCGCGAACACCGTCGGCCCCGCCTCCTGACGCCACAGGCCGTGCTCATCGGCGTCCAGGCCCAGGCAGTCCCGGTACCACGCGTTCAGAGCCGCGGGGTCGGCCGCCCGCAGGAAGTAACCACCGATTCCCAGCACACGTTCCATGCCGCCCATCCTGCCAGGACGGCGATCAGGACGCGCGGCACCACACCATCGCCCGACGGGCCCCCGGGGCGGCACCCGGGGACTGTCTTCAGCGTCGGCCCCGCAGGACCGCTCCCAGGGCCAGACCGGTACCCAGGCCGATCAGGGTGCCGGACACGGCCCACCGCCGGCGCGGTCCCCGGGGAGCAGGGACGCCGGGCACCCGCGGGGTGCGCGCCGGGGGCCCGGCGGCGACGGCCCGGGCGAGTTCCTCGCCTACGACGCCCAGGAAACGACGGCCCGCACGGCTCCCGGACGAGCGGGCGATCCACGAGGCGCCGGCCCTGCTCCAGTAGTCGCGCCCCGCTTCCCCGGTGAACATCCCGGCCAGCATGTCCCGCAGCAGGCCCTCGGGGATCGTCCCGATCTCGTAGCCCATCCACGCGTAGTTCATCATCAGGTCGGCGTAGACGTGCCGTCTCCGTCCGTCCTGATCGGCGATGTCCGTCGCACCCCAGACGGGCTGGAACAGTGCCATGTCGTCGAGCTCCAGCCGGGCCAGCTCCAGGTAGTAGCCGCGGATCCCCTGGATCTGCTCGGCCCTGGCCTGCCGGTTCTGGACGATCAGCGACACCGCGACACCGGCCAGCGCGAGTGCCGAGACGATCGCCGACGTGAAGCCGTACGCGGCACCGACCTGGCCCAGCCGGTCCCAGTCCACCCCCCGCGAGCCGGAGATCCCCTCCAGCACGAACGGGGACAGCAGGACCGCCGCCAGCACGACCGCCGCGGCCGCCAGCAGCCCCAGGAACCCGGTGACACGTCGGGCCAATGAGCGCCTCCCCACCGGACGATGACGGACCATCACAGCGCACCCTCCCCCAAGCCGGGCCCTCCCGGTTGCCACGGGCTGATTGTGCCGTGCCGGCGCGGGGGCCGGGGTGTGACCCCGCTCGTAGGAGGCTGCGCTTACCAGTTGGGAGGGACGGGCTCGTGGAGCGGGCCGTCGCTTTTCTGAAACACTCGGCGCGCCGGACGACTCCGATCATGAAGGAATGCTGGACATGAGCCATCCATCGCCCGTGGACACGGTCCGGAGTTTCTGTGCGGAATTCGGACCCACCTACGACGATGCCGCGGCCACCTGTCACCGGTTCCTCCATCCCGACGTCAACTGGCAGTCCGTCATCATCAACGACCATCCCGTGGACGGCCTGGACGCTCTCCTCGACGACCTGCGCCGTGCCCTGGAGACCTTCCGCGCGAGCGGCTTCCGTATGGATGTACGTGACATCCAGGCCGACGGAGACGTCGTTTCCGTGCGCCGGACCGACGAACTCCTGGATGGGGAGGGACATTCCATGGAGGCACACGACATCGTGTCGACCGTCTGTCTCGAGGACGGCAAGATCCGGTGCGCGAGGGACCGCTTCTTCGATTCGAGCAGGTCCGCAGACGCGTGGGGCGACTGACGGCGGCGTCAACTCCTGGACCACCGCCGCGGTCTGCAGGCGAGCCGCGTCCTGGCCGGGCGGGGCGCCGAACATGCGGCGGTACTCGCGGCAGAACTGCGAGGGGCTGTCGTACCCGACGGCGTGACCGACCGCGGCGACGTCGTCCGGTGCCGCGATGAGCCGCAGCATGACGGCACGGGGCCGGGGCGTGATCGCCCCGGCCCCCGCCGCGCGTCAGGCGCCGACGTAGGAGGCCAGGTGCCGGCCGGTGAGGGTGGAGCGGGCGGCGACGAGGTCCGCCGGGGTGCCCTCGAAGACGATCTGCCCACCGTCGTGGCCTGCGCCGGGGCCGAGGTCGATGATCCAGTCGGCGTGCGCCATGACCGCCTGGTGGTGCTCGACGACGATGACGGACTTGCCGGAGTCGACGAGACGGTCCAGCAGACCGAGCAGTTGCTCGACGTCGGCGAGGTGCAGGCCGGCGGTCGGCTCGTCGAGGACGTAGACGCCGCCCTTGTCGCCCATGTGCGTGGCCAGCTTCAGCCGCTGCCGCTCACCGCCGGACAGCGTGGTGAGCGGCTGGCCGAGGCTGAGGTAGCCGAGTCCGACGTCGGCGAGCCGGCCGAGGATGCGGTGCGCGGCGGGCGTGTGCGCCTCACCGCCGCCGAAGAATTCCTCGGCGTCGGTGACCGACATCGCGAGCACCTCGCTGATGTCGCGGCCGCCGAGGTGGTACTCCAGCACCGAGGCCTGGAACCGCTTGCCCTCGCACTCCTCGCAGGTGCTGGCGACGCCCGCCATCATGGCCAGGTCCGTGTAGACCACGCCGGCTCCGTTGCAGGTGGGGCAGGCACCCTCGGAGTTGGCGCTGAACAGCGCGGGCTTCACGTCGTTGGCTTTGGCGAACGCCTTGCGGATCGGGTCGAGCAGTCCGGTGTACGTCGCCGGGTTGCTGCGGCGCGAGCCGCGGATGGGGCTCTGGTCGACGGACACGACCCCGGCACCGGCGGGGATCGACCCGTGCACGAGGGAGCTCTTGCCCGAGCCCGCGACGCCGGTGATGACGGTGAGCACCCCGAGCGGGACGTCGACGTCGACGTCGCGCAGGTTGTGCGCCGTGGCGCCGCGGACCTCCAGGTTGCCGGTGGGCTTGCGCACCGTCTCCTTCAGGGACGCGCGGTCGTCGAAGTGGCGCCCGGTGATGGTGCCGCTGCTCCGCAGCCCCTCGATGTCGCCCTCGAAGCAGACGGTGCCGCCGGCCGTGCCGGCGCCGGGGCCGAGGTCGACGACGTGGTCGGCGATGGCGATCGTCTCCGGTTTGTGCTCCACGACGAGCACCGTGTTGCCCTTGTCCCGCAGGCGCAGCAGCAGGCCGTTCATCCGCTGGATGTCGTGCGGGTGCAGACCGGTGGTGGGCTCGTCGAAGACGTAGGTGGTGTCGGTGAGCGAGGAGCCGAGGTGGCGGATCATCTTGACGCGCTGCGCCTCGCCGCCCGAGAGCGTGCCCGACGGCCGTTCGAGCGAGAGGTAGCCGAGTCCGATCTCCACGAACGACTCGAGGGTGTGCTGCAGCTTCGTGAGCAGCGGCGCGACCGAGGGCTCGTCCAGGGCGCGCACCCATGCGACCAGGTCGCTGATCTGCATCGCGCAGGCGTCGGCGATGCTGATCCCGGCGATCTTCGACTCCCGGGCGCCTTCGCTGAGCCGCGTGCCGTCGCACTCGGGGCAGGTGGTGAAGGCGACGGCGCGGTCCACGAACTCGCGGATGTGCGGCTGCATCGCCTCCTTGTCCTTGGCGAGCATCGACTTCTGGACCCGCGGGACCAGTCCCTCGTAGGTCATGTTGATGCCCGCGATCTTCATGCGGGTCGGCTCGCGGTGCAGGAAGTCGTGCAGTTCCTGCTTGGTGAAGGTGCGGACCGGCTTGTCGGGGTCGAAGAAGCCGGACTCGGCGTAGAGCCGGGCGTTCCAGCCGCCGCCCTTGTAGCCGGGGACGGTGATCGCACCCTCGTTGAGCGACTTGGAGTCGTCGAAGAGCTGGCTCAGGTCGATGTCGGAGACCGTGCCCCGGCCCTCGCAGCGCGGGCACATGCCGCCGGTGCGGGTGAAGGTGACCTTCTCGGCCTTGCTCGCGCCGCGCTCGACGGTGATCGCGCCGCTGGCCCGGACGGAGGGGACGTTGAAGGCGTAGGCGCTGGGCGGGCCGATGTGCGGGGTGCCGAGCCGGCTGAAGAGGATGCGCAGCATGGCGTTGGCGTCGGTGACGGTGCCGACGGTGGAGCGGGGGTCCGCCCCCAGCCGCTGCTGGTCGACGGTGATCGCGGTCGTCAGCCCGTCCAGGACGTCGACCTCGGGGCGGGCCAGTGTCGGCATGAAGCCCTGGACGAAGGCGCTGTAGGTCTCGTTGATCAGCCGCTGCGACTCCGCGGCGATCGTGTTGAAGACCAGGGAGCTCTTGCCCGAGCCGGAGACTCCGGTGAACACCGTGAGCCGGCGCTTCGGGATCTCGATGCTGACGTCCTTCAGGTTGTTCTCACGTGCACCGTGCACGCGGATCAGATCGTGGCTGTCGGCAACGTGCGGCGCAGGCGACTGCGCGTCCGCCTTCTTGGCCATGTGTGTCGTCTCTCCATCTGGTGCGTGCTGGGCCGCCTTGGCGGTCTCCGTCGGCGTCGCCTGGTTCGATCTGACCGGCTTCGGTCAAGTATGTCCGGTCCCCCCGCGTCGGTGGGGCGCGGCCACGGTAACCGTCCACCCGGCCGCCCCGCTCCCCCTTCGGACCGGTCCCCGTCGAACGGACCGTGTGGTGGCCGGGTTCCCGCCGGGGGGGCGGCGCGGGAGCGGGGGTCACGGGGCGGTCAGCGGACCTCGTTGAAGCGGATCGTGTTGCCCGCGGGGTCTCGGAAAGCGCAGTCGCGGATCCCGTACGGCTGCTCGGTCGGTTCCTGGACGACCTCGGCGCCGCCCGCCACGAGCCGCTCGAAGACGCCGTCGAGGTCGGGCGTGCCCAGGGTGAGGCGGGCGTAGGTGCCCTTGGTCATCATCTCGGTGATGGTGCGGCGCTCGTCCTCGGTGATGGCCGGGTCGGCGGCCGGCGGCTCCAGGACGATCGACGTGCCGGGCTGGTCGGCGGGGCCGACGGTGATCCAGCGCATGTCGCCGTAGCCGACGTCGTTGCGGACCTTGAAGCCGAGGGTGTCGCGGTAGAAGGCCAGCGAGGCCTCGGGGTCGGTGTGCGGGAGGAAGGTCCAGTGAATGGTGATGTCCATGGCCGTCACGCTAGCCGCGGCCCGCTCGCGGGGGCTTCTCCATTCCTGACCGATCCTCCGCGCACGGTGACCCCCGCACTCAGAGCGCGCGACCCGGCAGGGACGCACACCACTGGTCCGCGGTCATCCGCCAGACGACCTCGATCCCCACGTCGCCGGGGGCGGACGGGCCTTCCGGTTCCGGTACGCGTGCGATCTCGGTGAAGCCGAGGCGGCGGGCGACGGCTCCGCTGGCGGCGTTGGCGGCGTCGTGGTGGATCTCCAGCCGGTCGATGCCGGTCAGGCCGAATCCCTGGCCGACGAGTGCGGCGGCGGCCGCCGTGGCGAGTCCCCGTCCGGTCCACCGGGGGTGGAGCCAGTACCCGATCTCCAGGCCGCCCGCACCGATGCGGCGGTGGAGTCCGCAGCTGCCGATCACCACGTCCTCCGACGTGATCGCGTAGGCGTACGCCTCCCCGCTCCCCCACTCGTCCTGGCTGCGGGCCAGGAAGCCGGCGGTGTCCCGTCTTCCGTGGCCCGCAGCCCAGGGCATCCAGGGCGCCAAGTGGTCAAGGGACTCGGCGATGGCGTGGTCCAGGGCGTCGACGTCGCCGGTGCGCCAGCGGCGCAGTTCGACCTGGTCGGAGCGGAGGATCTCGGCGGGCTCGTCCATTCCCGGATGCTCTCGCAGCCTCCCGGAACCCGACAACGGGATTTCGCCTGGCAGCGGCGGTGGGGGCGGGGGGGCCGTGCGGCCCGTCGAGTCCGCTCTGATATCCCTACCAGAATGACTGCACATGCCGCCGCCCTGGTCGATGTCTGCGAGTAGGCCGCCGCGTGCCGCGGGCGTACCGGGGACCTCCTGGCCGGTCTCGGTCATGCTCCCGATCTCCTGCGGACGGACCCGGGGACCGCGGCACACGTCCTCGACGCGCGCCTGGCCCAGGAGATCCCCGCTCTCCTCGACCGGGACGAGTGGGTCGAGCTCCACACGCTGCTGGTGGCCTGTCTCGCGGAGTTCCTGATCAGCGCGCACGGCGCACGCTGGGCATGGTGCGAGGACTCGGGCTCACCCGTGGGCGGCCGCTGGGTCGTCACCCGGTTCACGCACCCGCTGGGCGGGCGGACCTCGGCGGTCGACGTGGGCGCGCTCGCGGGCGACGCGCTGGCGTCCGCGCCGGCCGTCAGCCTCACCGCGCTGATCGACCGCGCGGAGCTGGCGGCCGGCCTCCGCCCCGTACGCGGCTGAAGGTTCCCGCCCTCAGTTCGCCCTCGGCTCCGCACGCGCCGGCTGTCCCTTCCGCGTCCGCAGGAGACGCAGGCCCGCGAGGCTCTGGAGGGTCATCGCGGCGGCTGCCGCGGTGGTGATCGCGAAGCCGCCACGTGCCCCGGACGAGTCGACCGCCCAGCCGGAGACCGCCGCCGCGGCGGCCGAGCCCGCAGCGCTGGCGGAGCCGAGCCAGGAGAACGCCTGGGTCAGGACGGCCCGGTGGACGGTCGACTCGGTGAGCACGGAGAAGAGCACCAGAAGGGGCTGGATCGTGGCACCGGTCAGGAGGACGACCAAGCCGAGTCCGAACGGTGAGCCGACCGTGGGCAGCAGCAGCGTGCCGAGCAGGAGCGCACTGGTCGCCGCCAGCAGTTGCACCGGGGGCGTGGCGCCCCACCGGCGCGCCCCGTACACCCAACCGGCCAGCAGACCGCTGCAACTGGAGACGGTGAAGACCACGGCTGCGGCGCCCGGTGCGCCGTGCTCCACCGCGAAGGCGGTCACCGACACCTGCATGGCGCCGAAGAAGACACCGAGGGCGAGGTTGAGCCCCATCAGTACGAAGACCGCCCCGCACAACAACGACCGGCCCGCACGCGCGTGCACGGCGCTGCCGGCCGCCGGTGGGGGCGCGCTGCCGCGCTGCGCCGCGAGGACCAGGCCGCCGGCCACCGACAAGGAGGCGGCGAGCACCACGCCGGCCGCGGGATGTCCGGCCGCGGCGAGCGCGCTGACCAGCGCCGGGCCCACGAGGTAGGCCACCGCGTTGCCGATCGACTCCAGCGCGAAGGCGGTGGGCAGTTCCGCGGCCCGGTCGGTGCGCAGCAGTGCCGCCCAGCGTGCCGCGGACATCGCGCTGAGCTGGGGAAGGCTGGCCCCGACCAGCGCACCGCCCAGGGTCATGAGGGCGTCGCAGGCGCCGGCGGCGACCAGGGACACCAGGACGGCTACCGCGAGGGCGTGGGCGAGCAGTGCGGGCGGCAGGACCCGGGTCTGCCCGAACCGGTCGACGAGCCAGGCCAGTTGGGGCGCCACGAGCGCGTCGGTCACCGCGAATCCGCCGCCGACGAGGCCGGCCGCGGCGAAGGTGCCGGTATGGCTGTGCACGAGCCAGACGATGCTGAGGCCGGTCATCGCGATGCCGACGCGTCCGAGCGATGCGGGCAGGAAGAAGGCCGCGGCGCCGGGGGTACGCAGCAGGGAACGGTAGTTCGCCGAGGGCACGGCGATTCCCTTTCGCTGCCCGGCGGGACGGCCCACCTGGGACGTCGGTGCCCGGATGTGCCGTCCCGTGGAAGCCGCCTGAAACCGTCCAGTGGTGGCGCGGAGAGGGGGCACGCGCCCCGCACCGACTCCATCACCGGGCAGAAATCTTGTCGTGTCGTGGGTGGCCATCTTCGACGCCCGCGCCGGTGATGTCCATGCCCCGCGCACCGGCCGCCCGGTGCGCGGAGCTGTCGGCGCCGCGGCCCTAGGCCGTGTGATCCGCGGCGGCGTCGTGCGAAGGCGGTGGGGTGGCGATGACGAAGAAGGTGAAGTCTCCGCGTGCCTTCGCGTCGACGGCCAGGGGCAGGCGTAGCCGCCCGCAGGCCACCATGGCTCTCACGGCGGACCGGCTCAGGCCGAGCCCGGTCATGAGCAGCTTCTCGACCCGGATGGGCGCAGGGAGGTCGAAACCGACGACGACCTCGAACGATGCCGGATCGTCCTGCTCGATGTCGTAGAACGGCGTGTCGGTCTCCAGCTCCCACGTGCCGGTCCAGTCGAGCCGGTACCCGGCCCTTCCGGCCAGCGCCCCGTCCATCGTCAGATGCCGCACCATGCCCGGATCGTTGTTCTCGAACATCAGCAGCCGCTCGTGGTCGAGTGCCTGTACGTGGACGCGCTCGTGGACGGGGATCTTCGACGTACGGCCGCACAGCTCGCAGCAGATCAGCATCCAGACGTCGAGGAGCTTGCCGCTCGCGTTCACGCGGAACTTGCCGCTGGGACGGTGGCGCGTGGACCTGCACGACACGCATGCCGTGACGATGGCGGGCAGAGCGAGCTCCCTGACCACCCACAGTGCTTTCCGGTCGACGTCGGAACCGCCGCCTTCAGCGGACACACGGATACTGCGGACCTCGTTCATGGCTTCGCGAACTCCAGGGCTGACGGAGGAGGCGTCAGGGAGCGCGTCGCGGCGCTGTGAACTCCCCCGGATCCAGTGGCGTGAGGCCGGCGTCCGAGAGCGGAGCACACCGGCCGGCGCGACGTGGCACATCACGTCGCGTGAAGGAAGCCCGCCCCGATCACGAGGTGCGGGCTTCGAACGGCACGCCGGAACCGGACGGGGAGTGACTCGAACCCGTCTTCATTCCGCACGTGCGCCACTGGTTACAGATCCATGGCCGAGATGATGTTCGACCAGCGGGCCGTCAGGCAACCGAATTTCCCGGAGGCCACGAACGGCGGGCGGGGCGGCGCATCGTGCGCCGCCCCGCCCGCGGGGTCACCGGGCCGGCGGTCAGCGGACCGAGCGCGCGGCTTCCTCGATGATGCGCGCGGACTCCTTCGGGTGGGACACGCTCACCGCGTGGGACGCGCGGACCTCCTCCACGTGGGACTTGGCGCGCTCGGCCATGAAGACCTGGAGCTCGCGGGGGATGTTCCGGTCGTTGGAGGCCACCAGGGTCCAGGAGGGGATGGTCTTCCACGCGGGCTCGCCGGAGGGCTCGTACAGCGCGCCGCCGGACACGGGGCGCTGGGTGGCCGCCATGATCTCCGCGGTGTGCGCGGGGACGTCCGCGGCGAACTGGTGGTGGAACTTGGCCTGGTCGATGTAGAGGTCGACGCCCTTGGAACCGTCGGGCATCGTGACCGGCACCTGCTTCAGCGCGTCGCCGAGCGTGCTGCCCTCGAACTTCAGCGACAGGTCGAAGGCGTTCTCGCCCTTGTCGGGCATGAAGGCGGCCAGGTAGACGAGGGCCTTGACCTTGTCGGAGCCGTAGGCGGCGTTGGAGATCACGGCGCCGCCGTAGGAGTGGGCGGCCAGGACCACGGGCCCGTCGATGCTGTCCACCAGCTCCCGGACGTACGCGGCGTCGCTGGCCAGCCCGCGCAGCGGGTTGGCCGCGGCCACCACGGGGTAGCCGTCGTGCTTCAGCTTCTTGACGACGTCGTTCCAGCTGGAGGAGTCGGCGAACGCGCCGTGGACCAGGACCACGGTCGGCTTGCGGTGGTGCGAGGGGGCGCCGTGCCCGCCCTTGGTGGCGCTGGCGGGGGCCATGGTCGCGGCGAGCAGACCGGCGGCGACGGTCACCGTCGCCATGACGGTGAGCGGGGTGCGGAGGGTCCGGTAACGGGCATGACGGTTCACAGGAAGGCCCTTTCGAGGCGGGAGATGGTTGTGCGATCCGGGCCCCGGGAACGAGGTCCGGCGGAGGGTGCGGCGGATTGCCGCCGCACGTCTGCGAGAGGTGGCTCGCGGCCGGCAACCGGGGACGTCCGGGTCCGGGACCACCAGGAATCACCGGTGCGGGCGCTTCTCGGGGAGGCCCGCGGGCAGGGGGCGGCCCAGTGGCCCGGCCCCGCGTCCGGCGGTGGGGTGACTCAGTTGGTGTGCAGCGCGGTGTGCAGCGCGCGGGTGGCCTGCTCCATGGCGGCGGTGGTCGCCTGCGTGGAACGGACGGGGTTGAGCATCATGAAGTCGTGCAGCGTGCCGTTGTAGCGGACGCTGGTGGTCGGGACGCCGGCCTGCGTGAGCCTGCGGGCGTAGGCCTCGCCCTCGTCGCGCAGCACGTCGTTCTCGTCGGTGATGACCAGCGCGGGCGGCAGGCCCTCGAGGTCCTCCAGGCTCGCCCGCAGCGGCGAGGCGGTGATCTCCGCCCGCTCGGCCGGGTCGGTGGTGTAGCAGTCCCAGAACCAGGCCATGGCCTTCGCGGTCAGGTACGGGCCGTCTGCGAACTCCCGGTAGCTGCCGGTGTCCTGGGCCGCGTCGGTCACGGGGTAGTAGAGCGACTGGTGGACGAAGGTCACGTCGCCGCGCCGCTTCGCCATGATCGTCAGCGCCGCGGTCATGTTGCCGCCGACGGAGTCGCCGGCGACGGCCATGCGCGAGGCGTCCAATCCCTCGTCCGCGCCCTTCCCGGTGACCCAACGGGCCGTCGCGTAGGCCTGCTCGATGGCCACCGGGTACCGGACCTCGGGCGAGCGGTCGTACTCGACGAACACCACCGCGGCGTGCGCCATGACGGCCAGTTCGCGCACGAGACGGTCGTGCGTACCCGCGTTGCCGAGCACCCACCCGCCACCGTGCACGTACAGCACGACGGGCAGGACCTCCTCCGCCCCCACGGGCTTGACGATGCGCACGCGCACGTCACCCACCTCGGCCGGCACGGTGATCCACTTTTCCCGGACGTCGTACTTCTCGACCGGCGCCGCCTGCAGGTCGTCGAGGACCTTACGGGCGCCTTCCGCACCGAGCTCGTAGAGGAATGGCGGCGTCGCCGTGGCGTCCGCGATTTCCTGAGCCGCAGGCTCGAGGACGGGCTTGCTCATTGTCGAACTCCCAAGTTCGGCACTCTCGTGCACTTCCTTCGCTCTTATGACAAAGGACCGGCTGAATATGTGACACCTCAGTGGATAATGTTCTTCTCACCGTGGTCGTGGGTGATCTCCTCGAATTCCTGCACGGTGGGCTTGGGAATCTGCGTCCCCTTCCCGTACAGGCCCCGGCTGAGCAGGGCCCGCAGTCGCTCCACCCGGCCGGCCCTGCCGTCCGGGGAGAGGCGGATGGGCGCGTACTGCTCGTGCTGCGTGAGGAGGTGGAGTTGCTCGCGGCCGAGCTGCTGGTGGACTTCGACGTACTCGCCGTCCGGCAGGCGCTTGATGATCCCGGTCTCGCGGCCGTGCAGCACCTTGTCGCGGTCGCTGCGCTGGAGGGCGAGCGCCCAGCGCTTGGTCACGCCGTACACCACGAAGGGCACGACGAACAGGCCGATGCGGACGGCCCACGTCACGGAGTTGACCGACATGTGCAGGCGGATGGAGATCACGTCGTTCGCCGCGCCCAGCAGCGCCACCGCGTACACGCTGACCCACGCCGCGCCCAGGGCGGTGCGCACCGGCCGGTTGCGGGGCCGGTCGAGGAGATGGTGGTCGCGGTTGCCGTCCTTGGTGACCCATGCCTCGACGAACGGGTAGGCGCCCAGGGCGAGGAAGAGCCCGGCGCCCGCCAGCAGGGGCACGAGGTTGTCCAGCGCCAGGGTGTGGCCCCAGAGGACGACCTCCCAGCCGGGCATGACGCGCAGCAGGCCGTCGAGCACGCCCATGTACCAGTCGGGCTGTGAACCGGCGGTGACCTGGTCGGGCCGGTAGGGGCCGTACAGCCAGATGGGGTTGATCTGCGTGGTCGAGGCGATGATGAGGACGACCCCGCTGACCAGGAGGAAGTACGCCCCCGACTTCACGGCGTAGACCCGGAAGGGCAGGCCGACCACGTTCCGCTCGGTACGCCCGGGCCCCGGGTACTGCGCGCGCCGGTGACGGCGCGCCAGGACCAGGTGGGCGACGAGGACGCCGGCCATGAGGGCGGGGATCACCACGACGTGGAGCGTGTTGAAGTGCGCGATCAGGTCCTTGCCCGGGTACTCGCCCCCGAAGAGGTACATCGACAGGTAGGTCCCGACGACCGGTATCGAGAGGATGGTGCCGTTCACGACCATGAGTCCGGTCCCGGAGAGCAGGTCGTCCGGGAGGTCGTAGCCCGTCAGTCCCTCGAACATGCCCAGGACCAGCAGGGAGAAGCCGAGCACCCAGTTGAGCTCGCGCGGCTTGCGGAACGCACCGGTGAAGAACACCCGGAGCATGTGGGCGAACATGCTGGCGACGAAGATCAGCGCCGCCCAGTGGTGGGCCTGGCGGATCAGCAGGCCGCCGCGCACCTCGAAGGAGATGCGCATCGTCGAGTCGAAGGCCTCGGACACCATTTGGCCCTGCAGCGGTGCGTAACTGCCGTGGTATTCCACCGGCGTCATCGACGGATGGAAGTACAGCGACAGGTACACCCCCGTCAGGACGAGGATGAAGAAGCTGTAGAGGGATATCTCCCCCAGCATGAAGGACCAGTGGCTGGGGAATGCCTTCCGCATCCCGGACGATCTGGTACGTCTGTCAATACCCAGTCGTTCGCCGACCCATTCGGCGACTTTCACCCCCTGGTCCGGCGGTCGTTCCGAATCGGCGGGCCGGCTGTCACCGTCCATGTTCCTGTCACCATTCATGATTCACCCATGGCGGGTCGCGGGTCGGCACTCTCGTGCACCTTCCGGCAATACGACCGATCACGCGGCGAAAGTGTGACGTGCGCCGTCTGCGCGCCAATGCGGAAGGAGGTTTCGCGCCCTGTTCACGGGGGAGGGGTGGACCCGCACGGGGACAGCTCCGCCGGCGGCCGGCGCGTGGGCTCAATGTCACAAGGTCCGCACGGACCTGGTCTCACCACTAGGACCGGAATTCGGTGCCATGTCGGTGTGGTGGGCGAGGGAGGTCGGGGGTCATGGATTTCTCCGGTGACGCGGTGCCGATCGCGGAGCTGCTGGACGAACGTCGGCACTTGCTGGACGTGGCGTTGTGGATGGTGGGCGGCACGGCGGAGGCCGAGGCGGTCGTCGACGAGGCCTACCGCCGGTGGTACGAGCTGCCGGAGGCGGCCCGCCGGTCGATCGATCCGCCCGGGGCGTGGCTCGTGAAGACGGTCGGCGCGATCTGTCTGGCGCGGCTGGCCGCGTCCGCCGGGGGAACCGTCCCGGCCGCGGCGGACACGGAACGGCCGGGCGTGGGGGCCGAGCTGGAACAGGAGATCGGTGAGGTCCTGCTGACGGCCCTGGCCGCGCTGTCGCCCGTGGAGCGGGCGGCGTTCGTGCTCAACGACTGCTTCGGGATGGCGCTGGGCGCCGTGGCGGACGTGGTGGGGCGGTCGGAGCCGGAGTGCGCCGAGCTCGCCGATCGTGCGCGGCTGGCGATCCGCGCCTGCCGGTCGCATCCGGTGACGCCGAAGGAGCAGGACGCGGTGGCGCGCGCGGTGCGCGCGGCCTGCGCGGGCGGCGACGTGGTGCGGCTGACGTCGCTGATGTGTCCGGACGCCACGGCGTTCTTCGACGGTGGCGGGAAGATCCGGGCGCTGGTCCGGCCGGTGCACGGCGCCCGGGCGGTCGCGCGCAGTCTGCTGACCTTGCTCTCGCACCACCAGCGGGTGGCCCTGTCCGCCCACTCCGTGAACGGCCGCACCGGTCTGGTGGCCCGCTACGAGGGCCAGGTGGTGGCGGTCATCAGCCTGGACGTCGCCGACCACCGCGTCTCGCAAGCCTGGATCGTCCTCAACCCCGACAAGCTCCGGCCCTGGAACCATCCGGCCCGCCCCGTGGGCACCCTCGGACCCTGACGGCTCCGCGAGCCCTTCATGCGCCGGCGTCCGTCGTCCGCGTCGGACCGGCGGCGCAGACCCCGTCGCGGACCGCAGGGGCCGCTCCGTGCGGGCCGCCGCGTCCGGCCAGACGGTCCGCGACGTCCGCGGCGAGGAGCGCTTCCAGCGGGGCGAGGTTCCCCGTCCGGGCCGCCGAGACGAAGGTCTCCAGGAGGCGCTGGTGCTCCGCGGCGTCGACGGTCTCGCGGGGCTTGTCCACCACGTGCTTGCGGGCCCGGCTGACGATCTTGCGGACGTTGACGATGCTGAGCTGGAGTATCTCGGCGATCTCCGGATAGGCGTAGTCGAACGCCTCACGCAGGACGTAGGCCGCGCGTTCCGTGGGGTTCAGCCGCTCCAGGACCAGCAGCAGGGCGAACTCCACGGCCTCCGTCCGCTGGACGCCCGCCTCGGGATCCGCGCTCGTGTCCACGGGCTCGGGCAGCCAGGGTCCGATGTAGGTCTCCCGGCGCACCCGGGCGGATTGTGCGACGTTGATGGCGAGCCGGGTCGTCGTGGTCGAGAGGAAGGCGGCCGGGCTGAGCACCGCGGAGCGGTCGGTCCGTTGCCAGCGCAGCCACACCTCCTGCACCACGTCCTCGGCCTCGACGGCGCTGCCGAGCACGCGGTACGCGATGCCGAACAGGCGTGGCTGGAGTTCGACGAAGGCGGAGGCCGCCACGTCGAGGCTTGGTGCGGAGGGGGACGGCTCGGCGTCCGCGTTCCGCCGGTCAGAGGTCATTTACGGGCAGCCCCCGGCCGTGTGACACAAAGGTGTCACACGATGTATTGCATGGGTGGCCACTACACGGTCTCCGATCACCGAGCGTCACGAACTCTCCATTCACGTCCGCTGAATAGACCGGAAGGGGCCCGATCATGTGACAGAAAAAGGCGGGAGAAAGTCGTCGTCGGCACCGGAACAGCAGACTTGCGGGGAGCGCATGGTGTGTTCCATGAGCCCACAACCCACCGTTGCCTCACATCATACGCTGGACAAACGACACAAAAGGGATGTCGAATCCGACATTTCGCCAAAAACCGCACAGATTCAACCCTCTGTTGCCAGAGAAAGAGTGACACGTTATTCATCCGTGGTGGAAAGTTCCGCATGTACGAAGGTCGATGTGACGGAAAGTGACCGGCCGACCGGGACGTCCGCTATCTCCAGGGGCTACGAGAGCCCCTGGAGGTAGCGGATCAGGTCGGCGTCGGCGTCCTCCGCGCGGAGGCCGGACACGACGTCGTGGACGGCGCGCTCCAGGAGCGGCACCCCGAGCCGCAGCACGTCCTGCGCGACCGGGGTGAGGTGCACGTCCACGCTCCGCCGGTCGTACGCCGAGGTGCGCGTGGTGATCAATCCCCGGTCGCGCAGCCGGGTCACCAGCCGGCTGGTCGCGGACTGGGTCAGGCCGATCGCGTCGGCCAGTTCGTCGAAGTGGAGCTGGCCCTCGGCATCGCGGATGCTCTCCTGGAGGGCTCGCAGGGCATGGAACTCCCGTGCGCTCACGCCCAGTTGCCCGTGCAGCGCCCGCTCGACGCGGTTCTCGATGCGGCGGTGGAGCCGGTCGAGCGCGCTCCACCGCCCGCTCAGCGTCATCTTCCCGGCGTTCACACTCCGGCGTGGTCGCCCGCCCGCGGCTCCGCGGGACGCCGGGGGGTGGCGCTCGTGACGAACGCGTCCCGCGGGTGCTGCACGGAGGCGAGGGAGACGAGGTCCCGGCCGAACAGGGCCGCGGTGAGCCAGACGGTGAGCACCCGGACCTTCCGCTCCCACGTGGGCACCGCGAGCACGTGGTAGCCGCGGTGCATCAGCCAGGCCGGGAACCCCTTGACGACGATGGCCTTGTACTGGAAGATGCCGCGTCCCAGGCCCAGCGTGGCGACCACGCCGAGGCTGCTGTGGCGGTAGTCCCGGACCCTGCCGCCACGCAGGCTCGCGACGATGTTCTTGGCCAGGCGCTTGCCCTGCCGGACCGCGTGCTGGGCGTTCGGCACCGTGTGCGCCCCCGGCACGGGCGAGGCCAGGTCGGGCACGGCCGCGTCGTCCCCGGCCGCCCACACGTCCGGCACCGGCTCGGCCTCCGTACCCACCCGGAGGTCCGGCCGCACGATGAGCAGGCCGCGCTCGTCGACCGGCAGGTCGGTGTGGTTGTGCACCACGGGGTTCGAGGCGTTGCCGGCGGTCCAGACGATGAGTTCCGAGTCGAACTCCTCCCCGCTGGACAGCACGACGTGCCCGTCCTCGGCGGAGACCAGTTGGGTGTTCAGGTGCACATGCCCGCCGCGGCGCTCCAGGTGGCGCACGACCCAGGCCCCGGGCCCGTCGGTCACCTCGGGCAGGATGCGGCCCCGCGCCTCCACCAGGTGGAACGACAGCTCCTCCAGGCTCAGTTCCGGATAGGACTTGAGCATCGCGGTCGCCAGCGACAGCAGCTCACCGAAGCCCTCGACACCGGAGAACCCACCGCCCACGAAGGTGACGGTGAGCAGCTTCCGCCGCTCGGGCCCCGGGGGCAGCGAGGCGGCCTGGTCGAACGCCGTCAGCAGCCGGTCGCGGATGGCGACCGCCTCCTCGACGTGCTTCAGGCCGATGGCGTGCCGGGCCAGGCCCGGGATGGGGAAGGTACGGGTCACGGCTCCCGCGGTGACGACGAGGGTGTCGTACCGGAGTTCGTACTCCTCCCCCTTCACGGGCCGGACGGTCACCGTGCGGTCGGCGTGGCGGATCCCGGTCACGCTGCCCGCGACCAGCCGGGACTTGTGCAGGTGCCGCCGCATCGACACGGCGGCGTGACGTGCCTCCACCGAACCGGCCGTCACCTCCGGCAGGAACGGCTGGTACGTCATGTAGGGACGCGGGTCGACGACGGTGACCCGCGCCTCCCCGGGCCGCAGCGTCTTCTCGAGGCCCCAGGCCGTGTAGAAGCCCGCGTAGCCGCCGCCGACGATCAGGATCTCGCGCATGATTCCCTCTGTTTCTCTCCGTCACCAAGAAGACAGCGCAGGCCCTGTCGGTGTGACAGAGCATGTCCGCTCAGTGGTGAACACTGTGATCACGGCAGGGATGTATCGGGGGATTTCTCACCAGAGCGACCGTTGGGGGGCCTTCCGCAGCCCCTCCGCTCGCCGCACGGATCAACACTGTCTGCTACGTTCCTGAGGACTCGACGTCAGCCGGCCCGGGCTGACGTCCACGGCGACGCCACGCGCGCCCCCCACCTTCGCCTTCCTTCTCCTGGAGTTCCACGTGCGCACAGCACTCCTGTCCGCCGTACTCGTCAGCACCGTCGCGCTCGCGCCGTTCGCCACGGCGTGCACGGACGACCCTCCCCCGGACGACGCCCACACCTCGCCGCCCGCGACGGCCCTGCGCGGGGGTGCCGTCTGCTCCGCCCACTTCAGCTTCGCCACCGACGTCTCCTGCGGCCTGACCGACTTCGGCGACGTGCGCTTCCACTGCGCCGACGAGCTCACCGGTACGTGTCCGAGGACCCGCTCCGTTACGCTGGAGAACATCGGCAGGACGCCGGTCAGGCTCGTGGCCGTCAGCGGATCGGAGCCCGGCGAGAGACACGAGACGGTCACCGGCACCCTGCCCGCCGGGGGCCGGCAGGTCCTGACGCCCCGCGCGGGCGACACCTACCTCTACGACATCCTCCTGCGCGCGGACAACGGCCTGGCCGCGGTGGGTGTCGTCGCCGTCTCCTGACGCCACGGAGCTGTCACACGCGCCCGGGCAACCCGGTCTACCCCCCGAGGGGCAGGTCATGGACGGCCGACCGGAGCGGCCGGCACCCGCCCCGCCGATGCGCCACGGCGCACACGACGCGAGCGAGGGATGGTAGGCATGTCATACCCAAAGCAGGTGTACTTCGGGGACAGCGGCGAGGTCAACGCCAACTTCCGCCCGGCGAGCGCCCCTCCGAACGTCGGCCAGGCCGGGGACGGCATCCACTACCTGGCGACCACGGACATGACGCGGGGCGAGTACGGGCTCTACCGCGTCATGATGAAGGCGAACGCGGGCGGTCCCAAGACGCACTTCCACCGGACCATCTCGGAGTCCTTCTTCATCCTCAACGGCACCGTCCGCCTCTACAACGGCGAGAAGTGGGTGGACGCTCAGGAAGGCGACTTCCTGCACGTCCCGCAGGGCGGGCTGCACGCCTTCCGCAACGACTCCGACGCCCCGGCGGAGATGCTGCTGCTCTTCACCCCGGGCGCACCGCGTGAGGAGTACTTCGAGCAGATCTCGCGGATGGGCAACGCCACGGCGGAGGAGCGCGCCGCGTTCCTGGACAAGCACGACTCGTACTTCGTCGACTGACCGGGCCGCTCCCCCGGCGCCGCGCCCCCTGGGCGGTGCCGGGGGTCCGTGCACTCACTTGTCCAGGACGGCGAGTTTTGTCGGGCTCATCATCCACATCACCCGGTCGATGCCCTCCGGTGTGACGCTCAACGTCAGGACGGCGTAGACCGTGCCGTCGCGGGACAGCTTCATGCCGGGCCCGCCGTTCACCTGGATGGGCTCCACGGTGGCGCCGACCCAGAACCGGTCGGCGAAGGCGTGGATGTACTTGGCCACCCGCTGACGGCCCACGACGGGGAACTTCGAGGCACGGACCTCACCTCCGCCGTCGGAGTACGAGACGACGTCCTCGGCGAACATGTCCTCCAGCACGCCCACTTCCCCGGCCTTCGCGGCCGCCACGAACGCCGTCAGGAAGCGCTGCCGGTCGGCGGTCACGACACCGGCCCGCTTCTCCGCCGCCAGGTGCTTGCGCGCCCGGCTCACCAGTTGGCGCGCGTTGGCGTTGGACTGTCCGATGATCTCCGCGATCTGCGCGTAGGGGTACTCGAAGGCCTCCCGGAGCACGTAGGCGGCGCGCTCCGCGGGCGTGAGCTTCTCCAGGAGCATCAGCACCGCGACCTCCAGCGCCTCCCCGTTCACGGCTCCCAGCGCGGGGTCGCTCTCGGTGTCCACCGGCTCCGGCAGCCAGGGTCCGACGTAGGTCTCACGCCGGGCCCTGGCCGACTGCAGCACGTTGATGGCGAGCCTGGTGACCGTCGTCGCGAGGAACGCCGGAGGGTTCTCCACTTTGGAGCGGTCGTAGGTCTGCCAGCGGATCCACGCCTCCTGCAGGATGTCCTCGGCCTCGCTCACGCTGCCCAGCATCCGGTAGGCGATGCCGAACAGGCTGCCACGGGCGGCCTGGAACTCCTCCTGTGCCTTCTGGAGGTCGTAGGCGTCATCCACTGCGTCGTCCTCGGTCGGCGTCGTCCGCGGTCCGGACGCGCCCGTCGGTCAGGACAGCCAGTCCCGGTAGTGGGTGGGGGCGATGCGAGCGGCTTGCCCACCCACGAGGACGTCGCCCTGGGGGACGGCGAACATGCCCGCAGTGTCGTCGACGACGACGGAACGCCCGTCGCCCTTGGCGGCGATGGTGATCCGGCCGATCTCGTCGAGGGAGAAGACATCGGGCCCGGCGATGTCCACGGTCCCGTTGAGCGGGGGACCCGAGGCGACCTCGGCGACCATCCGCGCGACGTCGGCGGCGGCGATCGGCTGGAGCGGGGTGTGCGGCAGCCGAACGGTGTCGCCGTCGGTGGTCCAGGACATCGTCGCGTCCATGAACTCCATGAACTGCGTGGCGCGGACGATGGAGTACGGGATGGAACTCGCCTTGAGGATGTCCTCCTGCAGCACCTTCGCCCGGTAGTAGTCCAGCTCCGGCACCTGGTCCACGCCCACGATGGAGAGGATGACCATGTGACCGACGCCGCCCTTCTCACAGGCGGCGATCAGGTTGTCCATCGACGTCTGGAAGAACGCGGGCGAGGCCTCGTCGAAGGTCGGCGAGTTCGTGAGGTTGACGACGACGTCCGCGCCCGCGACGGCCTCCACGACGCCGTCGCCGCTCAGGAGGTCCACGCCGGTGGACAGCGAGTGCGGCACGGCCTCCTGGCCGGCCGCGTTGAGGTCCTTCACGACCTGCGAGCCGATGAGCCCGGTTCCGCCGATGACTGCGATTTTCATGGCTTTGCCCATCTCCCGATGCCTGTGACCGGTTAATGCCCCTACCTGCTTAACGTACCTTCGCGGCACTCGACGCGCCTGGTCTGCCACGGAGGCCGCCCGAGGGCACGCCGGACCGCGCCGCACGGTGTGACGGGCCGGCGGGTGTCAGGGCGTGCAGGCCGCCATCACCCCGATGGGGCGGCGGACGGGAACTCCCGGCCGCGTCCGGCGGCGGCCCGCCCGGAACCCGCCCGGCCGCCACCCCGGGGGCGGTCGCCTGCGCGGGAACGGGAACCCGCTGGAGGGCGACGATGGCGACGTCGTCGCTCAGCGTGCCCCGGAGGTGCCGGCACAGGTCTTCCCGTACGTGCCGCACGAGGCCACCGGGCTCGTCGCCCGCCCAGGAGGCGACCCGGTCCTGGAGGGGGTAGAAGGTGCCCGCCGGGTCCCGGGCCTCGGTGACGCCGTCGGTGTAGAGCAGGAGGACGTCCCCGGGGGCGAAGGGGAAGGTGTCCTCGTGGTGGTCGTGGGGGGCCAGGCCGCCCAGGCCGAGGGGCGGCCCGCAGCGGCGGGGTGCCAGGAGGGTGACGCGCCCGCCGCCGGAGACGAGGGGCGCGGGGTGGCCGCAGTTGACCGCGCGGATGACCCGCCGGTCGTCGGGTATCTCCAACACCAGCGCGGTGACGAAGCGTTCGGCGGCGTCGTCGTGGCCCTCCTCGAACTCCTCCAGGTGGGTGCGCATGCTGCACTCCAGGTGTGCGGCCACTTCGGACAGGGTGGCGCAGCGGGGTGCCGCCTCCCTGAACGCGCCGACGGCGGCCGCCACTTCGTGGATCCCTTGCAGGCCCTTGCCGCGGACGTCGCCGATCAGCATCCGCGTCGCTCCGGGGACGCGGGCGGCCGCGTAGAGGTCGCCGCCGACGGTGGCGTGGGCGTCGGAGGCCTGGTAGGCGGCGGCGACGCGCAGCGGGCCGATCCGGTCGGGGAGCGGGCGCAGGACGACTCGCTGCGTGATCTCGGAGACCGACCGTACGGCGGTCAGTTCCAGTTGGTGGTGCTCCTGGCGGACGCAGAACACGACGGCAACCACGGACAGCACGAGCACGACGGCGTCCTGCGAGGTGGTGACCGGCGGAACCCCGGTGGGGCTGACGACCAGGCCGATCCCGGCCGCGGCGACGATCAGGACGGCTCCTGCGGTCAGCGAGGCGCCGGCGAACGCCGCCGCCGCCGAGGCGGCCACGAGCGTCGTCGCCCAGCCGACGGCCGGTGGGCACAGCCCGTCCAGGACGCTCATGGCGGCGAGGAGGAGGAGCCCGACGGCGGGCCGTGTCCCCGGACCCCGCGAGCGGGGGGCGGGGCGGTTGCGGAGCGGAAGGGAGGGGATCATGCGCTGCCTTTCCGTGCGGGGGCATTGCGTGGCCGCGCGGTCGCGCCCGTGTGCGGCGCTGCGCCACCGTTCCGGCTTTCCGGGTACGACAGGACATCCACCGCATATGTGACATGGATCCCATCTGCCCCCGCCGCGCCATCCGTTCCCGGCCTATATTGTTCGACATATGACGAACATCGGACAAGGGAAGCCATGAGCGTCCGACCCGGATCAGACGGTGGCCTGCCGCGTCTTCCGCCAGCGCTCGACGTAGTCGCGGCGCTGCATCCTCCGCCGTTCGTCCTCCGTGGTGCCGCCCCAGATTCCGTCGAGACGACCGGCCGACAGCGCCGACCGCAGGCACTGCGCCGTGACGGGGCACCGCAGGCACACGGCCTTGGCTTCCTGGATCTGCGCCATTCCCGGACCGCTGCCGCTGATGGGGAAGAACAGCTCCGGATCCTCCTCGCGGCACGCAGCGTCGTAACGCCAATTCATGAAGACCTCCTGGTGGGACGGGCCGGGACTCTTCATGGAGACCAGTGGATCGACGTGGCTGTGACGCCCGATATGCCGCGCTTGGGTGCCCGGCGGACGACCCGGGCGTCAATCGCTCCGGCCCGCGGGCGAGTTCACCTGGGCGCGAGGCGTTGTCACACGTTGATCAGCTGATTGGTCGGAGTCGGTGATCGGGTCCGGGCCTCTCCCGGGATGACGAAGGGCGGACCATGCAGACCACAGTCATACGCGACGGAAAGGCGCCCGCACCGTGCGGGAGCCGGCTCCGAAGAGGGGCACCACGGTGAGCGAGCCGACCCAGTGGCCCGGGCTGTCCACGGCGAAGGACTACGACGGCACGGCCTTCTCCCCCATCTACACGACGTCCGTGACCGTCAGCGGCGGCGAGGTGAGCCACGGACGGGCATCGGGACGGGCCCGGTCGTCCGACGGGATGCTCGACCTCGTCCTGCGGCTGCCCCCCGAACTCGGCGGGGAGAGCGGCGGCACGAATCCGGAACAGCTGTTCGCCGCCGGGCTCGCGGCCTGCTTCCACGGCGCCCTCAGCCTGGTCGCCCGGCAGGCCGGCCGGAACCCCGCGGCGATCGCGGTGGAGGCCTCCGTGGCCTTCGGCCGGGACCCCCTGGACGGCGGCTACCTGGTGCGGGCGGACCTGGTGATCACCTGGCCCGGGACGGACGCGGCGACCGCCGCTCCCCTGCTGCGGCGGGCGGACTCGCTGTGTCCCTACACCAAGATGCTGGCGCGGGGGACGCCGGCGACGCTCACGCTGGCCCCCTGAGCCTCACACGTAGTGCACGTCGCTGACGTCGATCGAGACGAGCAACGTGTCGCGCCGCGGGCTGCCGTCCTCGGCGCGGAGGTGCACCCGGCGCTTCGAGGGCATCCGCAGCCCCTGGGCCTCAACGTAGTCGTAGACGTACTGCGCGCACGCGAAGCCGCCCGCGATCTCCACGTGGTAGTCGTAGCGGCGCAGCCGGAGGGCGTCGTCGAAGTAGAAGTCCTGCTCACGGGAGTGCGTGGCCACGTCCGCGGGGAACGTGGCGCGCAGGCCCCGCCACGTCTCGTCGTCCTCTCGCCACGCCCCGATGCCGGACACGGTGACCCCCGGGCCGGCGAGCAGGAAGGGGGTGGTCAGGTAGGTCCACAGGGCGTAGCCGTTGAAGTAGGCGCGGTCCAGCGCGTCCCAGCGGGTGGTCATCGTGTGCCCCGCGAAGTGGGACCGGGGGTCGCCGCGCTCGGCGACGACCGTGCCGTCGGCCTTCTCGATCGCGACACGGCCGGGGGTGAAGTCGGTCGACTGGTCGGGCGCGCCATAGGGGCGCAGGGACGCCCGCTCCTCGTGGAGCCACACGGTCATGTTGCGGGGCGCCGGGTCCTGCGGCACGCCCTTCAGCCTCCACAGCTCGCCGCCGGTGACGATCGTCGCGCGGACCTCGCCGAACCGCGCGTAGCGGTCACCGCCGCCGTGCGCCCGGAGGATCTCCGCCAGGTACCGGTCCATGGCCGTTCGCTTCCTTCGCATGGCCCCGAGTACGTGGGACGAGTCTTCCAGGGCCCCGCCCGCGGGGCATCACGGCACTGCCGGCCGCCCGACCACGGCCCCGTCGGGTCCTCACCGGAGTACGCTTGAGGGACCAGGAGCATTTCGCACACGGGCCCTCATGCCGGTGTCGTTCCCGGCGAACGACCATCTCGGGCAAGCGGGAACGCTCCCCGGAGTCAGGTCCGTGTCATGAACATCGTCCTCGATCGCCCATTCGTCGCTGATGGGCAGGACTCTTCACCACCGATACCGCCGCCTCGGCTGGCACTCAAGCCGGCCAGTGCCGGCACCCGGGGACTGCTGGACGGAGCCTGGTGGCCTCGTTCTCGCGACCTCACGCGTGAACTCCCGGCCCTGATCGACACGCTGGACCGCTGCTGGGCGCGCGTGACCCGGGTCGCGGTGCACCCCTCGCTCTGGCCTGTGATCCCACGCAAAGTGCCCGTCTCGGGACATGTCGTCCACGTCGGCTGGTTCACCGAACAGGACGCGAACAAACTGCTGTTGCTCTCCTACACCACCGGCCGCCTCGACTTGCTGGTCATTCCGCCGGAATGTGATCTGGCCGCAGCGACCCGGCTGATGGCAGCCGCGGCCGACCCCCGGAGCCGGAGCACCGCGAGCGGCATCATGGCGGACGAAGAAGCCCTCCGGGCCAGGGGAACCGACCGCGGAGACGAAGCGGACTGGGAGTCGGAAGGCGGAGCCGCGCCGGCGGCCGGCGCGGCCGCGGGGCCGGTCCGCGCTGAGGGGATGTGGACGTCATGACCATCCTCGTCAGCCTGGCCGTGCTCCTCGCGATGATCGCCGTGGGCACCTTCCTGATCCATGCGCTCAACGACCGCCACGACCAGCGGATCGCCGCCTTCCGTTACGGCGATCTCCTTCCGTACCGTCGCCGCCGGACCGTCGCCGTCCCGGAGGAAAGCGCGGGCGATCCCGCGAACCCACCGGCCGGGACGACGCAGGAAGAGCCGCGAGGCGGAAGCCGTCGACTGCTGCGATCCACAGGTTCGACGGCAGCGAGTGCGCGGCGACCCGAACGGCTGCTGGCCTCGCCTGGTCGGGTCACCGTTGCGGACCGCCCGCCGTCGGCGGCGCACACCGGGCAGACGGCCACGCCGCCTCGGACCGCGCTCGCCGAGGTCCGCATCATCGCCGCGTCCCCCGAGGCCGCCCGCCGGGTCGCCGAAACGCTCCGGAGGCACTTCGCGGGGACGGAACAGCGCAGCTACCCGGCGAATCCCGAAGGCGGCACCCGCCTGCACCTCACGGTCGACACCACGCAGGGCCCCGGAGCCGTGGAGTCGTTCCAGTCCGGAGCGGGCACGGGACACCCGGCCCCCACCGGCCGTCCGCACGAGGGAGAGATTCCGGCTCGGACGGAGTCGGGCCGCGATGACACGGGCGAAGCGGCGCAGACCCGCAAGCGAGCGGACACCGCCCGGGCCCGCCGGGCCGACTGGCCGCCGGCAACCGCCTGGGGGTGATGTACCGGCCCGTACCCGATCGGGCCGGCAGGCGGCTGGGGCGGGCGAACCCGTCCCGCCCGGCTTCACCGCGGGGCCCGGACCGGCGAAAGACCGCCGGTGCGGGCCCCGTTGGGGGCTTCCCCCCCCTGGCGTCCGCGACGGCACCCTCGTCCGCGGGACATGGCTCTCCCCGGTATCTGTGTCTCAGCGTCGAGCGTCCGGCAGCAGTACCATGGACAGTGAACTGGCGCACTCTCACGTGCGGCAGTTTGGAAGGGCGGCCCTGGCGTGTGAATGCGCCGGGGCCGTTGTGTTGGCGGTTGCGCGAGGCTCCCGTGCCAGGGTGCGGGAGCGCGGGTCGTCGCGCATGGGGCGGAGGGGACGCGCCGCTTCGCCGGGACCCCCGTCACGGTCCGCGGGGAGGGGTGCCCGTGTCGATGAGGATCTGTTCGGCCCCCTGGACGTTGCCGGCCGCCACCGCCTTGGCCATCGCCGCGCGTGCCGCATCGGGGGTCGCCTGTGGCGGAACCACCAGCAGGGAGAAGTGGTCCCGCTCGCCGCGGGTGATCAGGACCGTGTCGTCACCGACGGCGAAGGAGTCGATGTGCACGACCCGGTCGTCGATGGTCAGGCGCGTGGGGAGTACGTCCCAGGCGCTCGCGTCCAGGCCGACGCGCGTGATGGGACCCAGGTGGCGGACCAACTCGGTGATCAGGCTGGGAAGCTCCGCGACGATGTCGCGGGAACGCGGCCACCACGCACCGTCGAGGATGCCCTGGCGGTCGGGGGTCGTCTCCAGCCTCAGCACTGCCGTCCCGGGTTTCACTTCTCGCTGGATCTCATCCGCAAGGAGTCCGGGAGGGTGGGGGGTGTCGGAGTCGGCCATGGTGTTCTCGCTCGTCTTGTCGTCTTCAACGTACTCCCCGCGCCGGCCTGCCGTCCGCCGTTCCAGGGCGCCCATCGCGTGCCGGGCCCGCCAGGCGACCACACCCGGCAGAAGGGTGCGCACCGCTTGGACACCGCGCAGCCAGGGCTGTACGTAGACGGCGGGCGCGCGGCGTTCGATGCCCCGCACGAGCCGCTCCGCCGTGTCCTCCGCGGGGTAGGTACGGCTCGCGGGCCAGGGCATGAGGGCCCTCAGTTCGCGCAGGGGCGCGTCGTACCGGGCATCGCGGATCATCTCGGTGTCCGTCCAGCTCAGGTAGGCGACGCCCACGGCGACGCCACGGTGGGCCACCTCGGCACGCAGGGAGTGCGTGAAGGCCTCGACCCCTGACTTGGAGGCGCAGTAGGCGGACATCAACGGGGCGGCGCCGATCGCCGCGAGCGAGGAGACCTGCAGGTAGTAGCCGCGGGTGGCCAGCAGTTGCGGGAGGAAGGCCCGGGCGGTCAGAGCACTTCCGACGAGGTTGACCTCGACGATCCTGCGCCAGGTCGCCATGGAGGACTCGCCGAAGGGGCCAGCGGAGGCGATCCCGGCGTTCGCGACGACCACGGAGGCCGGCCCGAACTGCTCCGTCACCTCGTCGGCAGTGCGGCGCAGGGCGGCCTCGTCCGTGACATCGAGCTGCCAGGCCCGCGCCGGACCGGGCACGCCGGCGGCCGCCGACTCCAATTCCTCCGGTTCCAGTCCGAGCAGCGCGACACGGGCGCCGCGGGCCGCGAGGGCGTGCGCCACCGCCCGCCCGATGCCCCGGGCGGCGCCGGTGACCACGGCCGTACGGCCCAGCAAAGGCAGGGAGCCCGTCACCTTGCTCCTCCCGCTGCGACGAGGAAACTCCGCAAACACGCCTATAACGACCGTAACCGAGGGCAGAAGAACGGGCGTGCGGTGAACACGAAGGTCACCGGAGGTACTCATGGCAGTTCGGCACAGGCTCGTCGGCGGCGCGCCGGAAGACGTATGGGCCGTGCTGGCCGACGGCACGCGTTACGGGGACTGGGTCGTGGGTCCGTCGTCGTCCCGGCGCGGCGAAGGCGACTGGCCGGCGGTCGGCTCCAGCATCGAGTACACCGTTCCGCTGGGTCCGGTGAAGCTGACCGGCGAGACGATCGTACGGATCTGCCGGCCCCCGCGGCAGCTGGAACTGGAGGCCTTCAGCGGATGGCTCGGCTCCGCGCGGATCGCCATCGACCTGCGCCCGTGGGGCAAGGACACGCTGGTCATCGTCGACGAGCATCCGCTGCGCGGCCCCGGCGGCCTGTTCCACAATGCCGCGCTGGACGCGCTGCTCCAGGTCCGGCACCGCAGCATGCTCAGCCGGCTGGCCGACGCCGTGGAGGCCGACGCGGCATGCGAAGGCACGGACGGCGGCTGAACGGCGCCGACGACGGGAGGCACCCATGGCGGACGCGGTCGTGATCGGCGCGGGCCCCAACGGCCTGGTCGCCGCCAACCTGCTGGCCGACGCGGGATGGAGCGTGGAGGTGCTCGAGGCCCAGGACGAGCCCGGCGGCGGAGTCCGCTCCGGGCGGGACGTCCATCCCGAGTACATCCACGACCTGTTCAGCTCCTTCTACCCTCTCACGGCCGCCTCGCCGGTCATCCGCGGGCTCGACCTGCACCGTGAAGGCCTGCGCTGGAGCCACGCGCCGGCCGTCGTCGCCCATCCGCTGCTCGACGGCCGCTGCGCGGTGCTGCACCGGCGTGCCGTCGACACGGCCGCGGTCCTCGACGCGGAGACCGCCGGCGACGGCGCGGCATGGCACCGGCTGTGCACGATCTGGGGGCGCCTCGGCGACGACCTCGTCGATGCCCTGTTCACGCCCTTCCCTCCGGTGCGTCCGGGCCTGCGGCTCGCGGCACGGCTGCGCGCGGGCGGTGGGCTGCGCATGGCACGCACCCTGGTGCTTCCCGTGCGCCGTCTGGGCGAGGAGGAGTTCCGGGGCGAGTTGGGCCCCTTGCTGCTGGCCGGCTGCGCGCTCCACGCCGATCTCGCCCCGGAGGCCGCGGGGAGCGGAGGATTCGGCTGGCTCATGGCCATGCTGGGGCAGACGTACGGTTTCCCCGTGCCCGTCGGCGGCGCCGGAGCGCTCACGGCCGCCCTCGTCGGGCGGCTCCGCAGACGCGGCGGGACGCTGCGGTGCGGAGCGCGGGTGACGGAGGTCGTGGTGCGCTCCGGCCGGGCGGTGGGGGTCCGTACGGCCGACGGCGACGCGGTGCCGGCACGCCGCGCCGTGCTGGCCGACGTGTCCGTGCCCGCGCTGTACGGGCAGCTGGTCGACCGGGACGACCTCCCGGACCGGGTCCTGGAGGATCTGCGCCGCTTCCAGTGGGACTTCGCGACCTTCAAGGTGGACTGGGCCCTGAAGGGCGCGGTGCCGTGGTCGTCGTCCGCGGCAGCGCAGGCGGGCACCGTGCACCTGGCGGAAGGTGTCGACGAACTGACGCGGTTCGCCGCGCAGATCGCCATGGGGCAGGTGCCCGAGCGGCCCTTCCTCCTGTTCGGGCAGATGACCACGGCGGACGGGTCGCGTTCCCCGTCCGGTACGCAATCCGCGTGGGCGTACACCCACCTCCCCCACCGTGTCCGCGGCGACGCCGGCGGGGCGGGCATCACCGGCACCTGGACCCGCACCGACCAGGAGCTGATGGCCGACCGGGTCGAAGCGCAGGTCGAGCGGTACGCACCCGGCTTCCGCTCACTCGTCGCCGCCCGCCGTGTACTCGCCCCGCCCCAGCTCGAGGCGAACGACGCCAACCTCCACGGCGGCGCCATCAACGGCGGCACCGCGGGCATGCACCAGCAATTGGTCTTCCGCCCCCTCCCGGGAACGGGACGTCCGGAGACGCCGATCGCGGGACTCTTCCTGGCGTCCGCGGGGGCCCATCCGGGCGGCGGCGTGCACGGCGCCCCGGGCGCCAACGCCGCTCATGCCGCGCTGCGATCCCGTTCCCCGAGCCGCCTGCTGAGCAGGGCGCAGCGTGCCCTCACCCGCCGCGGCCGCACGGGGCGCTCCACCTGATCCGCCGTGTCCTTCAGGCCTTGGTGAGGCAGACGCAGGCCGGATTCGCCGTTTCCCGGGAACCGGTTTCCCCGCCCTTGCGGAACTCGCTGCCGCCGGCTTCTACAGAGAGATCATCACCCGGGCAGCGGCGCGGTCGCTGGCGTGGCCTTCGAGCGCCGCCCATTCCGCGACGTCCAGGGGCCACAGTGAGTCGCAATACCCGATGACGACGTCGGCCCCGTCCTGCTTCACGGTGTGCTGCGGGTCACCGGGGCAACTGCCTACCGCCACCACGGCGGCAGCCGCTTCAGGACTGCGGCATGCAAGGCGCATCTCGGGCATGGTCAACGCTCCTGTCGTGGCTGAATCCCTATCGACGGAGCGTACTCGCGGTGAAGATCGATCACAGTTGAGTGATGCATTCGGGTCAATCGCAATGGCTAAAATGTGGAGCTTTCAAGCAGAATTGCCGCACTCGATAGGATGGGGAAATGGCGAAGGGCAAGAGCGACGAATGGCTGACCGCTGACGAGCAGCGCGCCTGGCGCACCTATCTGGAGGTCGGCACGCTGCTGCTCCACCAGCTCGGACGCGACCTGGAGCCGTTCGACCTCACCATCAACGACTACGAGATCCTGGTGAACCTCTCGGAGTCGCCCCAGCACCGCATGCGGATGAGCGACCTGGCCCGCGCCACCCTGCAGTCCAAGAGCCGGCTGTCCCACCAGATCAGCCGCATGGAGAACGCCGGCCTGGTCCGCCGCGAGAACTGCGAGTCCGACCGGCGCGGGCTGTTCGCCGTCCTCACGGACGAGGGCTGGGAGACCATGCGCAACGTCGCCCCGCACCACGTCGCCGCCGTCCGGGAGCACTTCATCGACCTGCTCCCCGCCGAGGACCAGGCGGCCCTCCGCAAAGCCCTCACCCCGGTCGTCGAGCACTTGCGCGCGGAGCACGGTACGGCCTGAGGTGCCACTGGCGTCATACGTGACGAATGCCCACACACATGGCGTTTTGGATACCGGTGCCAGGGCAGGCGTCAGCCTGAGGGGGGTTCCCGTAAGTGCTAGGGAGTCGACCCCATGTCAACAGGGACACTTCTGGCGATCATCATCCCCGTGGTGGTGATACTCGCCCTGATCGCGGTGGCGTCCACCCTCTTCATGCGCCACCGGCGCCTGAAGGAACGGTTCGGCCCGGAGTACGACCGGACGGTGGAAGGCGCCGACAGCCGCAAGGACGCCGAGCGGGACCTCGCCGCACGCACCAAGCGTCACGACTCGCTGGACATCAAGCCGCTGCCGAGCGGTGTGCGTGACCGCTACGCGCGGGAGTGGACCAGCGTCCAGGAGGAGTTCGTCGACCGGCCCGAGGACGCCGTCCACGACGCCGACAGCCTGGTGGGCTCCCTGATGCGCGACCGCGGCTACCCGACCGAGAACTTCGACCAGCAGGTCAAGGACCTTTCGGTGGAGCACGGCCGGACCCTGGACCACTACCGGGCGGCCCACGAGGTCAACGACCTCAGCACCCGGCACGAGGCCACGACCGAACAGCTGCGCGGCGCGATGGTCCACTACCGCGCCCTGTTCGACGAACTGCTCACCGACGGCGGTGGGCGGCGCCACGCCCGGGCCTGAGCGAAGGGCCCGTCCCGGAACACCCCATCTGGAGAGGCGGAGAACCATGGAACGCGAGCGTGCCTCCCGCGGAAGCGGTCTGGCCACCGAAGACCTCGCAGAGACCCACGCACCCGCCGGCCTCGAGCCGGACCGCCCGGAAGCGGCCTCCCGGGCACCGGAGTACCCAGGCGAGAGCAGCGGAACCCGGGGCGGACCGCCCCCGGAGGACATGGCGGGCACTCCTGTCCAGGAGACCGCATCGGATGAGGCCCCGCAGTTGCTGGGTTCTCAGGACCAGGAGCACTTCCGCGACCGCTGGCAGCAGATCCAGAGCGAGTTCGTCGACGACCCCCGCGATGCCGTGCACGCCGCCGACGAGTTGGTGGCCGACGTCATGCAGAAGCTGGCATCGACGTTCGCCCAGCACAAGGGGGACCTGGAAGGCCAGTGGACCCGTGGCGAGCAGGTGAACACGGAGGACCTGCGCACGGCGCTCCGGCGCTACCGGTCCTTCTTCAACCGCCTGCTGTCCACCTGAGTCCGGCGCGGCGGGGCGCTGCCCAGGCGGCGTCCCGCCCACCGCTGTGCGGGTGCCGGGAGGACGACCTAGAAATCTTCCAGGCCGGTTCCCCGACGCTTCTCGTGCGGTGGAATCTTCAACTGCTCCGAGCCCCGCTCCTCTTCATCCGGTTCATCCGGTGCATCCGGTGCATCCGGTGCATCCGGTGCATCCGAGGACGGCGTTCCCGATTCCCGGGTCGCCTCCTCCCCCGGGTCTCGGTCCGGGGCCCGGCGGGTCTCCTCCTCCGGCTGCTCCATGGGCTGACTCCTCCCTTCTCGGACAGTGGCGTCTCAGCATCATCACGTATAAACCCGATGATAAGTACGCGAAAGATCGGCAGAGCAGCCTCCGCGACATGACGCGAGGCGGTGAAACGGCGAAGCCGACGTCGCGGCGCCACGTTCAGGCCTTCACGAACCGGCTCTCGACGCCGGGGAACCCCTTGTCCCACCAGTGTCCGTAGCGCCGGTAGACGGCCGGGTCGCGGTCGGCGAGCAGAGCCCACAGCTTCGCCGCCTCCTCCACCAGCCCCTGCCAGGCGGCCTTGCCGAGCTTGCGGAAGGCGGTCAGCTCCAGGCCGTCGCCGGTCGCGCGCCACACGCCGGCGACCTGCCCGTCGACGAGCAGGCACGGCAGCGTGTCGCCGTTCCGCCGCGCGATCACCGGCCGGTACTCCCCTGGCACGACCCGCCCCGCGCCGGCGTGGGCCAGCAGGATGCTGTCCCACATGGGGAGCAGCCTCGGCGGCGCCGGCGTGTCCTCATCGGGGACGGTGGCGTCGGCGAGGTCGTACAGGGCGGCGCGGCCCGGTCCCGCCACCTGCACCACCTGGTCGCCGAGCCCGTCCAGCGCCCGGGTGATGACGGAGCGCTGCAGCAGCGTGAAGCGAGCGAAGTCCTGGGCCGAGGCGGGCCCGAACGCACCCAGGTAGGCGAGCAGCAGTCGCCGCACCCCGGCGTCGGTCTGCTCGGGCTCGGGCGCGGGGACCGCCGCGGAGGCGCGGTAGGTGTTCGGCAGGGTGAACGACCAGGGGCCGCCGGCCGGCGCGTGATGCACGGGGGCGTACGTGCGCAGCGCCCACCACACGCGGTGGGCGTGCTCGCCGAAACGTCCCGCGACCTCGTTCTCCACCTCGGCGCCGGTGCGGGGCCGGTCGAGGAACCCGGCGAGTTCGGGAAGCAGCGCGTCGGCGTCGGCGGGGTCCAGCCCGGTCGAGGTGAAGCGGCGGTCGTACAGCCGTGACGCCCGCAGCGTGCCCACCATCGCGGCGTGGTAGGCGGCATGGTCCTCGGCGTGGACGGCGTGCAGCGTGATCCGCATCAGGGTCGCCTTGATTATCCGCCGGTCCGCGAACGCCGCGTCGAGGTCCTCGGGCGCGAAGTCCCGAACCCTGTTCCACAGCGCCAGGTACGGGGAGGCCGGGGTCTGTGCCTGCAGCGCGCAGACCCGGCGGACCGCCTCGGCCACGTCGAGGCGCCTGCGCTCGAGCAGGAGCTGACGGTCCAGGGTGGCGAGGGTGAGTTGCCGCGCGGTGAGGCTCATGGCCGGATTATGCCGCCCCGGTCCGACAGTCCTTCCGGTGGACGCCGCGGCCCGGTGGTGCATGGTCACGGAACACCAGGGCAGACGCGGGGTCAGGAGGTTGACGACATGGTTCCCTTGCTTCTTGTCCTGCTGCTCGCCCTGATCCTCTTCGGTGCGGGCTTCGCCCTCAAGGCCCTGTGGTGGATCGCCATCATCGTGCTGGTGGTGTGGCTGCTCGGCTTCGTGTTCCGGGCCGCCGAAGGCGGTGGGCGCCGCCGTTGGTACCGATGGTGACCTCTCGCCCGCAGCACGCCGGGGCCCGCCGCGCATCGCGGCGGGCCCCCGTCCGTCGTCCGCCACCGGTCGTATCAGGTCATTCCTGCCGCGGCGGCGGTCCCTGCCGCACAACGGGGTACACGCGGGGCAGAGATGGCCGGAGCAGCCCGGCCCACGCCTCCAGGAGATGCTGATGAGGGAGGACTGCCGGCTCACCGTCCGGGAACGCATGGCTCTCGACGGAATCGAGCGTTTGCTCCGCCGTGAGGACCGGGCGCTCGCCCGGCGACTGCGCACCATGCGCGTGCGTACCCCCCTGCGGGAGATCGCGGCGCGGTTCGCGCGGTGGCCACGCGCCCTGCTGGTGACCTTCCTCGCCGGCACCACCCTGGCACTGCTGCTGTCGGCGACGCTGACCAAGGAGACCCCGCTGGTGTGGGTCGGCGCGGCCTCGTGGGCCGTCACCTTGCTCGCCGCCGCGTGGCCGACCTCGCCCAGGCGGCGCATCGGTCGGCGCAGGCAGGTCGTGTAACGGACCCTCAGCCGGCGGACGGTGAGCGCGGCGAGGGCCACGGCCGCGGTCACCTCGTCACGCCAGGGGCGTCGTGCACAGCGAGCCCCCCGAGCCCGGCATCATGCCGCCCCGTGGCAAGCTCGCCGCTGGAAAACTCCCGCTCAGGGCTGGGCGGCGGCGACCTCCTCGGCCACGTGGCGGTCGAGCGCCGCCCGCACCAGGGCGGCCGCGAAGACCGCGTGGGCGGCCTTGGGCACCAGGGCCGCCAGCTCTTCCGGCCGAGCCGGAAGGCCGAGCCGCTTGGCGCCCTGCAGGGCCTTGTCGTCGAACAGGGGGCCCGTCTCCGGCCAGACCGCCTGTACCTCCCGCAGGAAGATCTCCACGCCGACCGGCCCGAGCCCGGGAACCTGGCGCAGTGCGCGCCGGATCTCGTCCGGGTCGCCGTCCGCCTCGTCCCGCAACCGGCGCAGGTCGCCGCCGTAGCGGTCAAGGAGCAGCTCCGCCCCGTCCCCCAGCTGCGTCGCCGTCCGTTCGTCGTAGCGCCGGTAGTGTCCCCTGCCCAGCGCGTCGACCCGCTGCTGCCAGGTGGCGTCGCGCATCCGGCGCGGGTCGCGCATGCCCGCGGCGAAGAGCTCGTGAGCCGCGTCAGTGGCCACGGACGCCTTGATCCGGGCACTGAGCAGGCAGGCTGCCACCAGCGCCTGGTAGAGCGGCTGCGGGGTGTTCTTCAGCTTGATGCCGGCGTCCTCGGCATAGGTGTGCCCCTCGCTGTCCAGCAAGGCCTCGACCGTCGCCTTGTCCTTCGCACGGTCCCGGGGTCCGGTGGTCCCGGCCATCACACATCACCTTCTCCGGAAGCGGATCACCGCCTCAGTGCAGGCTGCTACCCGGCCACCCGCGCCCTACACGGCGTAGCGATCGATCCCGGCATCCACGTGGTGGCGGCCTGGGCCGAAGATCGTCGTCCGGATGGCCGACAAAGGGGGCGTGTCCTCCGTGGGACCGGGAAGCAGCCCGGGAGAAGACCGTCGACCGCACGCCGACCCGGAAGGGAGTCATGTGATGGGACACGGCGGAAACGTGATCGCAGAGCTCACGGCCGACCACCGCGAGGTGGAGGAGTACTTCGCCCGTCTGCGGGCCCTGCCCGCGGGTGACAAGGAACGCCGGAACGTGCTCGACGAGGTCACCATCGAGCTCGTACGCCACTCGGTGGCCGAGGAGATGTACCTCTACCCGGCCGTCAGGAAGCACCTGCCCGGCGGGGACGCCCTGGCCGACAAGGAGATCCAGGAACACGCCGAGGTCGAACAGGTCCTCAAGGACCTGGAGGACGTCGACATCGACGACGCCCGGTTCGACGAAATGGTGGGAAAGTTGATCACCGATGTCACCGAGCACGTCAGGGAGGAGGAGCAGCAGCTCTTCCCGGGCCTGGCGCAGGCATGCTCGCCCGAGCAGCTCTACGAGCTCGGGGACCAGGTCCGCCGGGCCAAGAAGGTCGCCCCGACCCGCCCGCACCCCAGCGCCCCGGACACCCCGCCCGGCAACAAGCTCCTGGCGCCGGGGACCGGGCTGGTGGACCGGGCACGCGACTTCGTCACCGGCCGCGGCCGTTCCTGACGCGAGCCGGCCTCCCTGGGCCGTTGCGGCGGGCGACCGCCGGAACGGCACAGGGGCCTGACACGGCGGTGACCGGGGTTCCACGAGCATCTCGTGGCGGACGTCCGCGGCGGGCCATCCGCCGCCCACCACGTGTTCGTTGAGGTCCTCCCCGAGCCCAGCGAAGCCGGCCTCCAGCCGCGTGTCGCACCGCGAATCCGGGGCATCCGGATTCTGCGGTGAGGCAGCCGCATGGTGGGTGAATGCCCCGGACGCCGGGTCCCCCCTCCCGGCGTCCGGGATCACCTCGTGCCCCCCGGTCGGCGCGATCGTCAGTCGGGGGGTTCTTGCGGTGGAAGGTCGCGCGGCGCGTCGGGAACGTCGGTGTCCGGTCGTCCCCGTTCCGCCGTGTCGGGATCGCGCCCGCGGTGCCCGCGGGCCTGCTGGAGATCCTGCTGGTCCTTAGGCGGCGGGGCGGTGTGCTCCGCACCTTCGGGCGTCTCGTCGCGCTTCACGTGTGTCTCCTTTCGGGTGCCCGGTATCGACGGACGCGGGGTGGCATCCGCCGCGGACGGCGGGCATCGCATGGAGCCCTGGCCGAGGCCGCCCTCGTTGCCCACGGCTCACCCGTCCTTGCCCAGTGCCCCCGGCTTGTGGACCGCCGAGCGCCCGGACTTGTCGCTCTCGACCTCGTACTGCGGTTCCTCACTCGAGGCGTCGACGGTGCGGTCCGCCGCCCGGGTCCGTTTGGTGACCTTCTTCTTGACCTTGCCGGTCACCTTCTGGCCGTGGCTCTTCCACGACACCTCGTCGCCCTTGCTCAGGTCGCGCTCGGCCATGGATTCCTCCTCGCGCAGGCGTTCGTATGTCCGGGTGCCCCTGCGCCGTAGCTAGGAGGAGAGTGCGACGATCATGGCGATCACTCCCGCGAGGAAGATCGCGACGACGCAGAAGATCAACACCAGCGGCGCGAATCCCCACGCCTTGCGAAGTTCCGGCCGCTCGGGGAGGGAGATTCCGTGGGTGGTGCTGCTTTCCGCCGGGGGTGTCTCCGTGGGGGGCACCTTGCGTTCGGCACTGCTGCTCGGGGCGGAACGGTCGGCTGCATGCGGCGTGCTCATGGCACACCTCCCAGAGGGACGCGGTCAGTGCATCTGCTGAGCATCTGCCCGTGACCCGGCCCGGGAAACGGAATCGGATCGTCCGAGGGCGTCGGCCACCACGCGCAGGTCCGCCACCAGTCCGGCGTACATCTCCTCGCGGTTCTCGCCGGCGCGCAGTACGGCGGAGGGGTGGACGGTGGCGAGGACGTGCGCCCCGTCGAGGGGCACGCCCGGCGTCAGGAGCTTCCCGCGCTGCCGGGTGACCCGGAACTCCGGGCCCATCAGGGCCTTCGCGGCGGTCGCGCCGAGGGCGACCACGATCCACGGGGCGATCCGTTCCAGCTCGGCCTCCAGCCAGGGCTTGCAGGCGGCGACCTCGCGGAGCGTGGGCTGCTTGTGGATCCTCCGCCTGCCATGCTCCGGGACGGTGAACTTGAAGTGCTTCACGGCGTTGGTGACGTAGGCGTCGGCCGGATCGATCCCGGACTCGTCCAGCGCCCTGCGCAGCACCTTCCCGGCAGGGCCGACGAAGGGAAGGCCCTGCCGGTCCTCCTGGTCCCCGGGCTGCTCGCCCACCAGTACGAGCCTCGCGGACGGCTCCCCGTGCCCGAAGACGGTCTGGGTGGCATCCGCGTACAGCGGGCACCCCCGGCACCCCGCGGCCGCGCTGCTCAGCGCCGCCAGGTCCGCGTCCTCGGGGACGTAGGGCGAGGCGTCATAGTCCGCCATGGGGGGTGCCTACCCCGCAGCCTTGGTGGGAAGCCGGTCAGGACAGACCTGGGTGTCGCGTCACCACGGCCGTGGCCGCGCGCGGCCGCCATGGCGGTCGCGCGCGGCCTCCGGACTGGCTGACGACCGGACCCGCGCCGCCTACCAGTAGTGCTTGCGCCCGCCGACGCTGTGCCCCACGGCGCCCAGCACCCAGAGCACGAGGCCGATGACCACGAGGATGATCCCGATGGTCCACAGGATCGAGATCCCGGTGAGGAAGCCGATGATCAGCAGGATGATGCCGAGGATGAGCATGATGTCCTCCGCTGGTTGACCCGCGTGCGCTCAGCTGTCGCCGAGGGCGCGTTGGAGTTCGGCCTTGTTCATGTGGGAGCGACCGTCGACGTTGCGGCGCTTGGCCTCCGCGTAGAGCTGGTCGCGAGTGGGTCCCTGGGAACCCTTGCCGGAGCGCTGTCCGCCGCGTTTGCCCGAGGACATGTCCTCGATGGAGGAGCGGCTGGCGGTCTTGGACTCACCCGCCCGGGCGCGTTCCTTGTTGACCGTACGGGCGGCGATCTCCTTGGCCCGCTTCTCGCTCTCGCCCCGGTTCTCGGCGCTCTCCTTGATGTGCTCGTACTGCCGCTCCCGCTTGCGACTCGACCCTGCGGGCATGTGATTCACCCCATTTGCTCATCTTGGTCTTGAGTCACGGCTACCCCGAAACGGAGGATCATCACACTTTTCACCCGAACGGCCTGACGGCGGAAGACGCCACAGGCGTTGCCACGGAGCGCGCGACGGCACGCCGTTGCGGGCCGGGCGGCGGCCGGGATCACCCGAGGCCGGCGCCGACGGCTTCGCGGCGTACGGTCTCCACCGTGTCGATCTGCTCCTGCGCGCGGTCCACGAGGGTGCGCAGCCGGTCCTCGTCCAGATCCTTCTTCGGTGTGAGCGACAGGAGCGACTGCCACAGCAGGCTCTTCCCCTCGATGCCCAGGCGCAGCGCCTCCAGTTCGATGACCGTGCTCAGGCCGGAACGGCGGACGACACGGCCGTTGAGCTTGAGCAGGCGCGCCTTCTCGGCGAGCCATCCCGCGTAGACCTTGTGACGTCGCGCCGGGACGTCGAGCGCGGCCATCAGGTCGAGGAGGCTCTGCCGGTCCTCGGCGATCTCGTCGGCCACACGCCGCAGTTCGTCGCCGTGCGGCGTGGAGCGGTGGTGGTCGGCGAGGTGACGTGAGATCAACTGCCCGGTGGTGGAGCCCGCCAGGTGGTCGTTCATGTAGATCTCGAGAGCCTGCTGACTCATGGCAGTTCCTCCTCGTGGCTCAGGGTGGCCCAGGGTGGCTCAGGACCGCGCGAGCCGGACCTCGACCTGCCCGTCGGCGGCTATCCGGCACTCGAAGCGGGGCTGCGGCGCGGTCGCCGGCCCCTGGACGTTCGCACCGTCCGACAGGCGGAACTGGCTGCCGTGCCAGGGACATTCGAGGCAGCCCTCGATGACCTTGCCCTCGTGCAGGGGGCCGTCCATGTGATTGCAGCGGTCGGCCAGGGCGTGGAACCGCCCGTCGTCCGCGCGCACCACGACCACGGCCGCCTCGTCGGCCATCCGCCGCACCGGCTCGCCGAACGGGAAGTCCTGCGGCACGCCGACGCGATGCCAGCCCGGCTCCACCAGCACCGGCACCGCCTCGGCGTGGTTCACGCCGGCGCCCTGCCGGTAGGCGAGGTGGCCGCCGAGCACCCCGCCCACCGTGGCCACGGTCATGCCGCCGAAGCCGAGGGCCCGGCCGAGGACCGGGCGGCCCTTGATCCGGGCCGCCAGTGAGCAGGCGTACGCGGTGACGGCGACGGCGTTGGCGGTCGCGTGGACCAGGCCCACGCGGGCCTGCCGGGGACGCTGCTCCGCCCAGTCCACCCATCCGGCGAGGGCCGCGGGCACCGCGGAGACCAGGCCCAGCGCCACCAGACGGCGGGCGGCACGGCTCTCGCCGGGGAGCAGGTCGAGCACCCCGGCGGAGGTCCAGGCACCGATCGGCACCTGGACGAGTACCGGGTGCACGGGGTGGCCGAGCCACAGCCCGCGCAGCGCGTCGCGCCCTCGGCCCAGGGGCAGGGCGCGCACGGCCTTGCGGACGACGGCGGCAAGCCCGTCGAGCCACTCCTGCCCTTCGAGGGTGTCCATCGCCGCAGGAAGGGCGGCGTTCGGGGACCCTTGCTTTTCGCTCGTAAGCCTCATAAGCCTCATGTGGAGCGGCTTTCCTCCTCACTCCACGACAAACCCGGCATCCGGCCGTGCGGCAACCGTGGCCTTCTACGCACGCCAGTCCAGGCACACGATCGAGGCGTCGTCCTCCAGGTGGCCGTGGCAGGCGACGGACACGGCGGACGTCATCATCTCGACCACTTCGCGGGGGTGCTCGGCGGCGGAGTCGCGGAGCATGACGGCCAGGTCCACGCCGCGGGCCCGGCGCTCCTGCATGCCGTCTGTGTAGAGCACGAGCCGGTCCCCGGCGCGCACGTCGAGGTCTTGAACCCGGTGGGGAGCCGGGGAAGGGACTCCGAAGGGAAGGTCGACGGCGAGGCGCAGTTCCTCGACCGTTCCGTCGCGCAGGCGCAGGGGCCATGGGTGCCCCGCGTTGACCAATTGAAAGCCGGTTCCGTCCAGGGCGACACGGACCAGCTGCCCGGTGGCCAGCCCGTGACTGCCGTGCTGCTGGATCGCCTCGTGCATCTGGCGGGCCTGCTCCGCCAGGTCGCACCCGGCACGGCGGGCGCGGCGGGAGGCGTTCACCAGGACGGTGGCCAGCATCGCCGACCTGATGTCGTGGCCCATCGCGTCGGTGATCGACAGGTGCAGCGTGTCGTAGTCCAGGGTGAAGTCGTAGGTGTCACCGCCGATGGAATCCGCGGGCACCAGCGCCCCGGCGACGGTGAACCCGTTCACCGTGCAGCAGGAGGCCGTGGGCAGCAGCTGCCGCTGGATCTCGGCCGCCAAGGTCATCGGCGTCGTGCGCTTGCCCCACTGGTAGACGTCGGTGAAGCGGCGATCGGTCACGACGATGTACGCCAGCGCGAGCGCCGCCTCGGCAACCTGTCCCAGCACGTCGTCGGTGGCGTCGGGCAGGGTCAGCTCCAGCACCCCGATCGTGTCGCCCCGGTTGGTGACGGGCGCGATCACCCGCTCACCCGTCCCGTCGCCGGGTACCCGCGTCACCTGCTGGCTGCGCAGCACGTCGTGGTAGACGCTGCCGTGCAGCGGAACCTGATCGGCGCTCCTGACCTGCTGCGAGTCCGCGTCCTCGCTGACCCGCACCATCTTCTGGCCGATGACGTCGGGGAGCAGCAACGACACCGAGCGGGCCCCGAACCGCTCCCTCAGGTTGCGCGCCACCACGTCCAGCGAGTTCACCGGCGAGGCTGCCTCCGCTGCCGTGAGTACGTCGTCGAGCCCGAGCTGGTCATGCGACACGGCGACCTCCCTTGCTCCCTGCACTTCTTCCCACCTTGGCCGCTTCACTCACAGGACCGCATCCGAGGGCGGCCGGCCCGGTCCTACGGGGCGGCGGGTGTGCGCAGAGCGAGGAAGGCGACGTCGTCGTCGTTGTCCTGGGGGCGGACCTGGCTCAGCAGCGAGTCGCTGAACGAGTCCAGGGGGCGCCGGGCCAGGGAAGCGGCGTGCTGGCGGAGCCGGTCGAGGCCGACGTCGATGGAGTGCCTGGTCGACTCGACCAACCCGTCGGTGTACAGCACGAGGGTGGCCTGCGGGGGCAGGGTGACGACGGCGTCCTGGCGCGGCTTGTCGGTGCCCGTGCCGAGCAGGATGCCGTGGCCCTCGGTGAGGAAGCTGGTCTGCCCGTCGTGGGTCACCAGGAGCGGCGGCGGATGGCCGGCGTTGGTCCACTCCAGTCGCCACAGCCTGTCATCGGCGCTGGTGAGCCGCGCGAAGATCATGGTCGCCATGGGCACTTCGGCGGTGTGCATGACGGCCTGGTCGAGGCGCGTGACGACGGCGCTGGGCGACTCGGGATCCGACCAGGCGAAGGCGCGCAGCATGTTCCGGACCTGTGCCATGCCGCCGGCGGCGTCCAGGTCGTGTCCGACGACGTCGCCTATGGCCAGTGCGGTGGCGCCGTCGACGAGAGGGAACGCGTCGTACCAGTCACCGCCGACCTGCGAGGCCTGCGGGGCCGGGACGTACCTGGCGGTCATCTGCAGGCCGGGGATCGTGGGCATCTGGGGCAGCAGGTGACGCTGCATCGTCTCGGAGACCTTGCGCTGCCTCTGGTAGAGGCGGGCGTTGTCCAGCGCCAGTCCCGCGCGGCGGGTCACGTCCTCCAGCAGCGGCAGGTCACCGGCGGTGAAGCCGTCCGGGCGTTCCGAGCGGCCCAGGGTGAGCGCCCCGAGCACGTCCCGCAGCCCACGGATCGGGGCGATGGCCGCGGAGTGCATGCCCGTCCTCTCGAAGAGCCGGTGCTGCTCGACCGCGATCCCGGAGTCCGGAGGGCCGTGGTACGTCGAGGCGGTGGCGATGGTCGACGCGGCGCCGCGCAAGGCGCGGGACAGCGGCATCGGGGATTCCTGCGGCACCGGCGGCATGGGCCCTTGCAGGTCCGCGCGCTCGATCAGGAGACCGTCCTTGTTCTGGACCACCAGGGCGCGCCGCACCTCCTCGTTCTCGGTGAGGAGGTCGACGACCGCCCAGTCCGCCAGCAGCGGCACGGTCAGGGCGGCCAGGCGGTGCAGCGCCTCGTTCACGTCGAGTGTCGAGGTGAGCTGGGTGGTGGTCTCCGCGAGGAGGGCGAGACGGTCGAGCTCCGTCAGCGGCGTCGAGAGCCCCGCTGCCGGCTCCTGGTCGGTCGTTGCCGCCTCCTGCCGCTGGTAGAGCATGACCAGGGCCCCCGGCCTTCCGGGCCCCAGGCCGTACGGCGTCAGGAACCAGGACAGCCCGAGCAGGCTGCCGTCCCCCCGGGCGAACCACCCGACGTCGCCGTGCCGGGTGCGTTCCGTGAGCAGGGCGTCACGCATCTCGCAACGGGAGCGCGGCAGGGTGTGACCGTGGCTGTCACGGTGGAGCAGGTCATGTGCGTCCTGACCGAGGAGATCCGCGGTGGACCTCTGCAGGAGGGTCCCTGCCGCCTCGTTGGCCGCGATGATCGACCCCTCGCCGTCCACCACGTAGGCGGGCGCCATGACGCCGTCCAGCAGGCTGTCGGGCATGCCCACACGCAGGGCCCGCGATCCCTCCAGGAAGGGCGGTCCGGTGTCCGGTACGACGGCGTCCATGTTCCCCTGTCCTCCGGTGCAACCCAGCTTTCCCGGCTTACCCGCGCACCAGGATCCCATGCGGTCGGCTCACGCTCTCGCCGACGAAGGGGCGCGACGACAGCGCCCGGCACGGGGGCGCAGAACCTGGAGGAGGCCGCCCACACGGAGCGACCGGTCCCGTACCTTGCCCTCAAGTTCATGATAGTTCCGGTGCCGCGGGGTAGTCGTGCCCTATGTGGCTTTTGTCCCCGCCAGGGGTGTACCGCCCCCAGGACGACACGCTCCTCCTCGAAGAGGCGCTGAAGCGGGAGCCTCTCGCCGACGGCACCGAAGTCCTCGATCTGGGGACGGGCAGCGGCGCGCTGGCCCTGACCGCCGCCGAGCGCGGCGCCGCGCAGGTGACCGCCGTGGACGCATCCCTGGGCGCGGTGTGCACCACCTGGCTCAACGCCCGCCTCAACGGCCTGCGCGTCAAAGTCCTGCGCGGCGACCTCACCGCACCCGTGACGGGCCACCGCTTCGACCTCATCACGGCCAATCCGCCGTACGTTCCGTCGCCGCAGGCGGACCTACCGACCCGCGGTCGCGCCCTGGCGTGGGATGCCGGGTCCGACGGCCGGGCGCTGCTGGACCGCATCTGCTCCGACGTGCCGCCGCTGCTCGCCCCGGGAGGCGTCCTGCTCCTGGTCCACTCGGCTCTCTGCTGTGTCGAGCGCACCCTGGGCCGGCTACGTCACGCCGGACTGCGGGCCGCGGTCACCGAGCGCCGGTACATCCCCTTCGGTCCCGTGCTGCGCGACCGGTCGGCGTGGCTGCAGGCCCAAGGGCTGATAGCCGCGGGGGAAGACAAGGAAGAGCTGGTGGTGATCCGTGCCGAACGTGAACGGTGAACCGGCGCCGACGCGCGTGACGATCACCAGGGACGGCCCGATCCTGATCGAGGGCCCCGTCGAGGTGGTCCTGGACGACGGCCGTGTCGTGCGTTCCGACCGCTTCGTCGTGGCTGTCTGCGCCTGCCGCCGCAGCCGCACCTACCCGTGGTGCGACACCAGCCATCGCCGGCGCGCCCGGCCTGCCCCGGCTCCCGCGGATTAGGTGGCCGGAACGGCGGTTGCCCGGCTCGCGGCGGAGAGGACGGCATGCGGGCCTTTTGTAGCGTCCTCCAGCGTCGGAAGCCGGACCTCAGCGGCAATGGTCGGCCACGGTCCGCGCCTCGGAATCGGTGCTCGGGGGACGCACGGTGAGCAGCCCGCGGGCGCACAGCTCCCGCACGACTTGCAGCAGCACGTCGCTCTGGCCCAAGCCACGTGCCCAGCCCGCTCCCGGGGCGGGCAGAGCTTCAACGGAGGGTACGTCCCGGGGCCGCGGGACGCAGGGAGCCTGTCGACCGGATTCCTCAGCGCACTACCGCGGTATCGGCACCGCGGCATCCGCCTTGATGGGACAACCGGGTGAACTCAGCCGCCCGCCAGGGCCCCCGCGGCATGGCACACGGACCCCTCTCGACGTGGGGAGGCTTGCGGAATGCCCGGTGGGTTCCCCGGCGGGATCGTCCCTCACGGGTGCATGAGGACCTTGATGGCACCGTCGGCCTTCTTCTGGAACATGTCGTAGGCCTGCGGGGCCTCCTCCAGCGAGACGTGGTGTGTGGCGAA
>NZ_JARAVL010000085.1:0-1332 GCF_033792725.1 Streptomyces sp. PA03-5A | reverse complement strand
TCACGGGTGCATGAGGACCTTGATGGCACCGTCGGCCTTCTTCTGGAACATGTCGTAGGCCTGCGGGGCCTCCTCCAGCGAGACGTGGTGTGTGGCGAAGCCGTCCACGCCGAGCGGGTCCTCGTCGGTCAGGAGCGGGAGGATCTCGTCGCTCCAGCGCCGGACGTTCGCCTGGCCCATGCGCAACTGGATCTGCTTGTCGAACAGGGTCAGCATCGGCAGCGGGTCGGTCATGCCGCCGTACACGCCGCTCACCGAGATCGTGCCGCCGCGGCGGACCAGTTCGATGGCCAGGTGCAGGGCCCCGAGGCGGTCGACGCCGACGTTTTGCATGAGCTTGGCCGCCCAGGCGCGGGGCAGCAGACCGGCGGACTGCTGGACCAGCTTCCCGAGGGTGCTGCCGTGGGCCTCGGTACCCACCGCGTCGATCACGGCGTCCGGGCCGCGGCCGTCGGTGGCGTTCCGTACGGCCTTCACGAGATCGTCCTGGTCCTCGTACTCGTCGAGGCTGAAGACCTGGGCGCCGTCACGGCGCGCCCTGGTCAGCCGTTCCGGTACGTGGTCGACCCCGATGACCTTGCCCGCGCCCAGGTGGCGGGCGACGCGGCAGCACATGTCGCCGATCGGCCCCAGTCCCAGGACGACCACGCTGCCGCCCTGGGGGACGTCGGCGTACTTCACCGCCTGCCAGGCCGTGGGCAGGACGTCGGAGAGGTAGACGTACCGGTCGTCGGGCGGCCCGTCCGGAACCTTGATCGGGCCGAACTGCGCCTGCGGCACCCGTAGGTACTCCGCTTGGGCCCCGGGGACACGCCCGTAGAGCTTGGTGTAGCCGAAGAGCTCCGCCCCGCAGCCGTACTCGGTGACCTGGGTCGTCTCGCACTGCGTCGGCAGCCCCTCGCGGCACATGTAGCAGGTGCCGCAGGCGATCTGGAACGGCACCACGACGCGGTCGCCGGGCGCCAGGTTGTCCACCTCGGAGCCGGTCTCCTCGACGATGCCCATGGGTTCGTGCCCCAGGATGTCGCCGGGCGTCATGAACGGGGCGAGGACCTCGTACAGGTGCAGGTCCGATCCGCACAGGCCGGTGGACGTCATGCGCACCACCGCGTCGGTCGGCTCTTCGATCCGGGGGTCGGGCACGGTCTCGACCCGTACGTCGTGCTTGCCGTGCCACACGGTCGCCCGCATGATCGATCACTTCCTCGCGGTTGTCCCTCACGGCAGGACCATCGGGTACCCGAGGACACGCCGGTGAACCGCCCGTCCGCATGCTCATCTGGCCGGTCAGTGCCGGGGGCGTTAGAGACCGTACGGTCCGGGAACGCGTGA
>NZ_JARAVL010000084.1:0-2492 GCF_033792725.1 Streptomyces sp. PA03-5A | reverse complement strand
CGTGCCGCTGCCCAGGAACCGCGAGGCAACGGTGCTGGCACTGGACACCACCAGCGCCTCCGGGGTGACCGGCCTGCGCGACGACCTCGCCGACCGGCCGTTCCGGCAGGTCCTCCGCTCCCTGCGACCTCAGGACACCGCCTCGCCGGACGCCGGGTTCGGCCTGCCCCGTGACACCGCGCGCCTTCTCCTGACCGTTCGCACGCAAGCCTCGGACTCCGGCGGCCGACCGATTGCGAGCCACGTCACCACCCGCCTTTCGGCGACATTCGTGGACCGCTTCGGCGTGCCCTACACGATCGCCCTGGGCAAGGTCCCCGCCGACGGCGGACAGCACGTCGTGGTGGCGGACTTCGGCGCCGAGGCGGGCCGGGCCCCCGGCGCCGGCCCGGCCGGGCCACTGCGCCTGACCCGGATCAAGGCCGACTACACCCTGCCGCAGCGGACCGAGCACCACCGGCTGTCCGTCACCGCGCTGCGGTCGGAGTCCGGCGACGGCACCACGCGGACCGTCCGGGTACCGGAGGGCTCGTCGTGGCAGGCGCGCGCCGCTATGGGCAACCCCGACTACATGAACTACGCCGGCTACGTCGCCGCCTGGACGGACGCCCCTGACTCCAGCGCGCGGACGCCGCTCGCCGTCGAGTTCGACACAGGGGAGATGTCCCTCGGGGCGGCCTGGCAGAGCAGCTATGACACGGCCTCCGTAACCCTCAGCTCCGAACCCAAGGCCCCGGCCGCGCTGTCGGCGGTCGCCACGGACACCTTCCTGCGGGCGGTCGGCGCGAAGGTCGGGGACTCGGTGCGGATCCCCGTGGCCGGCGTGACCGTGCCGGTCCGCGTCTCCGCCGCCGTACGCGCCCTGCCCACCGTCGCGCCCAAGACCGACGGCACCGACGGCGGGGCGCTGCTGATCGACATGCACTCGGCGAACACGTTCCTCAACGGAACCGGCCAGGGCTCCCTGGTTCCCGGCGAGTGGTGGCTGGCGGCCGAGCCCGGCGCGGCCGCTCGCCTCGCCTCGGCACTGCAGACCCGCGGCGACATCACCTCGCTCCTGGTCCGCGACGAGCAGCGCACCGAACTCCAACGCGATCCGCTCGGCGCCGGGCCGCTGTCCGCGCTGCCCGCCGCCGTCGTGACCGCCGTGGTGCTGGCCGCGCTCGGCTACAGCGTGGCGGCGGCCGGAGCACTGCGCGAACGCTCCCAGGAGTTCGCGATGCTGCGGGCGCTGGGCACCCCGCGCCGCTGGCTCGCCCGGGTGATCGCCGCCGAGCAGGGCCTGGTCATCCTGGTCGCGGTGGGCGTGGGCGCCGTACTCGGCGGACTGCTGACCCGCCTGGTCGTCCCCTTGATCATCCTGACGGCTGACGCGGAGAGCCCGGTCCCCGACGTGCGGATAGATCTGCCGTCCGGTCCGCTCGCCCTGCTGATGATCACCATCACCGCACTGTCCCTGCTCGGCGTCATGCTGACGGCGTGGCGGTCCGCCGACCCGGCCCAGGCGCTGCGGCGCCAAGGAGGTGAATGACGTGGCCGAGCCCCGTTCCCCGCGCAGCGGTGACGTCTCCTGGATCCGCGCCCGGCTGCGCGCCGCCCCCGGCGGCACGCTCGCCATGGCCGCGCTGGTGTTCGTCACGGCGTTCCTGGCGGCCGCGCTGCCGCGGGCCGTCGACGGCTACGAGGACTCCGCGTTGCGCGACGCGGTGTCACACGCGTCGCTGCAGGGCCGTAGCGTCACCATGTCGCTCCAGGTGTCACCGCTGTCCGCCCCCCTCAACGCCGAGGGGTTGCTCACCCCCCCGTCGCTGAAGGAGACCGAGACCCGGTTCCAGCGCCTCGTGAAGCCCCCGCTGACGCTCGAACGCGACCAGACTGTATACGGGGTGCGCTCCGCCGACACAGACGTCACCGACCCCGGACTGCCCCGGACCATGGCGGTCGCCCCGCTCCCCCCGAAGAACACCTTGGTGGCACAGCCCGACCTTGCGGCGAACACCCGGCTCCTCGAGGGACGTCTGCCGAACGCCGGCACCGACGCCCACAGCGTCGAAGCGGTGATCACCGACCGCACCGCCAAGGTGATGAAACTGCGTACCGGTTCGGCGTTCCACCTCGAGGACGCCGTCGGATCCGTCGTGACCGTCCGGGTCACCGGGATCGTCACGCCCCGCTCACCCGGCGCCGCCTGGTGGAACGCGGAACCCGACCTGCGCAAGCCCAGCCTGCGCTCGCTGCCCGTCCCGGGTGGCGACCCCGCCCGCTACTGGCACTTCGCTGCGCTCATCGACCCGGGGGCCACGGCCGCCCTGCTCAGCCTTCAAGACGGCGCGCTGGCCTACTGGCACCACCCTGCCGACGTCGACGAGCTCACCGCGCACGACGTCCCGGCCCTGCGTGACCGGCTCGCCGCGCTGACGGCGGGACCGGACGGGGCACATCTGCAGGCCAAGCAGCGCGGCCTGCACGTCGAGGAGCAGGGGCTGGGTGAA
>NZ_JARAVL010000083.1:0-2939 GCF_033792725.1 Streptomyces sp. PA03-5A | reverse complement strand
GCCCGCGCTCCGCCATGGACGGCACTCCTTTCCAGGCCGCACTCCAGGTGAAGCCCGACACCCTGATGCAAGAAGCGAGGCGAAAGGTTGCACGGCCCATCGTGCCTGCGGCGATCAGTTCTCCCGTCGTGGTGCGGCAGGATCGTCACCGTGCACGGGGGTCACCGGAGAGGGGCCTGTCACCAGCCGGGCAGAAGCACCAGGTGCCCCGGTACCCTCGCTCCCGGAGAGGTCGGACAGCGGCTGCTCCAGGCACGGCCTACTCCGGTGCGCGATAGGCGGCGGCCAGGTAGTCGCCGACGTTGTCCGAGGCGACCAAGACGATCCGCCCGTCCTTCAGCCGTATCCCGAAGCACTTGTCCACTTCGCCCTTCGCGATGAAGTTCAGCTCCGGCACGGAGTACCGGCCGACGATCTTCCCCGTCGCGGGATCCTGAACGGTGAAGGAGTTGTACTTGTGCCCCTTCTTCCGCCATTCCTGGATCGGTTGCCGCGTCACGCCCGGTTCTCTCGCCACGAACTTCTGACCGTCACCGCCTCCCATGGGGTTCAGATCCGTGCCGGTACGCGCGTCGTACGTGGACCGGTCGACGAGGCCCCGGTCCTGTGAGTCCAGTGCCCTTGACGCACTTGCCGGGTAGTCCAGCTGCCGGTAGTACATGCTGTGGCCGTCCGACAACCGGATGGCCTCGAGCGACATGTTCGAGACGCGGACGATCCGGTCGTCCATCACCCAGACGGCACGCACGTAGTCGTAGTCCCCCGCGTACCCCGTCGGCACGTCCCAGAGCTTCCTCAGGATCGGCCCGTGCCCGCCGTTGGCGTTGTCGGGGTTGCCCTCGCTCGCACAACCGGAGAGCGCCGGCCCCCCGAGGAGACCCAACGCGACGACCCCCGCGGCGCATCTGGATCTGCGGGGCCTCCGGGGGCCGGACCGGCGGATGGATCGGACGGCGCGCACGAAATCAGCCCCCACGAGACGGACGACAGATCCGCACAGCCTAAAGGTTGTCCCCGTACGGGGTGGGAGTTGCCCGGTGAGGGCGAGGTCGTGCAGGCGGGCGCGGCCGCTACGGATTCTCCCCGGAGTTTCCCACCGTCGGGGGGGCACATGGAATGCGTGGGCCGCATCGAGGCCCTGGGCCCGGATGCCGGGGGACTGACGATCGGCGAGCGCGTGGTGACCGTCGCGGTCCCGGCGGTACCCGGGCCGCGCGTGGCCGGCACGTGGCAGGAATACCTCGTCGCCGATGCACGAAGGCTCCTGCCGGTCCCCGACCAGATGAGCGACTCCGACGCCTGTCAGCTCGCCGTCAACCCGTTGACCCCGCTGCTCCTGGTGACTCGCGAACTCGACGTACAGCCGGGTGAATGGTTGTTGCAGACGGCCGCGGGCTCCACCGTCGGCCGGCTCGTCATTCAGCTGGCCGGGCATCTGGGTATGCGCACGATCAACGTCGTGCGGCGACGCGATGCCGTCGAGGAGATCAGGGCACTCGGCGGCGACGAGGTCATCTGCACGGAGGACGAGGACCTGGTGCACCGCGTGGCCGAGATCGCGGGGCCGGACGGCGTGCGCAAGGCCATCGACTGCGTCGCGGGCCCCGTTGGTGCCCAGGTGTCCCAGGCCTTGGCTCCCGGAGGACAGGTCGTGGTCTACGGCGCGCTCTCCACCCATCGGCAGACCGACCCGGCAGCGCTGACGATCCCGCTGTCGGCGCGCTCGGTCATCTACGAGACCAAAGCGGTCCGTGGCTTCTGGCTGAACCGCTGGTTCGGGAGTGCCTCACCTGAGGACGCGCTGCGCGCGCTGTCCGAGGTCCGTGATCTCGTCGCCGACGGCGTGCTGAGCATCCCCGAAGGCCGGCCGTTCCCGCTCGAACGCTTCATCGAAGCCATCACGCTCGCCGAGACACGTAGGACGCCGTACCAAGACAGCCCTTGAACAGCGGTGGGTGAACCGCCGGGGCGCATGCCGTAGGGCCAGTTCAGGGGGCTTGATCCCCCGGAACTGGCCCTTTCTCGTGATCACGGCCGTACCGTATGCGTGCCACAGGGCTCGGGCAGCCGCTTCGGGGCGCCCGTCGACGTCAGCCCAGCACGTTCGTCGTCCAGTCGTGCTGGTCCGTCCCGAGCAGGGTGAACCGCTTGAGCCAGCCCTTCGGGCCGCCCACGGCGCGGTAGGCGTCCACGCCGTACTCCGAACCGGTGCAGAGCTTGAGGCCGTCCTCCCGGACGCAGGTGGACGTGGAGCGCTGGACAACCGCGCCTGGCGGCGGGCTCATGGTGGGCTCGGGCAGGTCCGGCTGGACCGTGGTGTGGATGTACATCCCGCCGACGATGAAGTCGACGGTGGCCGTCCAGGGCGCGTCGTCCGGCCTCCGCCCCATGTCGAAGGAGGCCTCGGAAACGGCGAATCCCGCGGGCACACCGCTGATCCGGAACGGCAACGGAATCGCCCGGTGAGCCACGACGACCCTTTCGGCGATCTTGTGCAGGGTCTGCTGCCCCGCGGTCCCCGGCATACCGTCACCCTGCAACTCCGCCCACCGGCCGTCCGCGGTCTGCCAGCGCAGATGCCAGACACCCGCGGGGCCCCAGGCTGCCGTCGGGCTCTTCCCCACCCAGTACGCGGGGCGGCCGTTGACCGGCGGCGCGTCGATCCGGTACTGCCGAGGACCTCCGGGGTACCAGGGGCGCCCGAGCGACGGCTTGGTTCCCTCGGGGTAGACGTCGAGCGAGAGGCCGGGCCCCCTCACACCGCCTTCGGGGATCTTGCCCGCGACGCTCACGACGGTTCTCTTCTGCTGCGGCGAGTACTCGATCTTGTCGAAGCCAGCCGGGAGCCAGCCGAAGGACGCCTCCAGGGTCAAGGGGGCGTGGCCTGTGTCCGGGGCGGGGGTGGGAGCGGTCCAGACCCGGCTCGCGGCCGGCGTCGG
>NZ_JARAVL010000082.1:0-4197 GCF_033792725.1 Streptomyces sp. PA03-5A | reverse complement strand
CGCCCAGGGCGCCCAGCAGGACCTGCGGCAGCATCTCCAGCACCGCCAGCCACTGCCGCTGACGACCCGTCATCCCCATCGTCCGCAGCCGCGCCAGCAGCGCCTTGCGCTGCGGCGCGTTGTGCAGCAACGACAACAACAACGCCAGCACGCTGAAGCCCGCGCCCGCCGCAACGGCGGCGAGGTAGACGTGTCGTGCGCCCGACTGCAAGGCCGATGTGGTGCCGTAGGAGGCGCGTTGCTCGGTCCGCAGCGTGACGGCCGCCTTGGGTGCGGCCTTGGCCACGACGGCGCGCAGCGCCTTCGCGTCGATGCCGGTGCCCGTCGCGTAGAGCGTGGAGGGCCCGTGCGCCGGCTCCTTCGTCCCGGGCGCCACCTTGGCCAGGGCGGCCCGTGACACGATGACGAACTCGTGGTTGGGGGCCGCCGGTGTGGCGTCCTGCGTGGCCACGATGTGCACCATGACCCGTCCGACGGAGGACCTGACGGTCTCCGGGTCGCCGACGCCGTTGCCGAACGTCCGCGCGAGCGCCGGGGAGGCGATCGCGGGAATGGGCTCCTTCGCGCCTGAGTCCAGCTTGCCGGCGGGGAAGGAGGAGCCCAGCCCGGTGGCCGCCACGAGCCGGGCGTACGGCTCCGGATCGACGACCAGCAAGTCGAACAAGATGCGGTCGTTTATCACTTTCTGTCCGCGTTCTACCCGGACGCCCGTGACCTCGCGTACTCCCGCGATGTTCCGGACCTGGGCGTCGAGTCCCTGCGGCAGGGCGCCGAAGGTCTGCACGCGGGCGTCCGCGCCGACCGCGGTGACGGCCGCCCGGTCGCGTCCCGACTCCACGCCCGCGAGGACGGACCCGCCGAAGGAGGTGACCGTCAGGGCAACGAGCACGGCGAGCAGAGGCAGGGCCGTCGTCGACGGGGTACGGCCCGCCCGCGCCAGGCCGAGGTGGAGCACGGCCCCGTCGAGGCGTGCGAAGGGCCGCGCCAGCAGCCGCACCGGCCAGGGGTACAGCCGCAGCAGCACCAGCGCGGCGACCACCGCCAGCAGCACCGGCGCCGCGGCGGTCAGCACGTCCGCACCGCCGTCCGCCGTGCCGCGCTGCCGCAGCGCGACCACGGCGCCGGCGACGACGACCACCACCGCCAGTTCTGCCACCGTGCGGCGCCGGGACGGCCGGGCCGCGACAAGGTCCTCACGCTGTTCGGGGCGCGGCCGGCGGGCCGTGGTCACCGCCCGCAGCGGCAGGCTCACCGTGGCCACGACGGCCACCGCGGCGGCCGCCCACACAGCGAGCGCGGCACGTTCCGCCGGCAGCAGGAGCAGCGCCAAAACCAGCCCGGCCGCCGCGGACGGCACCGCCACCACCGCGCTCTCGGCCAGCAGCCGGCCGGTGAGCGAGCCCATACTGATGCCACGGGCCCGCAGCAAGGTGAACTCGGCCCTGCGCCGGGCCGCCGACAGGCCCGTCGCCATGAGGAGCACGACCGCGGCGACGGTGCCCACACCCACGGCAGCGACCAGGACCAGCGGCTGCGCAGCCGTGCGCTCGGCGGCGAAGGGACCGAGGAGTTCACCCAGCCCCTGCTCCTCGACGTGCAGGCCGCGCTGCTTGGCCTGCAGATGTGCCCCGTCCGGTCCCGCCGTCAGCGCGGCGAGCCGGTCACGCAGCGCGGGGACGTCGCGCGCGGTGAGCTCGTCGACGTCGGCAGGGTGGTGCCAGTAGGCCAGCGCACCGTCCTGCAGACCGAGCAGGGACTTGGTGGCGTTCTCGTCGATGAGCGCGGTGAAACGCCAGTAGAACACGGGCGCCGGGTCGGAGCCCTCGCCCTTCACCGACACCAGCTTCGGTTTCCGCAGCTCGGGCTCCGCGTTCCAGTACGCGGTGCCGGGTGTCCGGGGCGTGACGATCCCGGTGACCCGGACGGTCATGACCGATCCGACCGAATCCCGCAGGTGGAACGCCGAACCGGTACGCAGTCCCATGACCTGCGCGGTGCGGTCGGTGATCACCGCTTCGACGCTGTGGGCGTCGGTGCCGGGGCGCGGCATGCGTCCCTTGAGGAGCCGGGTGTTCGCCGCCAGGTCCGGTTGGGCCACCAGGGCGCTCTCCGGATCGAGGCCCGAAGGCCGGGGCAGGGCAGGGTCGGTGGCGCCCGTGTCGGCGGAGCGCACCCCGTACACGGTCTGGTCCGGCTCCAGCGCCAGCGGGGGCAGGACGAGACGCCGGAACTCCTTCTCCGTCTCCTTCAGCGACCGCGGGGTGAGCAGTGCCTCGGGGCCGAAGGGGACGGACAGCCGTGAGACCTGGAGCGACATGGAGACGCTGCGGCCCTGCAGCGACGCGTGTGACACGGTGTCGCGCAGCGCGGTGTCCTCGTACCCGTCGACGGCCCGCGGCAGCGCGGCCGCCAGGAACGCCGTGACGAACACCAGCGCGGCCATGGCGAGCGTGCCGCCGGGGGCGGCGCTCAGCCGGGCGCGGATCCAGGAGACGTCACCGCTCCGCTGGGTACGGGGCTCGGCCACGTCATTCACCTCCTTGGCGCCGCAGCGCCTGGGCCGGGTCGACGGACCGCCACGCCGTCAGCATGACGCCGAGCAGGGGCAGCACGGTGACGGCGATCAGCAGCACGACCAGCGGGCCGGACGGCAGCTCCACCCGGACCTCGGGGACCGGGCTGGCCGCGCGGGCCGTCAGGACGATCAGGGGGACGACCTGGCGGGTCAGCAGTCCGCCGAGTACGACGCCCACGCCCACCGCGACCAGGACCAGCAGGCCCTGCTCGGCGGCGATCACCCGGGCGAGCCAGCGGCGCGGGGTGCCCAGCGCCCGCAGCATCGCGAACTCCTGGGAGCGTTCGCGCAGCGCTCCGGCCGCCGCCACGCTGTAGCCGAGCGCGGCCAGCACCACGGCGGTCACGACGGCGGCGGGCAGCGCGGACAGCGGCCCCGCGCCGAGCGGATCCCGCTGCAGCTCGGCTCGCTGCTCGTCGCGGACCAGGAGCGAGGTGATGTCGCCGCGGGCCCGCAGCGCCGAGGCGACGCGGGCGGCCGCGCCGGGCTCGGCCGCCAGCCACCACTCGCCGGGAACCAGGGAACCCTGGCCGGTTCCGTTCAGCAACGTGTTCACCGAGCGCAGGTCCAGCAGCAGCGCCCCGCCGTCGGTGGCGGTGTCCCCGGGCGTGGCCGTGGGCAGGGCGCGTACGGCCGCGGTGACGCGGACCGGCACGGTCACGCCGGCCAGCTGGATCCGTACCGGGTCGCCCACCTTCGTGTCGACCGCCCGCAGGAAGGAGTCGGTGGCGACACCCGCCAGCGCGGCCGGGGCCTTCGGTGCCGCGGTCACGATCACGGCCGCCTCGTCGAAGCCGCTCTGCACATAGCCCTCGAGGGGCATCTGCCCGGTGTCGTACTCGACGGTGAGCGGTGTGTCCTGGCCGGAACGCGGGGCGTCCGTCCGCGCGGCGACGTAGCCGCGCTCGCGGTCCTCGGTGAAGTCCCGGTTGCCCATGAGGGTGTGGGCCTTCCAGGAAGCGCCGGCCGGCACCGGGAAGGCGTGCGCGGAGCCGTCGTTGGTCACGGCCCGCAGCGCGGTGACGGACAGCCGGTGGTGCCCGGTCCGCCGGGGCAGGGTGTAGTCGGCCTTGATCCGGGTCAGGCGCAGTGGCCCGGCCGGGCCGGCGCCGGGGGCCCGGCCCGCCTCCGCGGCGAAGTCCGCCTCCAGGACGTGGGGTCGGCCGTCGGCGGGGACCTCGCCCAGGGGGATGGTGTAGGGCACGCCGTAGCGGTCCGTGAAGGTCGCCGAGAGCCGGTCGCCGACCCCGCTCGCGGTTGCGCGGCCCCGGGTGCCCAGGGCCTGCAGGCGGACGGTCAGGCGGAGTCGCGCCGAGGCGTCGGGCAGCGTGAACCCGGCGTCCCGCGAGGCGGCCTCCTCGGGGCGCAGGGAGCGCAGCAGGTCCTGGAAGGGCCGGTCGGCGAGGTCGTCGCGCAGGCCGGTCACCCCGGAGGCGCTGGTGGTGTCCAGTGCCAGCACCGTTGCCTCGCGGTTCCTGGGCAGCGGCACGGTGCTGCGGCTGGCCGGGGCCGCCGCGGCGATCCCGGGTATGTGGTCGTAGACGCCGCCCTGTCCGAACGCCGGGGTCGAAGTGCCGGTCACACGGACGTCGGCTCCCACCAAGAAGTCCGCCTGGTCGCGC
>NZ_JARAVL010000081.1:0-4814 GCF_033792725.1 Streptomyces sp. PA03-5A | reverse complement strand
GCGGCGCCGTGGATCGCCGCCGCCCCGCTCGGCGCGCATCCGGCGATGGCGGCGCTGGTGCTGCACCGCTACGACCGGGCGCTGGCCGGCACGGCGGGTCCCGCCGCCGCGGCGCAGCTGGCCACGGCGTAGCCGCCCGGACCGGGTCGCGCCCGCTACCGTCGCGGTATGGACGCGAACCACCCTGCGGCGACCGACTACGCCCCCTACAGCGAAGCCGACACCGAGCGCTACGTGCCCGAGCCCGACAAGCGGCCCGGCCGCACGTCGTTCCAGCGGGACCGGGCCCGCATGCTGCACTCCGCGGGGCTGCGCCGGCTGGCCGGGAAGACGCAGGTGGTGGACCCGGTCGACAACGCCCGGGCGCTCAACAGCAGCCCGCGGACGCGGCTGACGCACAGCCTGGAGTGCGCCCAGGTAGGCCGGGAGCTCGGGGCGGCCCTCGGCTGCGACCCGGACCTGGTGGAGACCGCCTGCCTGGCCCACGACATCGGCCATCCGCCGTTCGGGCACAACGGGGAGATGGTGCTCGCCGAGGTCGCGGCCGGCTGCGGCGGCTTCGAGGGCAACGCCCAGAGCCTGCGCATCCTGACCCGGCTGGAGCCGAAGCGTTTCGCCCATGCCGACGACGGCACCCTGACCAGCGTGGGCCTCAACCTGACCCGGGCGGCGCTGGACGCGGCGACGAAGTACCCCTGGCCGCGCGGCGGGCACCCCACCGACCCCACCAGCCCCAAGTTCGGCGTGTACGAGGACGACCTGCCGGTCTTCGAGTGGCTGCGCCGCACCGCCCCCGCCGACCGCCCGTACGTGCAGTGCTTCGAGGCGCAGGTCATGGACTGGGCCGACGACGTGGCGTACTCCGTCCACGACGTCGAGGACGGGCTGCACGCCGGCCATCTGGACCCGGCGGTGCTGCTCGCCGAGCCCGAGCGCCGCGAGATCTTCGCCGTCGCCGCCGGCCGCTACGCCCCCGGGGCGGCCGAGGACGAGCTCGCGCAGGCCCTGGACCGGCTGCTGGACATGGAGTGGTGGCCGCACGGCTACGACGGTTCCGCCATCGCCCAGGCCCGGCTGAAGGACGCCACCTCGCAGCTGATCGGCCGCTTCTGCCTGGCCGCCGAGCGCGCCACCCGGGACGCCTACGGCACCGGCCGGCTCACCCGTCACCGCGCCCAACTGGTCGTCCCGCGCGACCAGCGGCTGGAGTGCGCCGTCCTGAAGGCGGTCGCCGACCGGTACGTCATGCAGCGCGAGGCGCAGGAGCGGCGGCGCGCCCAGCAGCGCGTGGTCATCGGGGAGCTCGCCGAGGCCCTGCTGGCCCGGGCGCCGGAGGGGCTGGACCCGCAGTTCCGCGGCATCTTCGACGAGGCCAAGGACGACCGGGCCCGGCAGCGGGCCGTCGTCGACCAGATCGCCTCGCTGACCGACGCGGCCGCGACCGCCCTGCACGCCCGGCTCACCGCCCCCCGGTGAGCCCCCGGCGGGCCCCCGGCCGCCCCCGCGCGCCGCGCCGCCCCCGTTCCCGGTCGGCGCGGCACTCTTCACGTCGGCCCTGCCGTGCGGGACGCTCACATGACTGGCAATTGCCAGAGGGAGGGCCGCCGGGCACCCGAGGACACCAGGGAGGCGCACAGTGGTGGACGCAGACCACACATTCGTCATCGTCGGGGCGGGGCTCGCCGGGGCGAAAGCGGCGGAGACGCTGCGCTCCGAGGGTTTCACCGGCCGCGTGATACTGATCGGGGACGAACGCGACCACCCCTACGAACGACCCCCGCTCTCCAAGGGCTTCCTGCTGGGCAACGAGGAGCGCGACTCGGTCTTCGTCCATCCCGCCGCCTGGTACGCCGAGCACGACGTCGAACTCCACCTCGGCCAGCCGGTCACCGGCCTGGACCGGACCGGCAAGCGGATCACCCTGGGCGACGGCACCTCCATCCCGTACGACAGGCTGCTGCTGACCACCGGCGCCGAGCCGCGCCGGCTGGACATCCCCGGCACCGACCTGGCCGGGGTGCACCACCTGCGCCGTCTCGCGCACGCCGAGCGGCTGAAGAACGTGCTGACCTCGCTCGGCCGCGAGAACGGCCACCTGGTGATCGCCGGAGCGGGCTGGATCGGCCTGGAGGTGGCGGCCGCCGCCCGCGGCTACGGCGTCGAGGTCACGGTCGTCGAGCCGCAGCCGTGCCCGCTGCACTCGGTCCTCGGCCCGGAGCTCGGCGAGGTCTTCGCCGACCTGCACCGCGAGCACGGGGTGCGGTTCCACTTCGGCGCCCGGCTCACCGAGATCACCGGTCAGGACGGCATGGTGATGTCGGTGCTCACCGACGACGGCGAGGAGCACCCCGCCCACCACGTGCTCGCCGCGATCGGCGCCGCCCCGCGCACCGCGCTCGCCGAGGCCGCCGGGCTGGCGCTGGCCGACCGCGCCGCGGGCGGCGGCATCGCCGTGGACGCCTCGCTGCGCACCTCCGACCCGGACGTCTTCGCCGCCGGAGACGTCGCCAACGCCGAACACCCCCTGCTGGGCGGCCGGTTGCGGGTCGAGCACTGGGCGAACGCCCTCAACAGCGGCCCCGTGGCGGCCCGTGCGATGCTCGGCGGGGACGTGGTGTACGACCGGGTCCCGTACTTCTTCACCGACCAGTACGACCTGGGCATGGAGTTCTCCGGGCACGCCGCCCCCGGCACCTACGACCAGGTGCTGGCCCGGGGCGACGTGGGCAAGCGGCAGTTCATCGCCTTCTGGCTGCGCGACGGCAGGGTGCTGGCCGGGATGAACGTCAACGTGTGGGACGTGACCGACACCGTCCAGAAGCTCATCCGCTCCGGCCGCCAGGTCGACACCGACGCGCTGGCCGACCCCACGGTGCCCCTGGCCTCCCTCCTGGAGTGAGCCCGGGGGCGGTCACCTAGCATGACTGTCATGGAGCCCAGGACCGCCGTCGTACCCGTCGAGGAGATCTTCGAACTGCGCTGGAGGGTGCTGCGGCCCGGGCTCCCGCGGAAGTCGGCGATCTTCCTGGAGGACGGTCATCCGCTCGCCTTCCACATGGCGGCCTACGGCGGCGACGGCGGCGACGAGGTCGTGGCGTGCGTCACGCTCTTCCCGGAACAGCTGCCCGGCGACGGCGCGATCGCGTACCGCATCCGCGGCATGGCCAGCGCCCCGGAGGTCCGCGGCCGCGGCTACGGCGCTGCGCTGCTGCACGCCGCGCTGGAGCAGGCCCGGCAGCGCGGGGCCGAGCTGGTGTGGTGCAACGGCCGTACCTCGGCGCGCGGCTTCTGGGAGGGGCAGGGCTTCATGGCGGTGGGGGAGGAGTTCGTGCTGGAGCCGGCCGGGCCGCACTTCCTCTTCGTCGCCAAGCTGGTCTGACCTTCCTCGGGCCGCGCCGTAGAATCCTTCCGTGGCTGGGCGGATCAGGGACGAGGACGTCAAGGCGGTACGGGACGCGGTCCCGATCGACGCCGTCGTGTCCGAGTACCTGCAGCTCAGGAACGCGGGCGGCGGCAACCTGAAGGGCCTGTGCCCCTTCCACGACGAGAAGTCGCCCTCCTTCCACGTGAGCCCGAGCAAGGGGCTCTACCACTGCTTCGGCTGCCAGGAGGGCGGCGACACCCTCGACTTCGTGATGAAGGTCGACCACCTGTCCTTCTCGGAGGCGGTCGAGCGGCTCGCCGCCGTGGCGGGCATCACGCTGCGGTACGAGGAGGGCGGCTACACCCCGGGCCGGCAGCAGGGCGAGCGGATCCGGCTGGTCGAGGCGCACAAGGCGGCCGCGCAGTTCTACGTCGAGCAGCTGGGCGGGGCCGAGGCCGAGATCGGCCGGAAGTTCCTCACCGAGCGGGGCTTCGACCAGGCCGCCGCCGAGCACTTCGGCGTCGGCTACGCCCCGGCGGGCTGGGACCACCTCGTCCGCTTCCTGCGCGGCAAGGGCTTCACCGACCGCGAGCTGATCGTCTCCGGACTCGCCAGCGAGAGCCGCCGCGGCGGTGCCATCGACCGCTTCCGCGGCCGGTTGATCTGGCCGATCCGCGACATCACCGGCGAGGTGATCGGCTTCGGCGCGCGCAAGCTGCGCGAGGACGACCAGGGCCCGAAGTACCTCAACACCCCCGAGACGCCGATCTACAAGAAGTCCCAGGTCCTGTACGGCATCGACCTGGCGAAGAAGGAGATCGCCCGCACCAGCCGGGCCGTGGTCGTCGAGGGCTACACCGACGTCATGGCGTGCCACCTCGCGGGCGTCACCACCGCCATCGCGACCTGCGGCACCGCCTTCGGCGGCGATCACATCAAGATCCTCCGCCGGCTGCTGATGGACAACTCGGGCGCCGAGGTCGTCTTCACCTTCGACGGCGACGAGGCCGGCCAGAAGGCCGCCCTGCGCGCCTTCGAGGACGACCAGAAGTTCGCCGCCGAGACCTCCATCGCCATCACCCCCGGCGGCATGGACCCCTGCGACCTGCGCCTCGCCGAGGGCGACGCCGCCGTGCAGCGGCTGGTGGACACCCGTACCCCGCTGTTCGCCTTCGCCCTGACGTCGGTCGTCGCCCGCTACAACCTCGACACCGCCGAGGGCCGGGCCTCCGCGCTGGAAGCGGGCGCGCCCATCGTCGCGGGCATCAAGAACGCGTCCATCCAGCACGAGTACGCGGTGCAGCTGGCCGGCATGCTCGGCATCCTCGACTCGCAGTTCGTGGTGCGCCGCGTCTCCCAGCTCGCCCGCTGGCAGCGCGAACGCCGCCAGTCCGGCGGCGCCGCCCAGCCGGGCCGGGGCGCCGCGGCGCGCCCCGACGCGGCCCCGGGC
>NZ_JARAVL010000080.1:1920-5178 GCF_033792725.1 Streptomyces sp. PA03-5A | reverse complement strand
GGACAAGCCCTCGGCTTATTAGTACCGGTCAGCTCCACCCATTACTGGGCTTCCACATCCGGCCTATCAACCCAGTCGTCTACTGGGAGCCTTAACCCCTCAAGGGGGTGGGAGTCCTCATCTCGAAGCAGGCTTCCCGCTTAGATGCTTTCAGCGGTTATCCCTCCCGAACGTAGCCAACCAGCCATGCCCTTGGCAGGACAACTGGCACACCAGAGGTTCGTCCGTCCCGGTCCTCTCGTACTAGGGACAGCCCTTCTCAAGACTCCTACGCGCACAGCGGATAGGGACCGAACTGTCTCACGACGTTCTAAACCCAGCTCGCGTACCGCTTTAATGGGCGAACAGCCCAACCCTTGGGACCGACTCCAGCCCCAGGATGCGACGAGCCGACATCGAGGTGCCAAACCATCCCGTCGATATGGACTCTTGGGGAAGATCAGCCTGTTATCCCCGGGGTACCTTTTATCCGTTGAGCGACGGCGCTTCCACAAGCCACCGCCGGATCACTAGTCCCTACTTTCGTACCTGCTCGACCCGTCAGTCTCACAGTCAAGCTCCCTTGTGCACTTACACTCAACACCTGATTGCCAACCAGGCTGAGGGAACCTTTGGGCGCCTCCGTTACTCTTTAGGAGGCAACCGCCCCAGTTAAACTACCCACCAGACACTGTCCCTGATCCGGATCACGGACCGAGGTTAGACATCCAGCACGACCAGAGTGGTATTTCAACGACGACTCCACAATGGCTGGCGCCACTGCTTCAAAGTCTCCCACCTATCCTACACAAGCCGAACCGAACACCAATATCAAGCTGTAGTAAAGGTCCCGGGGTCTTTCCGTCCTGCTGCGCGAAACGAGCATCTTTACTCGTAGTGCAATTTCACCGGGCCTGTGGTTGAGACAGTCGAGAAGTCGTTACGCCATTCGTGCAGGTCGGAACTTACCCGACAAGGAATTTCGCTACCTTAGGATGGTTATAGTTACCACCGCCGTTTACTGGCGCTTAAGTTCTCAGCTTCGCCCCACCGAAATGGAGCTAACCGGTCCCCTTAACGTTCCAGCACCGGGCAGGCGTCAGTCCGTATACATCGCCTTACGGCTTCGCACGGACCTGTGTTTTTAGTAAACAGTCGCTTCTCGCTGGTCTCTGCGGCCACCACCAGCTCAGGGAGCAAGTCCCCTCACCAGCAATGGCCCCCCTTCTCCCGAAGTTACGGGGGCATTTTGCCGAGTTCCTTAACCACAGTTCACCCGAACGCCTCGGTATTCTCTACCTGACCACCTGAGTCGGTTTAGGGTACGGGCCGCCATGAAACTCGCTAGAGGCTTTTCTCGACAGCATAGGATCATCCACTTCACCACAATCGGCTCGGCATCAGGTCTCAGCCTCAATGAGTGGCGGATTTGCCTACCACTCGGCCTACACCCTTACCCCGGGACAACCACCGCCCGGGCTGGACTACCTTCCTGCGTCACCCCATCGCTCACCTACTACTGGATAGGTTCAGCGGCTCCACCACTCCCCATCACTCCGAAGAGATCAAGGGCGGCTTCACGGCCTTAGCATCACCAGATTCAGCGCTGGCGCTTCAAAGCGGGTACCGGAATATCAACCGGTTGTCCATCGACTACGCCTGTCGGCCTCGCCTTAGGTCCCGACTTACCCTGGGCAGATCAGCTTGACCCAGGAACCCTTAGTCAATCGGCGCAAGAGTTTCCCACTCTTGTATCGCTACTCATGCCTGCATTCTCACTCGTGAACCGTCCACGACTCCCTTCCAGGGCCGCTTCACCCGGCACACGACGCTCCCCTACCCATCACAGCCTCCGTTGGGAGTATTGCTGCAATGACACGACTTCGGCGGTACGCTTGAGCCCCGCTACATTGTCGGCGCGGAATCACTTGACCAGTGAGCTATTACGCACTCTTTCAAGGGTGGCTGCTTCTAAGCCAACCTCCTGGTTGTCTGTGCGACTCCACATCCTTTCCCACTTAGCGTACGCTTAGGGGCCTTAGTCGATGCTCTGGGCTGTTTCCCTCTCGACCACGGAGCTTATCCCCCGCAGTCTCACTGCCGCGCTCTCACTTACCGGCATTCGGAGTTTGGCTAAGGTCAGTAACCCGGTAGGGCCCATCGCCTATCCAGTGCTCTACCTCCGGCAAGAAACACACGACGCTGCACCTAAATGCATTTCGGGGAGAACCAGCTATCACGGAGTTTGATTGGCCTTTCACCCCTAACCACAGGTCATCCCCCAGGTTTTCAACCCTGGTGGGTTCGGTCCTCCACGCGGTCTTACCCACGCTTCAACCTGCCCATGGCTAGATCACTCCGCTTCGGGTCTTGGGCGTGCGACTGGATCGCCCTATTCGGACTCGCTTTCGCTACGGCTACCCCACACGGGTTAACCTCGCCACACACCGCAAACTCGCAGGCTCATTCTTCAAAAGGCACGCAGTCACGAGACACCAGCAAGCTGATGTCCGACGCTCCCACGGCTTGTAGGCACACGGTTTCAGGTACTATTTCACTCCGCTCCCGCGGTACTTTTCACCATTCCCTCACGGTACTATCCGCTATCGGTCACCAGGGAATATTTAGGCTTAGCGGGTGGTCCCGCCAGATTCACACGGGATTTCTCGGGCCCCGTGCTACTTGGGTGTCGTACAAGCAAGCCGCTAATGTTTCAGCTACGGGGGTCTTACCCTCTACGCCGGACCTTTCGCATGTCCTTCGCCTACATCAACGGTTTCTGACTCGCCCAGCCGCCGGCAGACGACTGAAGTACGATCCCACAACCCCACATGCGCAACCCCTGCCGGGTATCACACGCATACGGTTTGGCCTCATCCGGTTTCGCTCGCCACTACTCCCGGAATCACGGTTGTTTTCTCTTCCTGCGGGTACTGAGATGTTTCACTTCCCCGCGTTCCCTCCACACTGCCTATGTGTTCAGCAGCGGGTGACAGCCCATGACGACTGCCGGGTTTCCCCATTCGGACACCCCCGGATCAAAGCTCGGTTGACAGCTCCCCGGGGCCTATCGTGGCCTCCCACGTCCTTCATCGGTTCCTGGTGCCAAGGCATCCACCGTGCGCCCTTAAAAACTTGGCCACAGATGCTCGCGTCCACTATGCAGTTCTCAAACAACGACCCGTCACCCAACACCCACCCCGCAACCGCGAAGCTTCGATGAGTCCGGTCCACAACCGAGAACACTTCCGTGCCCTCAGGACCCAACAGCGCGCCCGG